>NZ_JCASIC010000011.1:0-207945 GCF_059685695.1 Telluria sp. PB2R4 | reverse complement strand
CCGGCAGCTTGCGGTGCAGGCCGGCGGGCGGCGCCGCGCCCGGCGGCATCGTGTTCACCACGGCGCCAGGGGCCATCGTGCCCGGTCCGGCAACGCCGGGTACCGTGCCCGGCGCCGCCGCGCCGGGCGGCGCAGCGGCGATCGTCACCGGCGGGGTGATCTTCCAGCCCTTGGACGCCGCCTGCGACCTCCAGCGCGCGCTGAGCGCGTCCATCGACGCCGCCAGCGCCTCCTTGTCCTTGGCCGCCTTGGCGTCGGCGGCCGCTTTCTTGGCGGCCGCTTCCTGTTGCTGGGCCGGTGTCAGGGCGGGTTTCGGCAGTGCCGCCCACGAAGCCGCGCTGCTGGCCAGCAAGCCGGCCAGCATCATGCTGATTGCGGAAAAGCGGGTCATTGCTGTCTCCCCAGGGTCCCTTGCGCGGCCGGTGCATTGGGCGCGATGTTGGTCGCCGCAGGCGCCTCGACCGTGCCCGGCGCCGGTGCCTTCGGGGCCGCATAGTCGCCCTGCGCTTCGCGGGTACCCGCCTGGGCGCCGCTGGGCGGCGTCACGCCGGAACTCGGACCCTGGCCGGTTTCGATCACGGTGCCGGCGGTGGCGGCGCCCGAGCTGGTGCCGCCGGCGCCGCCGGCGTGGCCCGGCGTGCCGCCGGCATACGTGGCGTCCACCGCGGGCTTGGCGGTGCGCGCGATGATCGTGCCGCTGGTGGCGCCGCCGGCCGACACCTGGCCGGGATACTTGGTCTGCACGATGCCGTCCAGGCTCGGAGGGCGGCCGCGGTCGCAAGCACTGGCCAAGACGGCCAGTGCGGCCAGGCCGCCATGGATCAGGATAGTGGATGCTTTCATGGTGGTCCTCAATGTGCCGGGCCCGGCCGAGGCGCCGGACGCGGCGGCGTGGCGTCCGGATGCGGGCGGTGGGCCGGGTCGGTGGCGGTGCCGTTCTTTACCTGCTCCAGCCACAGCGAATGGTGGGCCGCGGCCCAGTTCTCGTCCACCGTGCCCTCGCGCATGGCCTGGTAGGCCCCCGGGGTGCCCCAGGTGCCGATGTAGATGTGGCCCATGGCCGCGGCGATGTACAGGGCGGAACCGGCCACGTGCAAGGCATTCGCCACCTGCAGCACATAGCGCGTTTGGCCGAAGGTGACGAAGTCCAGCACCAGGCCGGTGATCGACATCAGGATGCCCAACAGGGTCACGCCCAGCCAGAACCAGGCCTTTTCGCCTGCGTTGAAGAAGCCGGCCGGCGGGTGCTTGTGCGACACGATGCCGCCACCCTGCTTCACCCACTGCCAGTCCTGGCGCTTGAAGAAGTTGCGGCGCACGAAGGTGATGAACATCAGCACCGAGCAGACGATGAACAGCGGCCCGACGAAGTTGTGCAGGTACTTGGAGATGATGGCAAACCAGGAGAACAGGTCGTGCCCCATCCACGGCAGCATGATCTTCTTGCCGTACATGATGATGATGCCGGTGATCGCCAGCGCGATGAAGCTGTAGGCCGTAGCCCAGTGCACGTGGCGCTCCCAGGCGGTGAAGCGCTTGATGCGGCGCCCGGATTCGGGCACTTCTTTCGCCCCGCCCACCGCCTTGTAGAACACGAAGATCAGCAGCGGCACCGCCAGCAGGATGAAGCCGGCGATGCTGGCCAGCGGCCCGTTGCGCAGGTGGCGCCAGGTATTGCCGCCACGCTGGACGATCAAGTTGGCCTCGGTGGCGCCGTACTGGCCCAGGAAATGGCGGTCCATATGGACCCGGCCGGAGGATGGATTCATCAGTCCGGGTTCCGGAACGACCGAATCGCCTTCGATCTGGAGCATGGTCTGCTCCTCGGCGTAGGCCGGCTTGGCCTTTTCGTTGGGCACGCCGGCCCAGGCCGAAGGCAGCAGCAGCGCAGACAGCAGCACCAGCGCCAGCGCGACGATCAGGACCAGCGAGGCACGCAGGGCATTGGCGCTGGACCGCATGGAATTGGTCGGCATCGTCGGCTCCTTACGGGTTGGCCCGGTTGTATTCGTTCTGCTTCATGGCGCGGTCCTGGATCGTGGCCGACCAGGCCAGGCGGTCGTTGTGGAAGCGCCTGTGGAAGTGCCGGTCGTCTTCCTTGCCGGCGTACTCGCCGTGCAGCCACCCCGGGAACTGGTCGACCTCGAGGCAACCGGTGAGCAGCAAAGGCAGCGCCAGTACCAGGTAACGAGCATGCTTGCGGAGCTTGTTCATTGCGGGAACCTCCCCGGATCGTTCTGCACGTCGCCGACCAGCTGGTTGGTGCGCGGCAGGTCGCCTTTCGCCTTGATCTCTCCGCCGCGCTTGGGCCGGCCGTAGGCGATCTTCCAGCCCCACAGTTCGGGACCATAGCCGCGCGTCTCGACGCGCTGGCGGTAGATGTCGGCGATCTGGTTCGCTTCGCCGCCCAGCAGGGCCTTGGTGCCGCATTGCTCGGCGCAGGCCGGCAGCTTGCCTTCGGCGATCCGGTTGCGGCCGTACTTCTTGAATTCGGCCTCGGAGGTGTCCGGTTCCGGGCCGCCTGCGCAGAAGGTGCACTTGTCCATCTTGCCGCGGTGGTTGAACATGCCGGTCTCGGGGAACTGCGGCGCCCCGAACGGACAGGCGTAGTAGCAGTAGCCGCAGCCGATGCACTGGTCCTTGCTGTGCAGGACGATGCCGTCTTCGGTATGGTAGATGCAGTTGGTCGGGCACACCGCCAGGCAGGGTGCGTCGGTACAGTGCATGCACGCAACGGATACCGAGCGCTCGCCCGGGATGCCGTCGTTGATGGTCACCACGCGGCGGCGGTTGACGCCCCAGGGCGTCTCGTGTTCGTTCTTGCATGCGGTCACGCAACCGTTGCAGTCGATGCAGCGTTCGGTGTCGCAAATAAACTTCATTCTTGCGGCCATGCCGTTCTCCTCCGCTTTGCTCAGTTTTTTGTGGGGCGCGTACTAGGCCTTGACCACCCGGCACAGCGATACCTTGGTTTCCTGCATCATCGTCACGGCGTCGTAGCCGTAGGTCCAGCCAGTGTTGCAGGCTTCGCCGCGCACCGTCGGCGCCCCGCCCTCCGGATAGTGCCGCTCGAGATCCTCGCCCATCCACCAGCCGCCGAAGTGGAATGGCATCCAGACCAGGCCGATCGGCACCCGCTCGGTGACCATCGCCATCATCTTCATGCGGGCCCCGGTCGGGGTTTCGACCCAGACGTAGTCGCCGACCCGGGCGTTCATCTGGGCCGCGTCGCGTGGATTGATCTCGACGAACATGTTCTGCTGCAGCTCGGCCAGCCAGGGGTTGGAACGGGTTTCCTCGCCGCCACCCTCGTACTCGACCAGGCGCCCGGAGGTCATGATCAGCGGGAAATCCTTCGAGTAATCGACGTCCTGCACCGATTTGTACAAGGTGGGCAGGCGCCAGAAATTGGCCTTGTCGTCGTAGGTCGGGTACTTGGCGACCAGGTCGCGCCGTGGCGAGGCCAGCGGTTCGCGGTGGACCGGCACCGGGTCGGGGAAGTTCCAGACATTGCAGCGCGAGCGCGCATTGCCCCAGGGCGCGCAGCCGTGCGCGATGACTACCCGGATGATGCCGCCCGAATTGTCGGTCTTCCAGTTCTTGCCTTCGGCCATCGCCTGTTCTTGCGGCGTGAGTTCGGCCCACCAGCCGAGCTTTTTCAGGAAGATGTGGTCGAACTCGGGGTAGCCGGTGTCGAGCTGGCTGTCCTTGTTGGTGGAGCCGTCCGCCGCCAGCAGGGAAACGCCGTTGTGCTCGACGCCCCAGTTGGCCCGGAACGGCAGGCCGCCCTCGGCGATCGACTTGCTGGTGTCGTACAGGATCGGCGTGCCCGGGTGCTTCAGTTCCGGCGTGCCCCAGCACGGCCACGGCAAGCCGTAGTAGTCGCCCTTGCAGGGACCGTCGTCGGCGCGCATGGTGGTCGGGTTGAAGGTGTGCTTGTTCTCCATGTGGAGCTTGAGACGTTCCGGCGAGCAGCCCGTGTAGCCGATGGTCCAGCAGGATCGGTTGATCTCGCGCAGGATGTCCTCGACCACCGGCTCGTTGAGTACCACCTTGATGTTCTTGCACAGTTCGTTGTGGAAGCCGAGCTTCTTGGCGAACAGGTACATGATCTCGTGGTCGGACTTGCACTCGAACAAGGGCATGATGACGCGCTCACGCCACTGGATGCTGCGGTTGGACGCCGTGCACGAACCCGAGGTCTCGAACTGCGAGGCGGCCGGCAGCAGGTAGACGCCGTCGGTACGCCCGTGCATCGAGGCGGTCATGCTCGGGTACGGGTCGATGACCACCATCATGTCGAGCTTCTGCATCGCCGCCTTCATGTCGGGCAGGCGGGTCTGGCTGTTGGGGGCATGGCCCCAGTAGAACACCGCACGCAGGTTGCTGGGCTGGTCGATGAACTGGTTTTCTTCGTTGACCGCGTCGAACCAGCGCGACACCGTGATGCCGGGCTTTTCCATCAGCTCCTTGGAGCCGAAACGCGACTTGATCCATTCGTAGTCGACGCCCCAGGCGGTGGCGAAGTGCTTCCAGGCGCCCTCGGCGATGCCGTAATAGCCCGGCAGCGTGTCGCCGTTGGGGCCGACGTCGGTCGCGCCCTGCACGTTGTCGTGGCCGCGGTAGATGTTGGCGCCCCCGCCCGGCACCCCGATGTTGCCCAGCGCAAGCTGCAGGATGCACAGGGCGCGCACGTTGGCGGTGCCGACGTGGTGCTGGGTGATGCCCATGCACCAGACCACCGAGGAAGGCTTGTTCTTGGCCAGCATCTCGGCCGCCATGCGCACCGAGGCTTCCGGGACACCGGTCACGTCCGACACTTTATCCGGCGTCCATTTGGCCACTTCCTTGCGCACGTCGTCCATGCCGTAGGTGCGGGCCGCGATGTACTCCTTGTCTTCCCAGCCGTTCTGGAAGATGTGCCACAGGATGCCCCACACCAGCGGGATGTCGGTGCCCGGGCGCACCCGCACATAATGGTGGGCAAAGCGCGCGGTGCGGGTGAAGCGCGGGTCGATCACGATCATCTTCGCGCCCAACTCCTTGGCATGCAGGAAGTGCAGCATCGAGATCGGGTGGGCCTCGGCCGGGTTGGAGCCGATGAACATCACCGCCTTGCTGTGGTGCAAGTCGTTGAAGGAATTCGTCATGGCCCCGTAGCCGAAGGTCTGGGCGACGCCCGCGACCGTGGTCGAGTGGCAGATGCGCGCCTGGTGGTCGCAGTTGTTCGAGCCCCAGAAGGCGCTGAACTTGCGCAGCAGGTAGGCCTGTTCGTTGTTGTGCTTGGAGCTGCCGATGACCATCAAGGCGTCCGGGCCGGATTTCTGGCGCAGTTCGATCAGCTTGTCGCCGATCTCGTTGATGGCCTGGTCCCAGGAGATGCGCTGGTATTTGCCGTTCACCAGCTTCATCGGGTAGCGCAGGCGGTGCTCGCCGAAGGCGTGCTCGCGCACCGAGGCGCCCTTGGCACAGTGCGCCCCCATATTGATGGGCGAGTCGAAAGCGGCTTCCTGGCGCACCCAGACGCCGTTGGCGACCACCGCGTCGACCGAGCAGCCCACCGAGCAGTGGCTGCAGATGGTGCGCTTGATCTCGGTGGGCACCGGGGCATCCGCCACCGCGTCGGCGTGCGCCGGCTCGATGACGTTCAGCGGCAGTTGCCGCGCCAGGGCGCCGGCACCGGCCGCGACGCCTGCGCCGACCAGGAAGCGGCGCCGTTTGAGTCCGCTGTCGCGGACGGTCTTCACTAGGGACATGCTGGCTCTCCAGTTGCGCTAGGGCGATACTCACCAATAGGCGGCGGTCTCGTAGTAACGGCGGATGTGCTCGGTTTCGTGGTAGCCGCGCTTGACCTGCGGCGCAGGCAGCGGCGCAGCAAGCGGTGCTTCGGCGGCGCCGGCGCTGCCGGTCACGGCGGCCAGCGCGCCCAGCGGCGCGGCCTTCAGGAAGCTGCGCCGGGCCGGGTCGGGCCCGGTAGTGGGCGTGGCCGGCTTGCCGTCTTCACTGACTTGCTGTCCTTGCGGATGCTGTTCCATGCTGTGCCTCGTCTGGTTAAACCATTGAATCCGTCAGCGCGTCCCCGACCACGAAGGCTTCCGCCTCGATGGCGAGGAAGGCCCCGGCCAGCCGGGCGACCAGCCGGTAGTAGTTCGCGCCTTCGGCGTTCGCGATGTCGGCCACGCAGCGCTCGTACCAGGGCGCGATGTGGACCTCGAAAAAGGCCTGCTGGCGCGCCAGCGGCTGCCGCATGATCGTGCCGGACCCGCCAGGAGCCCCGGCCACCAGCACGCGCATGGTCTCGCACAGGGCGCCCAGGTGGTCTTCGAATTCGCCGGCGCCGCGCACCCGGCCAATGCCGAGGCGCGCCAGGTCGGCACGCAGTTCGGCCAGCGGGGAGTCGTTCAGGTAGCCTGCTAGGTATCGCGAGCCGTAGGGATTGAGCGGCGGCGTGCCGACACTGATGAACAGCGCGGCGAACTCGTCGGCCACGGCGTCCGGATCCATGACGCCGGAGGCGAGCGTCAAGGCTTCCCAGGCCTGTTCCAGCGCCGGATCGCCGCCCTCGGAGAGGATGGGGTCGGCATGCGCCAGCGCGTGCAGCAGCCCGGCATCTGGCGCCGCCAGCAGCAGGCGTGACAACAGCGCGTACAGGTCGGCGCGGGCCTGGTCTTCTCCCGCCAGCGGCAGGGAAACGGAGACGGGCTTAGCGGTCTGCGTGGCGACAGGTAAGGCACTCGATGCGGCGGCTTCGGCGGTACGGTCGACCGACGGCGCGTCAGGATAGGACACGGGGCTGCTCTCCTGTTAGCAAAGCGTTACGAAGAGTGTAGTCCTCCATCGCCACAGGCCGCGCACGGTTGGTCGAGCCGGCTCGATCGCGTTCGCGCTTTTCAGCGGATCTTCAGCGCATCCCGAGCGCATGCATGAGCACGCGGATCACGTAGGCCACCGCCGCCAGCGTAAACACGCCGCCGAGCCAGAGCGCGGCCAGCCAGCCGAGCCGCCGCATCCAGTCGCGCCGGGTCGCCATCTAGTGATACCCCGCGTCGGCCTTGACCTTGCCGCGGAATACCCAGTACGACCAGCCGGTGTACAGCAGGATGATGGGCAGGATGAACAGGGTGCCCACCAGCGCAAAGCGCTGGCTGCTGGGCGGAGACGCCGCTTCCCAGATCGAGATCGCGGGCGGCACGATGTGCGGCCAGATGCTGATCGTCATGCCGCTGTAGCCGAGGAAGATCAGGGCCAGGGCCGCGACGAAGGGCACCCGGTGCGGCGCATTTCCGTTTTTACTGTTAAGAGAGCGCAGCAGCAGCACGATGAACACCGCCACCAGCACCGGCACCGGCGCCAGGAACACGATGTTCGGGAAGCTGAACCAGCGCTGCGCCACGGCCGGGTCGCGCCACGGGGTCCAGATGCTGACGATGACGATGGCCGCGAGCAGCATCAGGGCCAGGGGACGCGCCACCTGCACCATGCGCGCCTGCAGCTCGCCCTCGGTCTTCATCACCAGCCAGGTGGCGCCCAGCAGGGTGTAGGCGATCATCACGCCGACGCCGGCCAGCAGCGGGAACGGGGCGAGCCAGTCGAGCGGCCCGCCGGCATAACTGCGCCCCGACACGGCAATGCCGTCCAGGAAGGCGCCCAGCGAGACGCCCTGGAAGAACGAGGCCGCGACCGAGCCGCCGATGAAGGCCTTGTCCCACAGGTGGGCCTCGTGCTCCTTGGCCTTGAAGCGGAATTCGAAGGCAACGCCGCGGAACACCAGGCCGAGCAGCATGAAGATCAGGGGCAGGTAGAGCCCCGACAGGATGATCGAGTAGGCCACCGGGAAGGCCGCCAGCAGCCCCTCGCCGCCCAGCACCAGCCAGGTTTCGTTGCCGTCCCAGACCGGCGCCACCGTGTTCATCATGGTGTCGCGGTCGCGCTTTTTCGGCGTGAACGGGAACAGCAGGCCGATGCCGAGGTCGAAGCCGTCCAGCAGCACGTACATGAAGACGGCGAAGAAAATGATGAGCGCCCAGACGACGGTGATGTCGATGCCCATCGCTAGCTCCCCTGCCCGTCGTCGTCGTTGCCGACATCCGCCGCCGACAGCGGCCGCATCGGCGTGCGGTCCTCGCCCGGTCCGCCCTGGGCGGGGCGGTTCAGCTCGAAGTGCTGCGGTCCCTTGCGTATCATGCGCAACAAGTACACCGTCCCGGTGCCGAACACGAACATGTAGGCCACCACGAACAGGACCAGGCTCAGGCCCAGGGTGGCGGCGCCGTGCGGCGACACCGCGTCGGCCGTGCGCAGCACCCCGTACACCACCCAGGGCTGGCGCCCGACCTCGGTGGTGGTCCAGCCGGCCAGGATGGCCACCAGGCCGGCCGGGCCCATCCACAGGGCGAAGCGCAGGAAGGGACGGCTGTGCCACAGGCGCGCCTCCGCTCCTCCCTCCTGTTTTCGCTTGCGCCGCAGCCACAGGCTCCAGGCGCCCAGCGCGATCATCAGGAGGCCCAGGCCGACCATCAGCCGGAAGCTCCAGAACACGATCAGGGCGTTCGGCCGGTCTTCGGGCGGGAAGTCCTTGAGCCCCGGGATCTGCCCGTCCCAGCTATGGGTCAGGATCAGGCTGCCCAGGTGCGGGATGCCGACCGCGTACTTCGTCTTTTCCTCCTCCATGTCCGGCACCCCGAACAGCAGCAGCGGGACCGCCTTGCCGCCCTCGTTCTCCCAGTGACCTTCCATGGCCGCCAGCTTGGCCGGCTGGTGCTTCAGCGTGTTCAGCCCATGGAAGTCGCCCACCACCGCCTGGATCGGCGCGACGATCAGGATCATCCACATCGCCATCGACAGCATCTTGCGCACCGCCGGATTGTCGCGCCCCTTCAAGAGCTGCCAGGCCCCGGAGGCGCCGACGATCAGGGCGGTGGTCAGATAAGCGGCGATCACCATGTGCAGCAGCCGGTAGGGGAAGGAGGGATTGAATATGATGGCCAGCCAGTCGCTCGGGACCATGCGCCCGCCCTCGATGGCGTAGCCCTGCGGGGTCTGCATCCAGCTGTTGGCGGCCAGGATCCAGGTGGACGAGATCAGGGTGCCGACCGCCACCGCGCAGGTGGAAGCGAAGTGCAGGCCCGGGCCGACCCGGGTCCAGCCGAACAGCATCACGCCGAGGAAGCCGGCTTCGAGGAAGAAGGCGGTCAGCACCTCGTAGGACAGGATCGGCCCCAGGATGCTGCCGGCGAATTCGGACAGGTAGCTCCAGTTGGTGCCGATCTGGTAGGCCATCACGATGCCCGACACCACCCCCATGCCGAAGCTGACGGCGAAGATCTTGAGCCAGTAGTGATAGAGGTCGACGTAGACCTGGCGCCCGGTTTTCAGCCAGCACAGCTCGAGCACGGCCAGATAGCTGGCCATGCCGATCGTTATTGCCGGAAACAGGATGTGGAAAGACATCGTGAACGCAAACTGCACGCGCGCCAGATCCAAGGCGGACAAACCGAACATCGGGGCTCCTCGTGTTCCCGGGTCGACCTCCGGGGGTGTGTCCAGAATCTAGCATGCAGGATGGGGGCGCACGCTTGGCCGGGTGGCATTTCGATGGAAATCAAGGCCGGCTGAGGGAGGGCAAGGGGAAGCCTGTTTTCACTTCCGAAATCTTTCTCTCCGTCAGAAAACAGGAAGCCACTGATCCAAATTAATGACCCATCAGATCGTCCCCAGTCCGGCCCGATCACTCGACTATATTGGCTGACGATTCGAGCACGGCATCGACGGAATTCCGGAGTTCCAGCATGCATGCAGCTCGCTATCCGGCGACCCTCCTCCCCCCTTGCGGCGCGGCAGGCTGGGCCAATCACCGATCGTCGATGTGAAAGGAAATGTCATGTCAAACAATCAGGTCAACCAGGCAGCCACGCGGATTGCCGCGGGCGCCAGGGAAGCGGACGGCTTCATCGCTTCCTCGGCCATGCCGACCAGCTTCGCCGAGATCCGGCAGGACGCCGACCTCGGCGCGGTCCGGCAGTTGTTCGGGCCCGCCGCCGCCAGCGCCGAACCGCAACCCGAGCTGAGCGGAACCGGTTTCACCTACCGCCACGACTGGGGTGCGCGCCGCGGGCAGTGGGTGCTGCGCCTCAACTGGAACGTGATCCAGCCCCCGTCGCGGGTCCTGGTGGCGATCGGCGAAGGCGTCCCGGGCGGACCGAATGCCGGCAAGTTCATCGGCTCGGCCCGCTACACCCTGCACAACGTCGCCTCACGCTGGAACGGCGTCGACATCTGGGTCAACATCGAGTGGAGCTCGGATATCTCGCTCTACGCCGACTACCTGATCATCAATCCCTGAGCATCCGAGGAGAACACCATGTCACCAAACGATCGTCTTGACCGGAACGCCGCGCTGACCCTGGCCCGCCAGGACCCGGCGGAGCGCGCGGATTCCTCGGACACCAAGGGCCCCTGGGCCATTGCCGAAGCCACCGTCGGCAAGGACGGGCTGCAGCCCGCCCTGCAAGGAACCGGCTTCACTTACCGCCACGACTGGGGAGCGCGCCGCGGCCAATGGATCCTGCGGCTCAACTGGGATGTCATCCAGCCCGGCTCGCAGGTGTTCGTGGCGGTGGGCGAAGGCGTGCCGGGCGGACCGAACGCCGGCAAGTTCATCGGCGCAGCCCGCTACACCCTGCACAACGTCGCCTCGCGCTGGAACGGCGTCGACATCTGGGTCAACATCGAGTGGAGCGCGGACATCTCGCTCTACGTCGACTACCTGATCGTCAACCCGCCCGTGGCGCCACCCGGCCTGCGCACGGTGTCGGTCGCGGTGCACCGCCACAGCAGCGTGGCCCTGAGCGAGGCCGAGGCCGACCGGATCCTGGCCGACATGGGCACGATCCTGCAGAACGACGACACCGGGCCGGATGTCGCCACCCCGGTCCGCTTCGTGCGCAACGGCGCGGTACGGCTGCTCCCAAGCAACGTCCCCGGCACGATCCAGACGGCGGCCGACCTGACGGCGCTGCTGAACGCGGGCAGCGGGGTCAAGGTCGTGCAGGCGATCCGCTGGTGCGGCGGCCCCGGCGACAGCATCATCGGCTGCGCCCCGGTCGGCAGCACCATCGTCAACGTGGCGGCGGTGCGCTTCACCGCCAACCAGGAAGGCTTGATCTGGGTGCACGAGTACGGCCACAACTGCGGCCTCGGCCATCGAACCGACGACCTGCGCGCGGTCATGTACCCGTCGGTCGGCACCGACCACGACGTGGTCAACGCCGGGGAGTCGGCGGCCTTCCTGGCCGGCCCGCTCGCCATCACCGGCGAGGTGATGCCCGCCGGCGGCTGCTCCTGCGGCGTGGGCGGCATCCCGCTGCCTGCCGACGTGCGCGACTTCGTCTCCCAGCACTGGGTCGAAGGCGTGCCCGACGAGCTGGCCTCGCAGTACACGGAGAAGGACGCCCGCCTGCTGCTCGACTGGCTGGTGAACGAGCCCGGGAAGCACGAGGAGTTCCTGGTGCAGGTCGTGGCCACCCTCGGCTACATCGGCAGCGCGATCGCGGTCCAGCCGCTGATCGACTTCGTCGAGAAGCCGCTTGCCGGCCGTGCGGTGTTCAATGCCAAGAACACCGCGCTGCTGCGCCTGGGCGACCTGGCCAACCAGTCGGGCAGCCAGGCCGCGCTGGACTTCCTGGCAAAGGTGGCGGGCGACAGGGACGTGGCGCGTGCGCTGGCGGCGCCCCAGGCCCCCGCCGAGGCAGCCATGGCGGCCAACGCCGGCCAGGGCGTGGTGGCGCCAGGCCTCGACACCCTGGCAGCCGAGCTGGCGGTGTCGGCCACCTTCGGCCTGGCGCTGGCCGGCACGGCGCAGTCGCTGCAGGCCGTCGAGGCCCTGAAGGCGGATGGTGACGCGTTCGCGACCGTGAAGGCGGCGGCGCTGGAGGCGGCGCAGATCGCCGCGACCGTGCAGGCCAAGGGCCGGCAGGAGTACTACCGGAAGAAGGCGGAACACCGGCATCACCTGTAACCGCCCTGTGTTGGGTGGACGGCGATGCCGCCCACGCGTTCAGATCGTCCTGGAATGGATGTAGCGTCTATTCACGGGAATATTGAACGCGTGGGCGTACGTAATTCCGGGCATTGCCCGCAATTACCCCGCCCACCCTACTTATCTCTGGGAAATGAACGCCGCGGACCCGGCCTGTGTCTATAATGGCTGCGTCCGCATTTTCTTCTCACGCCATGAACCAACCCATGTCGCTCCCTGGCACAGCGCCGGTCAGCATCCAGGCCCTCAAGACCAGCTGCGGCGCCTGCAGCATGCACCAGCTGTGCCTGCCGATGGGGCTGGAAGACGCCGACATCAACCGCCTCGACCAAATCATCGGACGGCGCCGCCGCCTCGCACGCGACGAGCGCCTGTATGCGATGGGCGAACCCTTCCGCAACCTGTACGCGGTGCGCTTCGGCCATTTCAAGACCTACCAGGTGAACGCCGCCGGCGAAGCCCAGATCACCGGTTTCCAGATGGCCGGCGAACTGCTGGGCATGGACGCGATCAGCGGCACCCACCACTGCGACGCCGTGGCGCTCGAGGACAGCGAAGTCTGCGAGATTCCGTTCTCGCGCCTGGAAGAGCTGTTCGGCCAGGTCCCGGCCCTGCTGCGCCACTTCCACCGCATCATGAGCCAGGAAATCACGCGCGAACAGAACGTAATGCTTCTGCTCGGCAATATGCGGGCGGAGCAGCGTTTCGCCGTCTTCCTGGTGAACCTGTCGGCGCGCTACGCGGCGCGCGGCTACTCGCCGAACAGCTTCCAGCTGCGCATGTCGCGCGAGGACATCGGCAACTACCTCGGACTCACCATCGAAAGCATCAGCCGCCTGCTGTCGCGCTTCAAGAAACAGGGCTGGCTGCAGGTCGACAAGCGCGAAGTCACCCTGCTCGACCCGGTCAAGCTCAAGGCGCTGGCTGCCGGCACCGACGTTTGCAGCCCGATGGGCTGAACCTGGGGCGTCGCCAGGACGGCTCGTCGCGCTCCGTGCCGCCGTCCTGGCGTCGGGACTGCTGCGGGCGGACGTATTTTCCGGCGCCGGCGCCCACCGTGCGTGCTCAGATCTCGATCACCAGCTCCGGACGGAAGGCCTCCTGCTCGCCCTTGCTCAGGTAACCGAGCGGATTGGCCACCACGCGGCAGGACCAGGGCCGGCCCGCTTCGACGCCGCTGGTGATGTAGTCGTTCGCGCAGTGCAGGTGGCCGTGGATCCACAGGTCGGCCTGGGGAAACAGCGCGTCGAGCGCATTGCAGAAGCCCGCCGTGCCGGGGGTCAGGCCATAGCGCGGGTCGGCGCTGAGCAGGCTGGGGGCGAAGTGGGTCACCACCACCGTGCGGCCCTCGAAAGGCGCCGCCAGCGCGCCGCGCAGCCACGCCTGGCAGTCCAGCGACATCGCGCGGATGCCCTCGGCCAGCACCTTTTCGCCGTTCTTCAGGGTCGTGTTCTTCGACAGGTAGTAGTTGGCCGCGCGGAAGGCCTTGTCGCGGCGCTGCAGCTGCTTGGTCAGGTCCTGCTCCTGCAGCGCCAGCGCGTCGAAATCGCTCCACAGGGTAGTGCCGATGAAGCGCACCGCTCCGATCATCAAGGTCTCGCGGTCCAGCCATTCGATGCCGAGGCGTGCGCAGGTGGCGCGCAGGCGCGCGTAGGCCTCCTCGAATTCGAGGCCGTCGAATTCGTGGTTGCCGGGGATGTAGAGCACCCGCGCTTGCGAAGCGCCGGGCCGCAGCGGAGAGGACCTCGGCGAAAAACGCCCGAGGCCGAAATCGGTATCCGTCAGGCGCGAGCCGGACTGGTAGGAACCGATGTCGCCCGCCAGGATGATCACGTCGGTATCGGCGCGGATCTGCGGAATGAAGCCCGCGTAACGTTCGAGATGGAGGTCGGAGAAAAGCTGGATGCGCATGGTCGGCGCAGTATAGCGGCTTTTTCGCCGCGCCCTGCGCCGGCGACTGCAGCGGCCGTCAGAAGCTGATGCGCACGTACGGCGCGCTCTGCTTCGCCTCGCCGTGGTAGACCGCTTCGATATTATTCCCGTCCGGGTCGAGCACGAAGGCGCCGTAATAGCCCGGGTGGTAGGCGCGCTCGCCCGGCCGGCCGTTGTCCCTGCCGCCGGCGGCCAGCGCCGCAAAGTAGAAGGCATTGACCATCTTGCGGTCGCGTGCCTGGAAGGCCAGGTGGTGGCGTCCCGTCAGCACGCCTTGCGCGGCTTGGCTGGCGCGGCTGGAGACGAACAGTTCGTCGGCCCAGAAGTAATCGTCGCCGGCGCCGCCGAGCGGAATGCCCAGCGCCTCGAACACGGCGCCGTAGAACCTGCGGGAGGCAGGCAGGTCGCGCACCACCAATTGAATGTGGTCGATGAGCCGCCCGCGGTAGATTTCTTGTGTTTCCATGCTGTGCTCCTGTGGAAGAAGGTCATGAAATACAGCTGCGCGCGAGCAGTGTAGGAGCAAATGCGCCCCCGGGCAACCGGCGCGGCGGCATCGCGATGCAAATCGATGCCGCCGTCCTGAGGCTCAGGCCTGCTTCAGCTTCGCGATCCAGCCATCCACCAGCTCGCCCAGCACGTCGAGCGGCACCGAGCCCGCGCCCAGCACCAGGTCGTGGAAGCCGGCGAGCGAGAACTTGTCCCCCAATTCCTTCCTGGCCTTCTCGCGCAGCTCGATCATCCGCAGCATGCCGATCATGTAGGCGTTGGCCTGGCCCGGCCAGGCGACGTAGCGCTCGACTTCCTGCGCGCCGATGCCGTAGTCGATCGCCTGCTGGCGGGTCCAGCCTTTCGAATGCAGGCCGGTATCGACCACCAGGCGGCGGGCACGGAACAGTTCCGAACCGAGTGCCCCCAGCAGGCCGGGCACGTCGCCCTCGTACCAGCCCTGCTCCACCGCCAGGCGCTCGGTGTACAGCGCCCAGCCTTCGGAGTGGGCGCTGCCGCCGCTGAAGATGCGCTGGCTGCGGTATTTCGGAATGCCGGTCAGCTCCTGCTGGATCGCCAGCTGGAAGTGGTGGCCCGGCACCGCCTCGTGGTAAGCGAGGCTGCGCATGCGGATCATGTCGAAGCTCGGGCCGCGCAGCGGCACCCAGAAGATCCCCGGGCGGGTGCCGTCCGGCGCCGGCAGCGAATAGTGCGCGGCGGCCGAGGGTTCGGTCAGCGGCGGCTCGCGGCGCACTTCGACCGGGGCGCGCGGCTTCAGGTTGAACAGCGGCGCGCTCCTGCGCTCGGCGTCCTTCACCATCTCGACGTAGCTGGCGATGATCGCCGGGCGCGGGTCGCCCTCGCCTTTCGGCTGGAAGCGCGCATCGAGCTGCTTCATGCGGGCTTCGATACCGCCCTCGGCAAGGCCCAGCGATGCTAGGAGCCGGTCCATCTCGCCTTCGATGCGCGCGACTTCGCGCAGGCCGATCTCGTGGATCTCGTTCGGGGTGAGCTTGGTGCTGGTGAAGTTCTCGACCGCGCGCGCATAGGCCGCGCTGCCGTTCGGCAGGCGCGAGATGCCGGCCACGTCGCCGGTGCGCGGGTGGATGTCGGCCATGAAGGCCTGCACCCGCTGGTAGGCCGGCTTGATGCGCTCCTCGACGATGCGGGCGGCGCGCGCCAGCGCGGCCTTGCGCGCGTCCGGCGTGAGGCCTGCCATCTTCTCGGTGCGCTGGGCCAGCGAGGTGACCAGCACGTTCTCGCTCGGCGCCGGCTTGAGGAAGCTGTCGACCTGGAATTGGGCGCGCTCGAGGATGAAGCGCGGCGGAATCAGGGAGCGCGATGCGGCATCGCGGGCGCGCGCCAGCGCTTCGTCCATGCGGGTGCCGACCTGCTCCAGGCGCGCCAGGTAGCTGTCGACATCCGCCGGATTGCGCAGCGGGTGGGTGGTGGTCATGAAATTGACCAGGCCGACCTGCACACCACTGAACTGCGAGAAGATGAAGGAATGGTCCTCGAACGGCTCGTTGGCGACCGCGTTCTGCAGCGTCCAGCGCATGACGGCGGCCGAGGTACGCTGGCCCTGGTCGAGCGGGCCGGCCATCCACTTGTCCAGGCGCGCCAGGCCGCTGCGGGCCAGGGCCTGCACCTTCTGGCGGTGGGCCTTCGTCAGCGGGGTCAGCTCGCGGTCCAGTTTCGCCTGTTCCGCGCCGCTGAAGTACTGGGTCGACGTCGCGCCCTGCGGATTCGCGCGGACCCAGTCCTCGGCGAACTTCTCGGCCCAGGTATCGAAGGCCTTGTTCGGCTTGGCGGCGGCGGCTTGCGCCACAGGTGCCGCCTGCGCCGCAGCCGGCAGGGTCGCCACGACAATGGCGGCGGGGATGAACAGGGCGCCGATGGTGGCGCGCAGGCTGCGCTGGCGGAAGGATGGCATCGTGGTCTCGTTTCCTCGTTATATGTACAGGGTGGCGGCGCCGGGCGCCGTGTTTTCCGCGGAGGAATCTAACATGGAAAAGGTCTAACCAACAATGCACGTTCAGTATGTACAGACACGTGATTGGCCCGATGTTAGACTGGGCCGCCGCTCATCTGGATGAGTTCGATTGCGACGAGCGGCCGCCGGCCGGTGCCGAAATAATATTTCAACGCAAACAATAAAATGAAATTTTCTTTCATCTCGTCCAGCCTGCTGGCCGCCTCCCTGTTGACTGCCCCGATCGCTCACGCCGAACAATTCAAGGTGCTGGTGTTCACCAAGACCGCAGGCTGGCACCACGACGCCGTGCATGCGGGCGTGAGCGCCGTGCAGGAACTCGGCAAACTGCACGACTTCGACGTGTTCTGGACCGCCGATCCCAATCGCGTGATGAACGATGCCGAACTCGCGAAATACCAGGCCGTGGTCTTCCTGCTGACCACCGGCGACGTGCTGGACGACAAGCAGCAGGCCGCCTTCGAGCGCTACATCCGCAAGGGCGGCGGCTTCGTGGGCGTGCACAGCGCCTCCGATACGGAGTACGACTGGCCGTGGTACACGAAGATGGTGGGCCACATGTTCCGCACCCACCCGGCGGTGCAGACCGCCGTGCTGCAGGTCCGCGAGCGCAACTTTCCCGGCATGGAACGCTTCGCGCCGCGCACCCTGTTCACCGACGAATGGTACGAGTTCGGCCCGGCCACTTCCGGCAAGCTGACTTACCTGCTGAGCGTCGACGAGTCGACCTATCGCCCCGAAACCAAACAGGGCAAGGGCATGGGCGCCTTCCACCCCATCAGCTGGTACCAGCCCTACGAGGGCGGCCGCGCCTTCTACACGGCGCTGGGGCATATCGCCGCGACCTACCGCGACCCGCTCTTCCTGCACCACCTGTACGGCGGCATCTACTGGGCCGCGACCGGACGCGGTTTCAAGGCTGACTGAGGTCCCGCCTAGATCAAGGGGCGGCGGCGGCGGCTGCCTGCACCTGCCTCTATCAGGCATGTCGACGGTCGGCGTGGTGGCGGGCTACCGCGCGGCCGCGGGCTACGGCTCCTTTTAAATTCAGCTTCCGGTGTAAGGCGTGAAGTCGATCCCGGTTTCCTTCACGCCGACCAGCGCCGCGACGTTCTCCGCGCTCTCGCTGAAGCCGACCAGCACCTCGGCCACCGTCGCCCGCTTGCTGTCCAGGACATCGACCCAGAACTGGCTCTGCGCGTCCGGAGCCCGATTCAGCACGTTCTCGTAGAACTTCGCGACGATCCCGGCATTCGTCGGATTCGCCCCATACAGCTCCCTGAACTCGCTCGATGCGACGAAGGCCGCGGCGATGTCGCCCAGGCTCACGCCGATGTCGAGGCGGTTCATCCAGAAGCCCTGGCCGGTCTTGTCCGGCGCGCGGTCGAAGGCGGCCTGGTACAGGCGGTAGGCCTGGCCCGCATGGCCCGCATAGTCGAGCGCGACGCCATCGCCGCCGTTTGCGAAATGCACGCGCTCGACGTTCGTCAGCAGAATCGGATCGCCGGCGAAGATGATGTCCGCCACCGCCCACTGGCCGGAAAGCTCGCGCGTCTGCCAGAACTGGTAGCGCATGTGGTGGGTGACGAAGGTGTCCAGGCCGGCGCCGCCGTCGATCCGGTGGCCGCGGCCGAGATGGCCGATGATGTCGTCGCCGCCCAGCGCCATGACGGTCTCGTTGTCGGCGTCGGCGCGCAAGGTATCGGCGCCGTCGGTGCCGATCGCGCTGGCCCGCGCTTCCACCACGCCGTAGCGGTCGGCGTAGGCCGCCAGCACGCGCACCGCAGCCGGCGCGTCGGCGCCGAGCGTGAAGTCGCTGCCCCAGGCACCCTCGACATCGCGGTAGCCGCCGGCGCCGTCGGCCACCTGCCACTGGTAGTAGACCTTGCCGGAATGGTCGGGATCGGCCAGCCCGGCATGCAGGGTCTGTCCGGCCGCAAGCCTGCCGTCGATGCGCACGCTGCCGGGCGTGTTGACGTGCTTCGCCTCCGGATCGGCGTCGCTGGCCACTGATTCGGCCTGGCCGAAACCGTCGATGTAGCTCGCCACCACCGTGATGACCTTGCCGGCCTCGCCCTGCCCCAGTGCCAGGGTGGCGCCGGTGGCGCCCGCGATGGGCTGGCCGTCCGCGCGCCACTGGTAGCTGAGCGCCCCGATGCCGTCTTCGTCCGCGATGGTGCCGACGGCGGTGAGCACGCTTCCCGCGCTGCGGGTGTCGCCTTCGATCCGGATCGTCCCGGTCGGCAGGTCGTTGACGTTCACCACGGTGAACGGGCGGGTGCTGGCGGCGGTGTACGCCACCTCGTTGAAATGCAATTGCATCCGCGCCGAGATCGCCCGGCCCACGTCGATCTGCGCGGTCGTGTAGTCGTCCGACGATTCGCCGAACTGCGCGCCTGCCCTGGCGCTTTGCACGCTGCGTTCGCCGATGGTCCAGTCGAACACGGGCACGGCGTAGAACTGCGACGGCAAGGGCGTGCCGGCAAAGCTGAACACGGCGCGGACGCTGCTTCCTTCGAAGACCAGGCCCTGGCCTGACAAGGCCTTGTCGGCGTGGAGGGTAAGGGGGTACATGGTGTCGAACAATGCAAGAGTGGCGAGCGTTCACACGATAGCAGGTTTTCTCCCGTACCTGCCCCATGTCAAGCTCACGCTATCGAGAACGCTTAAGATTTCCCCAGCGTATTGTTGCTGGAGGAAACATGGACACGACGTTCGCACCATCCCACGCCCGCCCCGCGTCCGTGCGCCGTGACATCGCCCTGTGGAACCCGGCGGCCGCCGCCCTCTGGAGCCTGGCGCTGTCACCGGCCTTCGGCGCCTGGCTCCACATGCGCAACTGGGAACGGCTCGGCGAGCAGGAACGGGCGAAGGAAGCCCGGGCCTGGTGCGCGATGAGCTGCGGCCTGCATGCGGTGAGCCTGCTCATCGTGCTGCTTGGTGCGGCGCTGGAGCGGGACGTCGGCATCCCGCATTCCGTCAGCCTCGCCTTCCTGGCGGCCTGGTACGTCCGCTCGGGCCATGCCCAGGTGCGCTACGTCGCTGCGCTGCACGGCGCCGGCTACCCACGGCGGCCTTGGCGGGTGCCACTCCTGCTTGGTGCGGCGGCGATTGCCGTCCTGATCGCCCTGACGGCCGGCCTTGTCCTGGTCATGTCCTCCGGCAGGCTCAATCCGCCCTGATACGCAGTTGGTCCTGCTTCGCCGGACTCCAGCTGCCGGCCAGCCGCCAGGCGCCCGCCCCGCTCCCGCCTTCGACGACCACCTGCCAGTGCGTCGGCTCCAGCGCGGGCGCCGCAGCCGTGAAGCGCCCCTCCCCGTCCGGCAGCGCTTCCAGCACGCGGTCGCGTCCCGGCTGGGTCGGGTGCGCGAGGCGGATGCGGAAAGGCGCGCGCACCGGCGCGCCGTGGCTGCGCAGGCTGCCCGTGATACGGCCGGCGGCGGCGTCGTGGGCGGCATCAAAAGCAAGGCCCAGCCTGCTCGCCACGCGGTCGCGGCGCAGTTCCTGGTTGATGGCCTTGCCCTGCTTGTAGTAGTCGCCCACCACCATCGCGTCCGGGCGGCTCATCGCCAGCCAGGTCATGACGGCCCCGCCGACCAGCACCCATGCCGGGCCGATCATCAGGAGCCAGGGCCAGCGGTGCCGGTACCAGGGCGCGGCGGGCTGGAGGGAAAGATGTGCTTCCATGTCGTTTTCCTTATTTCGGCACGATGAATGCCGCTTCTTCCGTTACCTGGAGCGCGCCGCTGCCTGGTGAGGCCAGGGTGAAGGCGATCCGGTTCGATCCCGGATGGCCGTCGCCGCCCGCGATGCGCACCCGCACCGGCACGGCGCGCGTGCTGGCCGCGCCGATCTCGATCGTTTCGTCGCCCGCGACCCTGGCCGAGGCGATGCCGTCCACCGTGATGCGCAGGCGCTGTGCCTGTTCGGTCGTGTTCATCACCTGCAGCCGGTACACGTTCTCGATCATTCCGTCTTCGACTTCACGGCCCATCGAACCGCGGTCGCGGATCACGTCGAGCTTCAATGGATTGCGCAGCGCCAGCGAGGCGATCATGGCGGTGCCGAGGATCGCCAGCACCGCGGTATAGACCAGCACACGCGGACGCATCACGCGGCGCCGCACCTGCCCGGCGGACAACCGGTCCGCCAGGGCGTTCTCGGTGGCGTAGCGGATCAGGCCGCGCGGGCGCTGCACCTTGTCCATCACGCCGTTGCAGGCATCAACGCAGGCGGCGCAGCCGATGCACTCGTACTGCAGGCCCTTGCGAATGTCGATCCCGGTCGGGCAGACCTGCACGCACATGCTGCAGTCGATGCAGTCGCCGGCGCCGATCGACTGACGTGGAGTGCGCGGCTCGCCGCGCGCGGCGTCGTAGGTGACGATCAAGGTGTCCTTGTCGAACATCGCGCTCTGGAAGCGCGCATACGGGCACATGTACTTGCAGACCTGCTCGCGCAGCCAGCCGGCGTTGCCGTAGGTGGCGAAGCCATAGAACAGCACCCAGAAGCTCTCCCAGGGCCCGAGCTCGAACGCGGCGATGTCGAAGCTCAGTTCGCGCACCGGCGTGAAGTAACCGACGAAGGTGAAGCCGGTCCACAGGGCCACCAGGCCCCAGCTTGCATGCTTGCCGCCCTTGCGTGCGATCTTCTCGAGCGTCCAGGGCTGGCGGTCGAGGCGGATGCGGCTGCTCCTCGCACCCTCGAACTTGCGCTCGATCCACAGGAAGATCTCGGTGTACACCGTCTGCGGACAGGCGAAGCCGCACCACACCCGGCCCGCCACCGCCGTCACCAGGAACAGGCCATAGGCGCACAGGATCAGCAGCGCGGCCAGGTAGATGAAGTCCTGCGGCCACAGCACCAGGCCGAACAGGTAAAACTTGCGGCTGGCCAGGTCGAACAGCACCGCCTGGCGGCCGTGCAGCTCGATCCACGGCAAGCCGTAGAACAGCAGCTGGGTAAGCCACACGCAGGCCCAGCGCAGCGACGCGTAGCGGCCCTTGATCTCGCGCGGGTAGATCTCTTCGCGCGCCGCATACATGCGGATCACCGCTTCGCGTGGAGCCTCGGCCGGCGCGTTCATTTTGCTTGCGCCATGATGGCCGGCTGGTTCGACAGGCTCCACACGTAAGCGGCCAGCACATGCGCCTTCTCTTCACCGAGGAATTCGCCGAAGGCCGGCATGGTGTTGCTGCGGCCCTTGCGGATGGTTTCCATCACGGTTTCCTGGCTGCCGCCGTAGAGCCACGTCTTGTCGGCCAGGTTGGGGGCGCCCATGGCCGGGTTGCCCTCGCCCTTGGCGCCATGGCAGGCCACGCAGGCGGCGAACTTCGGTTTCCCGAAAGCGACCTTGATCGGATCGGCCGCCAGGCCGGACAGGTTGCGTACGTAATGCGCCACACTCTCGATGTCCTTGTCCGAACCGAGCGCCGCACCCATGGGCGGCATGGTGCCCACGCGCCCTGCCATGATGGTCTGCTTGATGACGGACGGCTCGCCGCCGTGCAGCCAGTCGCGGTCCGCCAGGTTCGGGTAGCCCTTGCTGCCGCGCGCGTCCGAGCCGTGGCACTGCGAACAATAGGTCAGGAACAGGCGCTCGCCGATGGCCTGGGCCTGCGGGTCGGCGGCGACCGCTTTGATGTCCTGGTTGGCGTACTTCGCGAACACCGGGCCGAAGTCCGCCTTGGCCTGCTTCAGCTCCGCCTTGTATTCGCCGCTCGAATTCCAGCCCAGCCGGCCCGCATAGTTGCCCAGTCCCGGATACAGCGCAAGGTAGGCAAACCCGAATGCGATGGTGAGCCAGAACAGCACGATCCACCAGCGCGGCATCGGCGTGTTCAGTTCGGTCAGGTCCTCGTCCCAGACGTGGCCGGTCGTTGCCTCTTGCGTACCGTCGGCGCGCAGCGTGACGCGGTAGCTCGACTGCGACCACAGCAGGATGCCGCAGCCCAGGATCGACAGCACCGTGATGACGGCCACGTACCAGTGCCAGAATTCGTTGAAGAAATCAGCCACGATCGCCCTCCCCTGCTTCATCCGCGAACGGCAATTGCGCGGCCTTGTCGAAATCGCTGTTCCGGCGCAGCACGTAGGTCCAGCCGACGATGCCCAGGAAGGTGACGAAGCTGATCACGGTCATCACGCTGCTGGCGTTGTCGAAAATGTTGATGACGCGTACCGCGTCAAAAGCTTGTTGGAGTGCCATATTCAGTTCCTTGTCTTGATCTGCGTGCCCAGACCCTGCAGGTAGGCGACCAGCGCGTCCTGCTCGGTCTTGCCGGCCACCTCGGCGGGTGCGGCCTGGATCTCGGCCTCGCTGTACGGCACGCCGATGCGGCGCATCGCGCGCATCTTGGGGATGATCTCGCTCGGGTCCAGCCTGGCCTTCGCCAGCCATGGGTAGCCCGGCATGTTCGATTCCGGCACCAGGTCGCGCGGGTTGTCGAGGTGGGTGCGGTGCCATTCGTCGCTGTAGCGGCCGCCCACGCGCGCCAGGTCGGGGCCGGTGCGCTTCGAGCCCCACTGGAACGGGTGGTCGTAGACGAATTCGCCGGCCACCGAATAGTGTCCGTAGCGTTCGGTCTCGGCACGGAACGGGCGAATCATCTGCGAGTGGCAGTTGTAGCAGCCTTCGCGGATGTAGACGTCGCGGCCCGCCAGGCGCAGCGGCGAGTAGGGCCTCAATCCCGCCACCGGCTCGGTGGTGGACTTCTGGAAGAACAGCGGCACGATCTCGACCAGGCCGCCGAAGGAAATCACGAGCAGCACCAGGCCAATCAGGAGCCAGGGGTTCTTCTCGATCCATTCATGCGAAAATTTCTTCATTCTGTGCTCCGGTGGTTCAGGCGTGCGCCGGTTCGAGGGCGGCAGCCGCGGGGTGCGCCTGCGCCGGGCCGGTCGGGATCCTGGCATCGACGCTGGCGGTACCGCCCAGCGTCTTCCAGGTATTGAAGGCCATGATCGCCATGCCCGACAGGTACAGGAAGCCGCCCGTGAAGCGGATCACGTAATAGGGGTAAGTCGCCTTGACGCTCTCCGCGAAGGTATAGGTCAGCGTGCCGTCGGGGTTGACCGCGCGCCACATCAGGCCCTGCATCACGCCGGCGATCCACATCGAGGCGATGTACAGCACGATGCCGATGGTTGCCACCCAAAAGTGGGTGTCGACCAGCGCTACGCTCCACATCTGCTTCTTGCCGGCCAGGCGCGGGATAAGGTAATAGATCGAGCCCATGGTGATGAAGCCGACCCAGCCAAGTGCGCCTGCGTGGACGTGGGCGACGGTCCAGTCGGTGTAGTGCGACAGCGAATTGATGGTCTTGATCGACATCATCGGGCCCTCGAAGGTGGCCATGCCGTAGAACGAGAGCGAGACGATCAGGAACTTCAGGATCGGGTCCGAGCGCAGCTTGTGCCAGGCGCCGGCCAGGGTCATCATCCCGTTGATCATGCCGCCCCACGATGGCGCCAGCAGGATCAGGGAGAACACCATGCCGATCGACTGGGTCCAGTCGGGCAGCGCGGTGTAGTGCAGGTGGTGAGGGCCAGCCCACATGTAGGTGAAGATCAGGGCCCAGAAGTGCACGATCGACAGGCGGTACGAGTACACCGGGCGCTCGGCCTGCTTCGGGATGAAGTAGTAGACCATGCCGAGGTAGCCGGCGGTCAGGATGAAGCCGACCGCGTTATGCCCGTACCACCACTGGATCATGGCGTCCTGCACGCCGGCATACACGGAATACGACTTCATCGCGGATACCGGCACCACCGCGCCGTTGACGACGTGGAGCACCGCGACTGCCAGGATGTAGGCGCCGAAGAACCAGTTCGCCACATAGATGTGCTGGACGCGGCGCTTGACGATGGTGCCGAAGAAGACCACCGCATAGGCCACCCAGACGATGGTGATCAGGATTGCGATCGGCCACTCGAGCTCGGCGTATTCCTTGCCGCGGGTGAAGCCCATCGGCAGCGAGATCGCCGCCGACACCAGCACCGCCTGCCAGCCCCAGAAGGTGAAGCTCGCCAGCCGGTCGCTGAACAGGCGGACCTGGCAGGTGCGCTGCACCACGTAGTACGAGGTGGCGAACAGGCCGCAGATGCCGAAGGCGAAGATGACGGCATTGGTGTGCAGCGGGCGCAGGCGTCCGTAGCTCAGCCACGCGATGTCGAAATTGAGCGCGGGCCAGGCCAGCTGGGCCGCGATGAAGACGCCGGCGGCCATGCCGATCACGCCCCACACGACGGTCGCGATGGCAAACTGGCGCACGATCTTGTAGTTATAGTTTAGACTGCTGTCCAAGATGCTCTCCTGAAAATACCTTGATGAATGACAGTCAGGAGTGTCGTTTTTTGCAGTGCAAAAATCCTTGATGTGAATCAAATTGTTCAGCAACAGATGAGCAAAGGGAAAACGCCATGCCGCCTCTATCGCAATCCGTGTCGGAACAGCTGCGGGCCAGCCTGCACCAGGCGCGCGAAGACCTGCTCGAGACGGTGCGTTCGCGCACCGATTCGCCCGACGACGAAGCACCGAGCATCAGCCCGCTGGCCTACCAGGGCCAGTCCGACGATGCGCCGCAATCCGAAATGCTCAGCCACAACGAACAGCACCTGGCCGATCACGAGTCAAGCCTGCTGCACGAGATCGACGTCGCCATCGGCAAGCTCGAAGCGGGCGGCGCCGGCATCTGCGAATCCTGCGGAAGCGACATTCCCGAGGCGCGCCTGCTGGCCACGCCAACGGTGCGCCTGTGCATCGGGTGCCAGGAACAACTCGAGAAAGACCGGCACAGCGGGCGCGGCCCGTCGATGTAGGCACGCAGGGTGGGCGGCTCCACCTGAAAGCTGGGTTCAGCCGTCTCCTGTTGCGCCGCCCACGCGTTCGACGCGAGCGTGGATAGCGCGACCGCCTGGATCATCCACGCGGTCATCATCCACCAGTATCCGCATCGCCGGCCCTTCGAGATCCTCGAACTGCCCGCTCTCCGCCGCCCCGAAGAAGATCCACACCGCCAGCGCGACGAGCATCACGCTGAGGGGGACCAGGAGATACAGCGCTTCCACCGTCAATCCCTCCGCAGCCGCAGCGCATTGAGCACCACGATCGCCGAGCTGGCGGCCATGCCGATCCCCGACGCCCACGGACTGAGCATGCCGGTCGCCGCGGCCGGAATCGCCACCAGGTTGTAGAGCGAGGCCCAGATCAGGTTCTGGCGGATGATGGCCAGGGTGCGGCGCGCGGTGTCGGCGGCGGCGGCCAGCGGCAGCAGGCTGTCGCCCAGCAGCACGCCGTCCGCATGCACCTGGGCCAGTTCGACGCCCCGCCCCATCGCAAACGAGACATCGGCGCCGCGCAGCACCGCCGC
Source organism: Telluria sp. PB2R4 (assembly GCF_059685695.1). Taxonomy (NCBI): domain Bacteria; kingdom Pseudomonadati; phylum Pseudomonadota; class Betaproteobacteria; order Burkholderiales; family Oxalobacteraceae; genus Telluria; species Telluria sp. PB2R4. The sequence goes on along the minus strand of NZ_JCASIC010000011.1, from coordinate 182,123 downwards.
GTCGTTGCTGCCGTCGCCGACCATCGCCACCACCGCGCCCTCGCGCTGCAGTTCGCGCACGAAGGCGAGCTTCTCGGCCGGCAGGCGGCCGCCGAAGGCGCCGGTCACGCCGAGCTGGCGCGCCACCGCATTGGTGGCTGCCTGGTCGTCGCCGCTGAGCAGGATCACCGTCTTGCCGCTCCGCTGGAAGCGTTGCACCACCTCGACCGCTTCCTCGCGCAGGCCGTCCGACAGGTCGAAGCGCGCCAGCCACTGGCCCTCACAGGCCAGCCAGGCGCTGCTGGTGCCGGTCGGCGCTGCGGCACGCACCATGCCGCCGGCCAGCCCCTGGACGTATTCGGCGGTGCCGATCCGGTACACCACGCCGTCGATCGTGCCTTCGAAGCCGCGCCCGATCTCGGCGCGCAGCTGGCGCGCACTCAAGCCGTGCCCGGGCATGGCGGCGCGGATCGCGATGCCGACCGGATGCGAGTTATCGGCCTGCAGCGCGGCCCCGATGCGCAGGCACAGGTCGCCGTCGAGGGCGCCCACCGGCAGCACCTGGCGCAGTACGGGACGCCCCAGGGTCACGGTGCCGGTCTTGTCGAACACGACGTGGGTGGCGCGCTCGAAGGTTTCCAGCGTATGCGGGGCGACCGCCAGCACGCCGCGGCGCAGCAGGCGGTCGGTCGCGGCCGCCAGTGCGGTCGGCGTCGCCAGCGACAGCGCGCACGGGCAGGACACCACCAGCACCGCCACCGCGGCGTGCCAGGCGCGCTCCGGGTCGACCGTGCTCCAGGCCAGGTAGACCACCACGGTGAGCGCCAGCAGGGCGAGCACGAACCAGGCGGCGACCCGATCCGCCCACAGCGCGATGGCCGGCTTGCCCTGCCCGGCGCGCTCGACCAGCTTGACCAGCATTGCCACGGTGCTGTCGCGCGCCGCCGCGGTGACGCGCACCACGATCGCCTGGCCGGCATTGACCGCGCCGCCAGGCAGGCTGTCGCCCGGCCCCATGGGACGGCTGCGGCTCTCGCCCGTCAACAGGGAAAAATCCAGCTCCGAGGAACCCTCGACCACGACGCCGTCCGCCGGCACCGCGCGGCCCGGCGGCACCAGCACCAGCTCGCCCACCGCCAGCGTCGACGCCGGCACCAGCTCGGTATCGCGCCCGGCCGGATCGCCGCGCAGGCGCAGGCTGGAAGCCGGCACGCCGCCGCGCAGGGCGTCCAGCGCCTGGGTGGCGCGGCGGCGCGCGCCCAGTTCCAGGTAGCGGCTGCCCAGCAGCAGGAACACGAACATGGTGATCGAGTCGAAGTAGACCTCGCCCCTGCCGGATACGAGCGTGGCGCAACTGCCAGCGAAGGCGGCCGCGATGCCCAGCGCCACCGGCACGTCCATCCCCGGCACCCCGCGCTTCAGGTCGCCCCACGCGCCCGCAAAGAAGGGCAGCGCCGAGTAGAACACGGCCGGCAAGGTCAGCGCGAACGAGGCCCAGGCCATCAAGGCCCGCATGTCGGCGTCCATGCTGCCTTCGTCGGCCAGGTACACCGGCACCGCGTACATCATGACCTGCATCATCGACAGGCCGGCCACGAACAGCTGGCGGAACAGGCGGCGGCGCGCCTGCTCGAGCCGCTGCGCATGGCGCTGTGCGTCGTAAGGGGCGGCGAAATAACCGATGGCGCGCAAGGCGCGTACGATCGCGCTCGGACGGCACTGGTCCGGGTCCCAGCGCACGAACACGCGCCCGGTGGCGACGTTCAGCGCAATCTCGCTCACGCCGGGAAGTTGTCCCAGGCGGCGCTCGACCAGCCAGACGCAGGCGCCGCAGCGCACCCCTTCGATCGAGAAGCTGCCTTCGCCATCCATGCCCTGCTGGTCGAACAGCACCAGCTCGGGTTCGTCCGGCTGGGTCGTGGCGGAGGCGGCGTACTCGGTGCGCGCGCTGTAGTAGTCGGCGAAGCCGCCGGCGACGATCGCCTCGGCCGCGGCGGCGCAGCCCGGGCAGCACATGCTGCGCGACGCGCCGTCGACCGTGGCCTGCCAGCGGCTGCCTGCCAGGACCGGCGAGCCGCAGTGGAAGCAGTTGCCGCTGGCTGCCGCGCCTGCGGCCATGGTCGGCGCTACAGCGGCCGGTGGCACGATCCCGGCCAGTACCGCGCTCACGCGTCGGCTCCCGGGGCGATGCACAGCACCTCGATCCAGTGGTGCGGCACCCCGCCGGCGGCGCGCCACAGGCCGAGCAAGCCGAAGCCGATCACCAGCAGGCCGCAGGCCAGGCGCAACCGGGGCAGCCGGAACAGCGTGCGCAGGCGCACGCCGGCCAGTCCGAGCGCGGCCAGCATCGGCAGCGTGCCGAGGCCGAAGGACAGCATCACGCCGGCGCCGCCGAGCGCGGAGCCGCTCAGCATGGCGGTAACGAGCATGCTGTACACCATGCCGCAGGGCAGCCAGCCCCACAGCGCGCCGGCGGCGAACATGCGCGCGGGCGTCTGGTCCGGGCGAATCTGGCGCAACAGCGGGGAAATGCGGCGCCACAGCGCCTGCCCGCCCTGCTCCAGCAGGGCCAGGCCGCGCCAGGCGTCCATCAGGTACAGTCCGAGCGCGACCAGCATCAGGTTCGCCGCGACGTAGGCGGCGGCCTGCAGCGAAGGCAGTGCGGCCAGCCGTGCGGCACCGCCGGCCAGCCCGCCGGCCAGCGCGCCGGCAAGCATGTAGCTGGCGATGCGGCCCGCGTTGTAGGTGGCGACATAGGCCGCCGCCGGTGCGCACCGATCGGCACCGACCGTGCGCACCGGCACCGGGAAGGCCGGCGCAGCGCGCGGAGCGCGTGCCATCGACAGCGCGCCGACGATGCCGCCGCACATGCCGGCGCAGTGGACGCTGCCGGCCAGGCCGACCAGGAATGCCGGGACGCTCACGGGCAGGCTCACGAGAAGGCTCATACGGTCCGGGAGTGGCGCGGCGCGTCGTGACGGGCGGCGAGGTAGCGGTCGAATACCATGCACACGTTACGGATCAGGAGACGCCCCTTCATGGTCACGGTCAGCCAGTCCGGGCCGAGGCTGACCAGGCCGTCCGCTTCCATCTGGCGCAGCTGCACCAGCTCGGGTGCGAAGTACTTGTCGAACACGATCGGAAAGGCCTGCTCCAGCGCCGCGATCGACACTTCGAACTGGCACATCAGCTTCTGGATCAGGCTGCGGCGCAGTGCGTCGTCCATCCCGAGGCGGATTCCCCGCGCCACCGGCAGCTCGTTCTGGTCGAGCAGCTCGTAGTATTCCTCGAGGGTCTTGACGTTCTGGCTGTAGGTCGCGCCCACCGCGCCGATGGCCGAGACGCCGCAGGCCACCAGGTCGGTGTCGGCGTGGGTCGAGTAGCCCTGGAAGTTGCGGTGCAGGCGCCCCTGGCGCTGGGCCACGGCGAGGTCGTCTTCCGGCTTGGCGAAATGGTCCATGCCGATATATACGTAGCCGGCCGCGCACAGGCGCTCGATGCACAGCTGGAGCATCTGCAGCTTGATGTCGCTGGACGGCATGTCGGCTTCCACGATGCGGCGCTGCGGCTTGAACAGCGCCGGCATGTGGGCGTAGTGGTAGACGGCGATGCGGTCCGGGCTGGCGGCGACCACCTTGTCGATGGTCTGGCGCATGCTGTCCAGGGTCTGCTTCGGCAGTCCGTAGATCAGGTCGATGCTCACCGAGCGGAAACCGGCGGCACGCGCGGCGTCGATGATGGCGCGCGTCCCGGCCTCGGGCTGGACGCGGTTGACGGCGCGCTGCACCTCCGGGTCGAAGTCCTGCACGCCCAGGCTGATGCGGTTGAAGCCCTGGCGGCGCAGGGTGTGCACCCGATCGGCGGACACCGTGCGCGGGTCGACCTCGATCGAATACTCTCCCGTCGCGTCGGGCGCGAAGCGGAAGCTGCGGCGCAGGTGGGTCATCAGCTCGTCCATCTGGGCATCAAGCAGGTAGGTCGGGGTGCCGCCGCCGAAGTGCAGCTGCTCGACCTCGTTGATGCCGGCGAACAGGGCGCCCTGCATGCTGATCTCGCGCTTCAGGTAGGCCAGGTAGGTAGCGGCCTTGTCGCGGTTCCTGGTGACGATCTTGTTGCAGGCGCAGTAGTAGCAGACCGTGTCGCAGAACGGGATGTGCAGGTAGAGCGACAGCGGCCGGGCGCTGCCGCGGGTGCGCAGGCCGGCCACGGCGTGCAGGTAGTCGCGGTAGCCGAACTCGTCGCCGAAGCGGTCGGCGGTCGGGTACGAGGTGTAGCGGGGGCCGTTCTTGCCGAGACGCTGGATCAGGCCGGCGTCGAAATCGACGCCGGCGGGGAACGCTGTTGCTTGCATGTCAATCTACTCCTGCTGCGGCCGGTTTGCGAAACTGCACATCGGCTCGAATAGCAGGCAGTTTATTGATCAGCGTCTTCCAAATCCTTGACTTGCATCAAATACGGATGAGTCTGCTCGCGGCGCGTGCCGGATGTCGATCGCCGAACTGGAACACCGACAGCGCCTGCACCAGCTGCCCCGCATCGACGGCCACGCTGGCCGAGGCCCTGGCCGATTCCTCGACCAGGACCGCGTTCTGGCGGGTGATCTGGTCGAGCTGGGCCATGGCCGCGTTCACCTGGTCGATGGCGGCGCGCTGCTCGAGGCTGGCGCCGCTGATGCCGTGCATGATGGCGGCCGCTTCCGCCACCCGCGCCACCACTTCGCGCATGGTCTGGCCGGCGTCGCCGACCAGCACATTGCCTTCGCCGACCTGCCGCACCGAGGCGTCGATCAGGGCCTTGATCTCCTTGGCGGCGGCGGCCGAGCGTTGCGCCAGGCTGCGCACCTCGCCGGCCACCACGGCGAAGCCGCGGCCCTGTTCGCCGGCCCGGGCCGCCTCGACCGCCGCGTTCAGCGCCAGGATATTGGTCTGGAAGGCGATCCCGTCGATCAGGCCGATGATGTCCACGATGCGGGTGGCCGAGGCGCTGATATGGCCCATGGTGTCGCCCACGCGACCGACCGCGTCGCCGCCGCGTCCGGCGACGCTCGACGCCGCCACCACCAGCCCGTCGGCGCGCACGGCGCTGTCGGTGTTGTGGCCGGCCGCCGCGGCGATCTGCGCCAGGCTGCTGGCGGTCTGCTCGAGGCTGGCCGCCTGGGCTTCGGTGCGGTTGGCCAGGTCGCCGTTGCCGGCGGCGATCTCGCGGGTCGCGTGCTCGATCGACGCCACGTTGCTGCGGACGTCGCCGACGATGGCTTTCAGGTTGACGTTGAGCTGGCGCAGCGCCCGCTGCAGGCGGCCGATCTCGTCGTCGCGGCCGCCATTGCCGGCCGCGCAAGGATGGGCGAGGTCGCCGCCGGCCAGCGCGTAGACCGCGGCGGTGGCTTCGCGCAGTGGCGCGGCGATGCTGCGCTGCAGCTCGGCCCAGGCCGCCAGTGTTCCGACCACGCCGGCGCCGGCCAGCAACTTCCACACGGGGCCGTCGGCGGCCAGTCCCAGCCCGGCGATCAGCAGCGACTGGCTGGCCATCATGATGCCGAGGCGGCGCGACAGCGGCAGCGTGCGCAAACCGGCGAGGCGGGCGCGCCAGCCGAGGCGAACCGGGACGCCGCGGCGGATCGCCAGGCCCTTCGCCTCGCCGGCCCGGAAGCTGCGGTACAGCGCATCGGCGGCTTCTACCTGCGCGCGGGCCGGCGCCGTGCGCACCGACATGTAGCCGGTCACGCGGCCGCCTTCCATCACCGGCACCACGTTGGCGAGCACCCAGTAGAAGTCGCCGTTCTTGCGACGGTTCTTGACCATCCCGGTCCAGGGTTCTCCCGCCTGCAGGGTCTGCCACAGGTCGGCAAAGGCTTCCGGCGGCATGTCCGGGTGGCGCACGATGTTGTGCGCCTTGCCGAGCAATTCATCCTCGCTGAAGCCGCTCACTTCGATGAAGCTGGGGTTGATGTAGATGATGCGGCCCTTGGTGTCCGTCTTCGAGACGATGGACTGGCCCTCTTTCATCAGGTATTCGATACCGGTTACCGGCAGGTTGCTGCGCACGACACTCTCCTAGTTGCCTGAAGGCAAAATTCAGCGGACGATTCTAAGCAGGCACGCCCGCAAAATTTTTGATCTGCATCAAATTCCGCCCCGACTGCAGGGCCCGGAGCAAACAAATATCTTGATTTTCTTCAAATGTTGTCGCTGGTGTAAGCTCACGGAATGGATAACATGACGCATTCGCTGGTCGGCCTGGTACTGGGAGAACTGGTCGAGCGCGCCCTGCCCTCCCCGCGCGATGCCGCCCACGGCCGGACCCGCCGCAGCGCGCTGCTGCTCACCGGCCTACTGTCGAGTAATTTCCCCGACCTCGACCTGGTGCTCACCCCGCTGCTGCCGGCGCCGCTGGGCTACCTGATCCACCACCGCGGCCACACCCATACCCTGCTCTACGCACTGCCGCAGGTGGCCCTGCTGCTGGCCCTGACCTGGCTGCTGTGGCCGGCCGCGCGCCGGCTGCTGCGGGAGGACCGCGGGGCGCGCCGCGCCATCATCACGACCGCCCTGCTCGGCATGGTGCTGCACCTGTCCTTCGACGGACTGAACGTGTACGGCGTGCACCCCTTCCACCCCTTCGATTCGCGCTGGCTGTATGGCGACCTGGTGTTCATCGTCGAGCCGGTGTTCTGGACCGCCCTCGGCGTCGCGCTGGCCCTGCCGGCGCGGCGCGCCGCCCTGCGCTGGTTCGGGCTGGCCTTCTTCACGGCGATGCCGGTCCTGTTCACCTGGCTGGGCTTCCTGCAATGGGGTTCGCTCGCGGGCCTGGGGGCGGTGGCGCTGCTGGTGGGGACCGCCAGCCGCCTGCTCGGCGCGCGCACCGGACTGCTGGCGGCCCTGCTCGCCTGCGCCGGCTTCGTCGGCATCCAGGCCGTGGCCGGCCAGCTCGCACGCGGCCGGATCCAGGCCGCGCTCCAGCAGGCAGCCCCGGGCAGCCGCGTGCTCGACATCCCCTTGTCCTCATTCCCGGCCAATCCCTTGTGCTGGTCCTTTGCCACCGTGAGCGAGGAGCCGGCGGCCGGCAGTTATGCCGTGCGTGCCGGCGTGCTCAGCCTGGCGCCCGGGCTGACGCCGGTGTCGGCCTGTCCGGCGCGCTTCGGCGGGGTGCCGGGCGCCGGGGCAGGCGCAGACACCGCGCTGGCATGGAAATACCGCGAGACCCGCAGCGTGGCCGAATTCCGCGCCCTACAGCGCAGCAACTGCCACTTCGATGCCTGGCTGCGCTTCGCGCGCGTGCCTTCGCTGGCCGGCGGGACGGCAACCGACATCCGCTTCGGCGCACCAAGCCAGCCGAACTTTTCGACGCTGCCCTACGCCGCCCGTGCCGCGCAGCCCTGCCCCGCGCCGCTGGCGGACTGGGGCTATCCGCGCGCCGACCTGCTCGGACGGGAAGCGCCGCAACGCTAGCAAAGCTATACTCGCGGCATGAATCCCGAATCGCCTCTCCTTGACACCGCCTGCTACTGCTCCTCGCTGCGCCAGGCGTCGCGCTACGTCACCTCGTTCTACGACCAGGTGCTGTCCGGCTCCGGCCTGCGCGTGACGCAGTTCGCGATCCTATCCCGGCTCCGGCCGGGCGCCGCCACCGTGAGCCAACTGGCGCACAGCATGGTGATGGACCGCACCACACTGGCGCGCAACCTGCAGCCGCTGGTGCGCGAGCAGCTGGTGCAGGTCCGCGCCAGCGAGCAGGACCGCCGCGAACGTCTCGTCGCGCTGACCGACCTGGGGCGCGACAAGGTCGAGGCCATCCTGCCGGCCTGGCGGCGCGCGCAGGCCCGGTTCGACCAGCAGTTCGGCGCCGAGCGCGGGGCACAGCTGCTGGCGACCATGCGGGCGGTGGTCGACAGCGGACTGCATGAGGCCGGCGATTCGCCGCCGGCCGACGCCGGCTGATTACAAGGCGGGCGCAGCCACACCCCGTTCTTCGGTAAAATCGGCGGTTTCGCCCCGCCCGGACTGCCGGGCCGACCGCCGTGACCCCTACCGATCCCATGCTCGCCTTCCTGTCGAACGGTGGCGCCAGCGGCGCCCGCATTCACGCCTTCGACTGGAGCGCGCACCCGCTCGGACCGATCGCGGCCTGGCCGGCTGTGCTGCGCACCACGCTCGGCATCGTGCTGGGCTCGGCCTTCCCGACTTTCCTCGCCTGGGGCCCGCGGCTCGACCTGTTCCACAACGACGCCTATCTGCCCCTGCTCGGCAACAAGTCGGCCGATGCGCTCGGGCGGCCGCTGCCCGGGGTCTGGTCCGAGGCATGGGACGTATTCGGCCCCTACGCCCGCCGGGTGCTGGAAGGCGAGTCCTTCTTCTTCGAGAACCACCCCGCCACGCTGGAACGCCATGGTTACCCCGAGCAGGCCTGGTTCACCTTTTCCTATGGCGCTGTCACCTTTGGCTGTGGATGAGGATTGAACTGTTGAGCTCCTTAGCGGTCGAACACCCGACTGCATTGACGGGAGCCGGCCGTGAAAGCACCCAGTTTCAAGAAATGGTTCGCACGACTGCCTGCGCTCAACCAGCCGCAGCGCCTGCAAACACTGGCCGCCCTGCATCCGGCCGCCGGTCTCGACCAGGTAATCGCGCTCATCGGACAGATCCGGGCACCGACGCGCCGCTGCCCCCGTTGCGCCAGCACCCGCCATTACCGCCATGGCCAGGCCAATAACCTGCAGCGCTTCCGCTGCCGTGACTGCGGGCGCACCTTCAACGATCTGAGCGGCACACCGCTGGCGCGGCTGCGCCTGCGCGAGAAATGGCTCGATTATCTCAGTGCGCTGCGCGAATCGAAGCCGGTGCGCACCGCCGCCGTTGACACCGGCGTTCACCGCAACACCGCCTTTCGCTGGCGCCACCGTTTCCTCGACCGGGTCAAGCACGACCTGCCGCAGCGCCTGCACGGCATTGTCGAGGCCGACGAGATGTTCATCCTGGAATCGCAAAAGGGCTCACGCAAGCTGGACCGGGCGCCGCGCAAACGGGGCGGCAGGGCAAGAAAACGCGGCATCTCGAACGGACTCGACTGCATCCTGGTGGCACGCGACCGCAGCGGGCAGACGATCGGTGCACTGGTCGGCCGCGGCGCTCTCAACATGGCGCAACTGGAGCGCCATCTGTTGCCCAGGTTGGATGATCACGTGCTCCTGGTCAGCGATTCGAATGCGGCTTACCGCGCATTTTCACGCAAACATGGCATCGCTCACCAGGCGGTCAACCTGCGGGCAGGGCAGCGGGTACGTCACGGCGCTGCCGGCGCAATCCATGTGCAGAGCGTCAATGCCTACCACCAGCGCTTGCGCCATTGGCTGCTCCGGTTTCATGGCGTGGCCTCGCGCTACTTGCCGAATTACCTGGGCTGGCATCGGGCACTTGATTGCGAACGAGTTACTACTGTTGAGCAATTGCTGCGCATCGCAATCGGAGTCATCAATACGAAACGGTGACAGCGCCTTTCCTATAGCCCGGTGCGCGATGACGACGGCGTCGTCCACGGCGTGCTGTGCACGGTCGTCGAAGTCAGCGACAAGGTGCGCGCGCTGGCGCAACACAAGGAAGCGGAAGAACACCTGGCGTTGTCGCTCGAAGCCTCCGGCAACATCGGTACCTGGTCCTACGACCTCGAGACCGCCGCTACCTACGTGGACGAACGCTTCGCGCGCCTGTTCCAGGTCGACGCCGCGCTCGCGCGCGAGGGCACCGAGCTGGTACGCTTCACCGACATGATCCACCCGGACGAGCGCCCGGCCGTGCTGGCGGCGATCGACCGGGCCATCGTCACCGAGACGCTGTACGACGTCGAATACCGGATCCCGCAACGCTCAGGGGTGGATGTGTGGGTCAATGCACGCGGCAAGGTGTTCGCCAATCCCGGGACCGGCGGGCGCCGTTTCGCCGGTATCGCGGTCGACATCACCGACCGCAAGCGCGCCGAGGCGGCGCGCCTGGAGAGCGAACGGCTGGCGCTGGCCGCCTCGCTGCGCGCCGACGAAAGCGCGCGCCGGCTCGACGTCCTGCTCGAGGCTGCGCCGGTCGGCATCATCTATGTCGACACGGTGGGGCGCCTGCTGCGGGCGAATGCCGCCAACCGACACATCTGGGGCAGCTATCCGCAGTCCGAAAACATCGACCAGTACGACGAATGGAAAGGCTGGTGGCCGGCCGGAGCGTCCCGCGCCGGGCAGCGGCTGGAGGTGCACGAATGGCCGATCTCGCGCGTGCTGCAGGGGCAGGACCAGGCCGCCGGCGTGGTCGAGATCGAACCCTTCGGCGAGCCCGGTATCCGCCGCACGCTGCTGGTGCGCGCCGCCGCCATCCGCGACCGCGACGGCGCCATGCTCGGCGCGGTCGCCGCCAACATGGACATCACCGCCCAGGTCGAGGCGGAACGCGCGATGCAGGACAGCGAGGCCAGGTTCCGCCTGATCGCCGACGCCATCCCGCAACTGGTGTGGTCGGCCGACGCCGGCGGCACCAACGACTACCTGAACGCGCGCTGGACCGAGTTCACCGGCCTGCCGCTCGCGCGCATCGGCGAGGAGCCCTGGGGCGGCATCATCCATCCCGACGACCTGCCCGCCCTGCTCGCGGCCTGGGAGCGCAGCCTGGCCACCGGCGCGCCCTACGAGATCGAACACCGCGTGCTGCACCGTTCCGGCGAATATCGCTGGATGCTCAACCGGGCCCGGCCGTCGCGCGACGCGGCCGGCCGGGCCACGCGCTGGATGGGCACCCTGACCGACATCCACGACAAGAAGGCCGGCGAGGACGAGCTGCGCGCCCAGGCGCAGCGCAAGGACGAGTTCCTGGCGATGCTGGCGCACGAGCTGCGCAACCCGCTGGCGCCGATCAGCAACGCCGCCCAGCTGCTGTCGATGGCCGTGCACGACCCGCAGCGGGTGCGCCAGTCGAGCGAAGTCATCATCCGCCAGGTGCGCCATATGACCTCGCTGGTGGACGACCTGCTGGACGTCTCGCGCGTGACGCGCGGCCTGGTCGAACTGGAACGCGAACGGGTCGACATCAAGGCGGTCGTCGCCAGCGCGGTCGAGCAGGCGCGCCCGCTGATCGAGGCGCGCGGCCATGCACTCGATCAGCACATGGGGTCGCGGCGCTGCTGGGTGCACGGCGACCGCGTCCGCCTGGTGCAGGTCATCGCCAACCTGCTCAACAACGCGGCCAAGTACACCGCCCAGGGCGGCACCATCGCGCTGTCGGTCGAGACGGATGCGGGCTCAGGAAGCGTGACCATCTCGGTGCGCGACAACGGCATCGGCATCGACCGCGCCATGCTGCCGCACGTGTTCGGGCTGTTCACCCAGGCCGAGCGCACGCCGGACCGCTCGCAGGGCGGGCTCGGGCTGGGCCTGGCGCTGGTGCACAGCCTGGTGCAGCTGCATGGGGGCCGGGTCGCCGCGCACAGCGAAGGACTGGGCAGGGGCAGCACCTTCACCGTCACCCTGCCGGTGGTCGACGGCGACGCCGCCACGGCCACGGGCGAAGCGCCGGCGGTGGCGGGTGCTTGCGTCCGCGCCGGCGCCGGCCGCCGCATCCTGGTGGTCGACGACAACGTGGATGCGGCGCAGTCGCTGGCCGAGGTGCTGCGCTCGCTCGGGCACCTGGTCGCCACCGCGTACGACTCGCACGGGGCGCTGGCGCAGGCCGGGACGACGTGGCCGGACCTGTTCATCCTGGACATCGGCCTGCCCGACATCGACGGTTATGCATTGGCGCGTCGCTTGCGTGAAGCCGAGGCAAGCGGCGCAGGCACGCCCGCCGCGACCCTGGTCGCCCTCACCGGCTACGGCCAGGCCCACGACCGGGTGCTCGCCCGCACCGCGGGCTTCGACCACCACTTCGTCAAGCCGGTCGACCTGTCGGCGCTGCTGGCGATCGTCGAGCGGGCGCCGCGGCCTACCGGTTAAGGCAGGGCCAGGCGGCCGATCGCGCGGCAGAATATTCATAACGATTGGAAACAAATATTTCGTTCGTTACGGTTTGGAACAATTTCGAATCGTGCAGATGCTGGAGTCGGATTACGATTAATGCATGAACTTCAGCTTCTCAACCCCCACCTGCGGCGACTGCCTGGTCAAACTCTGGGCCAGCGGACGCTACGGTTTCTCGCTCCCGAAGAAGGTCGAGATCACCGGACCGGACGGCGTGACCGCGAGCTTCCTCTACCATAGCCGCAAAGTCGGGCAGTCGTCTGAACTCACCAACCGTATGCTTGTCAGAATCGCGATTGCCCAATTCCTGGCAGGCGGCACGGGCCATGCGGGTGGAATGCACCAGATCGACGATACGGTGGCGCCCTTCAGCGGCACCCTGACGCAGATCCGCCCCTTCGCGCCGCCGCCACCGCCGCCGCGCGTGCGGCCGTCGCGGATCATGCCGAGGGGGGACGCGAATCGCGCGGCGGCCCCCGGGCTGGCCTGCGCCAAGGAAGCGGCATGACTTCTTTACGAACTCGGACCATGAGGTAGACGCATGCGTATCACCTTCACTCCCGGCCAGGTCGGCATGCTGATCGGCAGAGCCGAACGCCAGCTCGAACAGATCGTCGCCGACTCGATACGCGAGGCCGGCAACGGACGCAACATCTCGCGTGGCGCCCAGCACACGCTGCACGAAACCGTGGTCACCCTGATCCGGCTGTACCGCGAGCAGGTGCCGCAGGGCGCGCCGGTGGCGACGCGCATCGCGCGCGCCTACGCCAAGGGCACCGACGCGCACAGCGGGGTGCCGACCCTGGCCTGCGTGCGGACCATCCTGTCGGTCATGCGCGATGCCCGGGAGCTGCTGGCGGCGCTGCAGCCGGATTCTCAGCCGGATTCTCAGCCGGATTCGCAGCCGGATTCGCAGCCGGTCCTGCAGCCGATCGCACAGCCGGACGGGGCCCGCCGCTCCGAGAAGGCGACCGTCGAATAGATCCTCGCTCCGGGTGCGGCATGACGCGGGCCGGTCAAGCAGGGCTGAGCCGGCGCGCGCGGGTCGTGCCGCCCACGCCCACCGCCGTGGCAATCGCCAGTGCCTGGAACAGGGCCACCCCAAGGAACACCCAGCCCGGCCGCCCCGCATCCATCACCAGGCCGAACAGCAGCGGCCCGATCGCCAGCCCGCTATCGAGTCCCGAATACACCACGCCGTACACGCGGCCGGTCGCACCCTGCGGCGCGGCCGCGCGGATCATCAGGTCGCGCGAGGGTCCGGCCACGCCCGAGCAGAGGCCGATCAGGCCCATCAGCGGCAAGGCCATCCAGGACGGACCGGCGCCCGCCGCCAGCACCAGCGCCAGCAGCGCTGCCGCCGTGAAGGCCAGGGCCACGGTACGGTCGTGATGTGTCGACTGCGTGCCGAGAAAGCCGCCGGCCACCATTCCCAGCGCCGAAGCCAGCATGTAGGCGGTGTACGAGCTGGTGGCCAGGGCGTGCGAGATCCCGTACAGCGATTCCAGGCTGATCGTCGCAAAACTCTGGATGCCGCCCAGCGCCACTGCCGTCAGCAGGAAGAAGCCGAAGCACAGCCACACCGCGCGCAACTTGAGGAAGCCGAGCGTGTTGCCCTGGGCCTGGCCGCCCTGGCGCACGACCGGGTCCGGGTACAGCACGTGGCGGTTCAGTACCAGCAGCGCCAGCACCAGCATCGGGATCGCCGCCGCCGACAACAGCGCGACGCGCCATCCCTGGCTGGCGGCGATGGAAGCCAGGAAGACCGGCGCCGCGGCCCAGCCGATATTGCCGCTGATGCCGTGCACCGAGAAGCCGTGCGCCAGGCGCGCACGCGACACGCGCTGGTTCAGCAGCGTGTAGTCGGCCGGGTGGAAGATCGCATTGCCGGAACCGGCCAGCAGCGCGCCCACCACGAGCCCGGCGTAGCCCTCGGCGCGCGACAGCACCAGCGCGGACACGCCCAGCATGCTCATCCCGAAGAACAGCACGGCGCGGGCGCCGACGCGGTCGACCACGAAACCGGCCAGCGCCTGCCCCACGCCCGAGACCACGAAGAACATGGTCATCAGCAGACCCAGCTCGGTGTAGCTCAGGCCGAAAGCGGGTTTCAGCCAGGGGATCAGTGCCGCCAGGATCAGGTGGTAGAAGTGTGAGGTGCCGTGCGCCAGGCCGACCAGGCCGATCACGCGGGCATCCTGCTTGAGGGTGTTGTTCTGTTCTTCCATCGGAACCTCTCATCGAAAAAGCCAGTGTAAGCAAAGTGCCGGCGTCCGATTTAAGATAGTGCGTCAAGATTTATCGAGAACCTGCCATGCACGCACATCGCCCAACGCTGCCACCCAGTCCGGGCCCCGGTCCGACCGCCGGCCGTCCCGTCAGCCTGACGGCACGCGACCTGCCCGCCGACGTGTCGGTCGGCGCCCACAGCCACGAGTGGGGACAGCTGACCTATGCGCACGACGGCCTGCTGCGGGTGAGCGCCGAAGACAGCAGCTGGATCGTCCCGCCCCAGCGCGCGATCTGGATCGGGCCGCACGTCGTCCACGAAGTCACGGTACTGGAAGCTTCCTGCCTGAGCCCCCTGCGCATCCACGCTTCGCGCGACCCCTTCCAGGGCGAGAACTGCCGCGTGGTGGAGGTGAGCAGCCTGCTGCGCGAACTGATCGCGGCCCTCGAGACCGGCGAGCAGCCGCGCGCACCGGAACGCGCCATCCTGCTGGGAGAACTGATCCTCGACGAGCTGGGGCGCGCGTCTTCGCGCCCGATCCGCGTGCCGCTGCCGCGCGACAAGCGGCTCAAGGGCCTGTGCGAAGCGTTGGTCGCCGCACCCGGCGATACCCAGACCCTGGCCGAGTGGTCAAGCGCCGTGGGCGCCTCCGAGCGCACGCTGGCGCGCCTGTTCGAGCGCGAGCTGGGCATGAGCTTCGGCCAGTGGCGCCAGCAGGTGCGCCTGGCCCACGGCGCCTCGCTGATCGCGCGCGGCATGCCGCTGTGGCAGGTGGCGCAGCAACTGGGGTACGCCAGCCAGTCGGCGTTCACGGCGATGTTCAGGAAGACCTTCGGGTCGACGCCGTCGGCGTTTTTCGCAAACGACCGCCAGCGGCGCAGACAAACGCCCGGTCGCGCGGACGACGCGAACCGTGGAAATTCGTGAGTTTTCACATGGCGTTTTCTGCTAACGTTGGACAAGTCCGATTCTGACGACCATTCCTTCTTGCTTCGCCCACCGTGCGTGGTTTTTTTGGTTGAACTGGTCATGGCTCTTCGTCACGCTTTGTTGCTGGCTGCTGCCCTGCTGAGCGTACCGGCTTCTTATGCCGGCGATCGGCCTATCGCGACCTCCGCCTTCTTTGGCAGCCCGCAGGTGGGCGGTGCCAGACTCTCGCCGGATGGGAAGCGGCTCGCCATGCTGGTCAACAACGCCAAGGGTCGCGACCAGCTCGGCGTCGTCAACCTGGAAGATAATTCCATGAAGGTGGTCGCCGTATTTTCGGACGCCGACGTCGGCCGCTTCGAATGGGTCAATAACGGCAGGCTGATCTTTAATTCGCGCGACAAACGCACAGCGCAAGGCGATGTGCGCAAGGCGCCAGGCCTGTTCGCCGTCAACATTGACGGCAGCGGGCAACGCCAACTGGCCTACACGGGCCAGCTCCCGCCGTCTCCTACCGCCGCGCGCAGCAGGCTGCCCGCGAATACGCTGATGCTGGGGCAAGCGGGCGCGCAGGATTCGGATTGGGTCTACGTCCTCAGGCCGGATATCTCCAGCGACCGGGTCGACCTGGTCAAGGTCAATACCTTGACCGGCTTCAGCAAAGAGGTGAAAGGGCCGGGTGCCACGCTGAGATGGTGGCTGGACGCGAAAGGCCAGCCGGCATTGGCGACCACGCTCGAGAACCGCATGGAGGTACTGCATTACCTCGACCCCGCAACCGGGAGCTGGCGCGAACTGGGCAGCAGGCCGACCATGGCCTACGCCGACACTGGCGCTGCACCGGCTCCGGCTCCGGCGCCGGCGCCGGCAGGCACATCGGACGACAGGATCGACAAGGTGGTCGTCACCGCTCGCGGCGCGACGCTGAAGTTCACCCCGCTGGGTTTCACGCCCGAGGGCGAGCTTTATGTAATCAGCCGCAAGAACCGCGACAAGGAGGCCCTGTTCGCCTATGACCTCGTCACTGGCACCTTGGCCGACCGTCCGCTGGTCGACCTGGACCAATACGACTTTCACGGCACACTGATTACCACCGCCACCAAGCTGCTTGGCGCCCGCTACACCGCTGATGCTGAAAGTACGAGCTGGTTCGACCCCGCCATGAAGCAAGTGCAGCAGACCGTCGACCAGCTGCTGCCAGGCCGTGTCAATTCCCTGAATGTCGGGAGGCATTCCGAAACTCCGTTCGTGCTGGTCGAATCCTGGTCGGATCGCCAGCCGCCTGTCTTCCTGCTTTATGACCGGGAGACCGGGAAACTTTCCAAGGTCGGAGAAAGCCGACCAGCCATCGCGCCGGTTCACATGGCAGAGCAGGCGCTGGAGCACGTCAAGGCACGCGATGGACTGCCGATCCCGACATGGATCAGCGTCCCGCGCCATGGCCGGGGCAAGAAGCTGCCGATGGTCGTGCTGGTACATGGTGGTCCCTACATGCGCGGCCACGAATGGGGCTGGAGCAGCGAGAGGCAGTTCCTGGCGTCGCGTGGCTACGTCGTGCTGGAACCCGAATTCCGTGGCAGCACGGGTTTTGGCCTGGCGCATTTCCGGGCCGGCTGGAAGCAGTGGGGGCTGGCGATGCAGGACGATATCGCCGATGTGACGCGCTGGGCCATTGCCGAGGGAATTGCCGATCCGCGACGCATCTGCATTGGCGGCGGCGGTTACGGTGGATATGCCGCCCTGATGGGCCTGGTCCGCGATCCGGGACTGTACCAATGCGGGATCGCCTGGGCCGGCATCGCCGACATCGATCTTCACCACAAAGGAGACGCGAATGGCGACAGCGGCCTGTCCGATGAATACAAGCGCTACGGCTTCCCGACACTGGTGGGGGATCCCGTCGGGGATGCCGCCCAGTTCGCGGCGACCTCTCCGCTGAAGCAAGCCGCGCACATTACCCAGCCGCTGCTACTCGCCTATGGCGGGGACGACCGGCGCGTGCCGGTCTCCCATGGCCTTCAGTTCTATGACGCAGTCAGGCAAACGAACAAGCATGTCGAGTGGGTCGTCTACGACAAGGAAGCCTACGGCTGGGGCCTGATGGCTGGTGGAGACGAGCGGCGCGTGTCGGTCTACCAGGGCGGCTTGTTGTATGACCCGGTCAGGCAAACCGACAGGAATGTCGAATGGCAGGTCTATGAAAAGCACCGCATGGTGTATGACATATACAGAGACCCACCGAGCTACGAGCGTGTCGCGTTCATGACTGTCTACGAAAAGGAAGGGCACGGCTGGAGCCTGGCCGAGACGCGCGTGGATTTCTGGAAACGCGTCGAGACCTTCCTGCAGCGGCACATCGGTGAGCGCACTGACTAGCCTGTACCTTGCCAGGGCAGAACGCAGCCGTCATCCAGCATGCACGCCTGATCGACCACCTCTCTGGCGCGCACCCTCAGAAGCTGATCACGAAGCGTGCCCCCGCCCCCACCGGCCGCGCATAGCGCACCGTCCCGCCGTTCTCGTGCACCAGGTGACGCACCATCGCCAGCCCGATGCCGCCGCCCTGCTTCTTCGTCGTGAAAAACGGTGTGAAGATATGCGCGACCAGATCAAGCGGCACGCCGGCGCCGTCGTCCGCCACTTCGATGCGCAGCCGGCCGCCGCGCACCAGGCGCGCGCTGACCCGCGCGCCGGCCTTGGGGATGCCGCCGGTCGCCTCGAAGGCGTTCTTCAGCAGGTTGATCAAGGCCTGCTCCAGCTGCCCCGGGTCGGCCACCAGCTCGAGCGTCGCCGGCTCCACCGAAAACTGCACTTCGCCGCCGCGCGCGCACCAGGCCGGGCTCACCAGCGCGCGCACCCGTTCGAACAGGGCGCCGACCTGGAAGCGCTCCGGCCGCGCCGGCGGCACGTTCGACAGGCTGCGGTAACTGGCCACGAAGTCGGCCAGGCTGTCGGCGCGCCGGCTGATGGCGTCGAGGGCGATCGCCAGGTCATGGCCGACGTCCACCGGCAGCACCGCGCGGCAGTCCTCGACCATGTCGCGCGCGGTGCGCGACAGCGAGGCCACCGGGGTGAGCGAATTCATGATCTCGTGGGTCAGCACATGCACCAGCTGGCGCCAGGCGTCCAGCGCCGCGGCTTCCAGCTCGCTCTCGACCGGCATCAGCGCGGCCAGGCGTTGCGCCCTGCCCTGCAGCGCCAGCTCGGATACCGCCAGCAGCGCACGCTCGACGCCACGCTCGGTGTCGAACTGGATCATCGTACGGTGCTCGCCCCGCTGCCCGGCCAGTTGCAGGTACAGCGCACCCGGATCGCTGGCGCGGCCCGGCGCCACCAGCCTGCGCGCATTGCCGTTGAGGGGGCTGACGGCATGCTTCTCGCCTGCCAGGTCGATGCGGAACAAGGCGATCGGGGCGTGCTCCAGGCTAGTCTCCAGCGCCAGCGCATTGTCGACCAGGTGCTGCTGCTCGATGCTCAGTACGGCCTTGGGCTCGGGCGGCTTGGGGTGGCGCAGCATCGCCAGGCGCTCCAGGCTGCGCCACAGCGTGAACAGCAGGGGCAGCGCCGCCAGGCCGCAAAGAACCACCAGGCGCGGAGAATCATGGACCATCCCCGCGCCGAAGCCGAGTACGGCGATGCCCGCCACGCACAACAGGACAGCGGCCTTGAGCCTTGACTCCCGCGCTTCAGATGCCATGCTTGCCCAGCTTGCGGTACAGCGCGGCGCGGCTGACCCCCAGCATGCGCGCCGCCAGGCTGATGTTGCCCTTGGCCTTGTCGAGGGCGGCGGCAATGGTCTCGCGTTCCAGCGTGCCGAGGCTGAATTCCTCGGGTGCCGCCATGGCCGGCAATTCGACGACAGGTGTGGCTGCGGGCGCGGCCAGCCCGAAGTCCTCGAAGCGGTACTCCGCCTGCGCCGCCAGGATCGCCGCGCGCTCGCAGGCATGGCGCAGTGCGCGCACATTGCCGGGCCAGGACCAGGCGCACAGCGCTTCCAAGGTGCTCGGCGCCAGCTCGCGCACCGGGCGCCCGTACTGGGATTCGTACAGCGACAGGTAGTGGTGCAGCAGCTGCGGGATATCGTCACGGCGCTCGCGCAGCGGCGGCACGCGCAGCACGATGGTATTCAGGCGAAACAGCAGGTCGGGCCGGAACACGGCGGGATCGAACAGGCGCGCTTCATCCAGGTTGGTGGCGCTGACGATGCGCACGTCGATCGGTTCGGCACGATCTGCCCCGAGCGGCGTGACTTCGCGCCGCTCCAGCGCGGTGAGCAGCTTGGCCTGCGCGCCGAGCGGCATGTTGCCGATCTCGTCGAGGAACAGGCTGCCGCCGCGCGCGGCCTGGAAGCGGCCGGCACGGTCGCTTCTCGCATCGGTGAACGAGCCCTTGCGGTGGCCGAACAGTTCGCTCTCGAAGGTCGCTTCCGGCAGCGCGCCCATGTCCACCGCGAGGAAGGTGGCGCCGGCGCGCTTCGAAGCGGCATGGATGGCGCGCGCCACCAGTTCCTTGCCAACGCCGTTCTCGCCGAGCACCATCACGTTGGCCTCGGTGGGCGCGACCGCGGCGATCATGGCGCGCAGCTCGCGCATCGGGGCGGAGTCGCCCATCAAGGGCGATGCGGCCGCCGGAACAGCGCCCATCGGAACGGCGCTGGCCTGGCGCGCCAGCGCACTCTCGACCGCCGCCACCAGGCGCGCGTTGTCCCAGGGCTTGGTGATGAAGTCGCTGGCGCCGCGCTTGAGCGCCTCGACCGCCAGGGGAATGTCGGCGTAGGCGGTCAGTGCGATCACGCTGGGCGGGCGCGCCAGCGCACGCAGGCGGCCAAGCACCGCCAGCCCCTCGGCGCCATCGATGCGGCCAGGGGTGAAATTCAGGTCCAGCAGCACCACGTCCGGCATCGCCTCGGCCAGCTGGGCGTCGAGTCCGCGCGGGTCGCCCAGGGTCGCGACCCGTCCATGGCGCCGGCGCAGCAGCATCTGCGCGGCGCAGGCGACGTCCTCGTCATCGTCGAGGATCAGGATGGATGCGGTCGATGGGGACATTCGGCTCTGCGCAGGTAAACACAGAGCGCATTCTAGCAGCGGAAAACCCCGCGGTGGACAGCCCGGCGGACAGCTGTCCGCCTGCGAACATGCATACCTGTCCGGATCCGGACACTTTTGTCCGCAAGTCTGCCGAAAGGGGCAAAAAACCGGGTGGCACGGAAGTTGCGATGACTGAGGCATCGCAAACCCGGACGCACGACACTTGAAGAACATGGACCGACTCCCTCCCCACGCCGTCACCGGCGCCGCCATGGATACCGTGGCACCGACGCGCCGCAGCAAGCTGTATGTGCGCGCCGGCGTCATCCTCGCCCTGCTCGGCGCCTTTGCCGCCGGCGCCTGGCACCTGATGCCGCACGGCCTGCAGGTGGCAAGCGCCGACGTGCGCGTGGCAAGCGCGGCCAACGGCATCTTCCGCGACGACATCGTCGTGCGCGCCACCGCCCAGCCACTCAATTCGATCATGCTCGATTCGGTGGAGTCGGGCCGGGTCGAGGAAGTGCTGGTGCAGGACGGCCAGTCGGTCGCCAAAGGCCAGCTGCTGTTCCGCCTGTCCAACCCGCAGCGCAACCTGGCCCTGCTGGAACGCCAGGCCGAACACGCGCAGCAGATCTCGAACCTGGCCAACCTGCGCGTGGCCCAGGAAACCAGCCGCAGCGAGCACCGCCGACGCTTGTCGGACGCCGAGTTCGCGGTGCAGCAGGCCGAGAAGCAGCATGTCCGCAATAGCCGCCTGTCGCAGCAGGGCTTCATCTCGGCTGTGGCGCTGGAAGAGTCAAGCGACCGACTGGCGCAGCAGCGCCGCATGCTCGAGAACGAACAGCGCCGCTTCGACACCGAGGAAAGCGTGCGAAAGCAGGGCCTGCAGCAGATGGAAACGGCGATCGATGGCCTGGCCTCCGGCCTGCGGTTGGTGAGCGCCACCGTTGATGCGCTGGCGGTGCGGGCGCCGGCGGCCGGCATGCTGACCGACTTCCGCCTGCAGGTGGGCCAGACCGTGCAGCCCAACCAGAACATCGGCCGCATCGACGACCCGCAGCGCTTCAAGCTCTCGGTCCAGGTCGACGAGTTCTACCTGAGCCGCGTCACGCGCGGCCTGGCGGGCAGCGTGACCCAGGACGGCAAGCCTTATGCGCTGCAGGTAAGCAGCGTGTTCCCGCAGATCCGCGATGGCCGCTTCACCGCCGAAATGGTGTTCCTCGGCGCCCAGCCGGCGGTGATCAGCCCTGGCCAGAGCCTGGACGCGCAGCTGACCCTCGGCCAGTCGGCCCAGGCCCTGCTGCTGCCGCTGGGGGCGTTTGTGAACGACACCGGCGGGGCGTGGGTGTTCGTGGTGGACAAGGCAAACAGCCGCGCCGAGAAGCGCCCGGTACGCCTGGGGCGCCGCAACAACAGCCACATCGAAGTCCTGTCGGGCCTGGCCGCCGGCGAGCAGGTCATCATTTCCAGCTACGGACCATTCGGCAAGGCCGAACAGCTCCAACTCAACTAAAACTTCAACAAGAAAGGAAGCACCATGCTGCAACTCAGGGGCGTCTCCAAGATCCACCAGGCGGGCGAAGTGCAGACCCGCGCCCTCGACCGCGTCGACCTCGACATCGCGGCCGGCGAATACGTCGCCATCACCGGGCCTTCGGGCTGCGGCAAGTCCACCCTGCTGAGCGTACTCGGCCTGCTCGACGTGCCGAACGAAGGCGATTACTTCTTCGAAGGCCAGAACGTGGCCGGCTGGAGCGAGGCGCGCCTGAACGCGCTGCGCCGCGGACGGGTCGGCTTCATCTTCCAGAGCTTCAACCTGATCGAGGAGCTGAGCGTGTTCGAGAACGTCGAGCTGGCGCTCGAATACACCGGCACCGCGGCCGCCGAGCGCCGCCGCCGCGTCGATGCCATGCTCGATCGTCTGGGCGTGGCGCACCGCGCCAGACACCGTCCTTCGCAACTGTCGGGCGGCCAGCAGCAGCGCGTGGCGATCGCGCGCGCCCTGGTGGCCGAGCCCAGCATGCTGCTTGCCGACGAACCGACCGGCAACCTGGATACCGCCCATGGCGACGAGGTGATGCGCCTGCTGCGCAACATCAACGCCGAGGGCACGACCGTGGTCATGGTCACCCACTCGCCGGCGCATGCGGCCCAGGCCTCGCGCACCCTGCACCTGGTCGACGGCCGCGTGGTGGTCGACGCCCTGCAGGCCGCATGAGGAGCGACAAATGATCCTGCGCTCGCTTTTCCGCTTCTTCCGCGATTTCCGCATCGGCTGGCGCCTGCTGGTCAAGGAACCCGGCTACTCGGCCGTGGTGGTGCTGGGGCTGGCGGTCGGCTTCGCCACCTGCTTCCTGCTGCTCGGCTACGTGGCCCATTCGCTGTCCTACGACCGCCACGTGCCGCAGCGCGAACACGTCTACCGCCTCATGCAGAAGTGGAACATCGCCAGCGCCAGCGGCCACTGGAACGATTCCAGCAGCCTGCCGGCGCGCGACGGCGTACTCGCCAGCGGCGCCCCGGTTCTGGCCAGCGCCTTCATCGAACGCAGCATCGACGTCAGGGTCGGTGGCCAGGTGCAGAAGATCAGCGTGACGGTGGTCGATCCCGACTTCCGCCGGATCTTCCAGCCGACCGTGCTGGCGGGCGACCTCGCCGTGACCCTGGCCCGGCCGGACACGCTGGCGCTCACGCGCGAGACGGCGACGAAACTGTTCGGCAGCATCGACGTGGTCGGCAAGACCGTGCAGGTGGCCGGTCAACCCTACCGCATCACGGCCCTGCTGGAAGACCAGCCGGCCGCCACCACCCTGCCCTATGCGTCGCTGGCGGGCAGCCGCACCACGATCTGGAAGGACGAGTACCGGCAGCTGGTGACCACCAACTGGGGTTCCTCGCACGGCGGCGTGTATGTCAAGCTGCTCCCCGGCGCGGATCCGCGGACCGTGCTCGACTCGGTACGGCGCGCGATGCTGGCCTCGAGCTTCATCAAGCGCATGAGCCCGGAACAGATCGCGTCCCTCAACGGCCGCGACCTGATCGACTTCCGCCTCGGTCCGCTGAGCGAAGCCTACCTCGACCCCTTGATCAAGGATTTTTCGCCGACCCATGGCGACCGCAAGACCATCTTCGGCCTGGGCGCGGTGGGCGCGCTGATTTTGGTACTGGCCGCCACCAACTACGTCAACCTGGCGACCGTGCGCACCCTGCGCCGCCAGCGCGAGATCGCCGTGCGCAAGGTGCTCGGCGCCTCGACGCAGGCGGTAAGCCGCCACTTCCTGGCCGAGTCGGTTCTGGTCTGCCTGATCGCGACCGCGATCGGCCTGTTGCTGGCCTGGCTGCTGCTGCCGGTGTTCTCCGACCTGGTGCAGCGCAAGCTGGACCAGATGTTCACACCGCTCTCGCTTGGCCTGAGCCTGCTGCTGGGCGTGTTCGTGGGCCTGATGGCCGGCGCCTACCCGGCCTGGTCGGCCGTCAAGGTGCGCCCGACGGCGGCGCTGGCCGGGCGCGGCAACAGCGAGACCGTGGGCGGGTTGCGCCTGCGCCGCGTGCTCACGGTGCTGCAGTTCGCCACTGCGATGGGCCTGACCAGCCTGACGCTGGCCGTGGCCTGGCAGACCCGCTACGCCAGCACCCTCGATCCCGGCTTCGACCCCGCGCCCTTGCTGAGCGTGGCGACCTCGGACGACATGCGCAGCGCCAACGTGCGCGCCTTCCGCGACGCCCTGGCGCGGATCCCGGGCGTGACCGGGGTGGGCGTCAGCGAGTCGACGGTGACCGTCAACTTCAACAGCACGGCCCTGCAACGCGAGGGTGGCAGCCCGATCGAGATCAATAACCGGCAGGTCAGCCCCGATTTCTTCGACGTGTACGGCCTCAAGCCGGCTGCCGGACGACTGTATGAACCGGCGCGCGACAAGGTCGAAGACGAGGACAAGATCGTCATCAATGAAGCGGGCGTGCGCAAATTCGGGTTCGCAAGCGCCCAGGATGCGGTCGGCAAGTTCATCATCACCCCGAGCGGCGAGGACAGGATGCAGGTGATCGGGGTGGCGCCCGACATCCGGCACCGCTCGGCGCGCGAGGAGATGCAGGCCACGGTCTACTTCCCGGGCGATCGCACCGGCGTGTTTACCGTACGGACCGGTGCGGATCAGCAGGCCGTGCAGCGCGCGATCGAGGAACTGTGGCCGCGCTACTTCCCGAACGACGTGCTGGAAGTGCAGCGCGTGTCGTCCATGTTCGCGCTCAGCTATGCGGACGACCTGCGCATGGCCAAGCTGCTCGCCGCATCGAGCGTGATCGCCACCGCCATCGCGGCCTTCGGCATCTACGTGCTGGCGGCCTACAGCGTGCAGCGCAAGGCGCGCGAGATCGTCCTGCGCAAGCTGTATGGCGCCGGCCACGCCGCCATCGGCCGCCTGGTGGCGCGCGAGTTCGTGGTGCTGATCGCGATCGGCGCCCTATTCGGGCTCCCGGTCGCCTTCGTGGCGGTGCAGCGCTACCTGGCCGGCTTCACCGAGCAGGCGCCGGTGGGCGCCTGGACCCTGGCGGCGGCCCTGGCCGTGGCCGCGCTGGTGGCGATGGGCTCGACCGTCCGCCATGCGGTGGCGGCGGTGCAGATCCGGCCGGCGCAGGCCTTGCGCGAGTAAACCCGGCCTGGCCGATGTCGGCCAAGGAACAAAGGCCGGACGCCGAGATGCGTCCGGCCTTTGTTTAGTTCACGGCCGCTATCGACCGTGGTTCAGCCAGTCGACGAGGGACCGCAACCGACCCAAAGCTGCCGTTGCCATGAGCGTCCCGGTCTACCTTGGTGCTTGCCCGGTCGTCTACACCGGTCCTGTGCCACCCTAGTTCGCTCGCCACATCTTCCATATCTGAACAAGCACTGGAAAACTATGAATCAAGACAATTGCAAGCGGTATGCAAGCCATCGCAATGGCCAATCGCACACTTGGAAACTCCGCCACGTAGTAAGTTCCAATGCCGGCAAAAACTGACATCAAAGCTCCCGCCCCTAGAAATTTCAGCGTAGCAACCACCAGTTCTCTCATTTATTCACCATTTTGCGCGTTATTGGCTCTATGGAAAACCCAACATCTTTCATGTATTAGTCGTACTACGTCTGCTTTTTTGACCGAACCCGGCCGTTGGACTCAGCATAACACCTTGCCAAAGGCGAAAAATCACGGACTATTGCGGCCGGATAAAATCGCCCATCGTAGTCGTAGACAAAGCTGTTCGCCGCTCCGCATCAGGAATCGCGGCCGTAACATGGCCGTTCGCAGCGCAACGATGCCGATGCCAAACCAGGTGCTGCCGGCACGTGACTTTCCATTGTTAGTCTTTTTCGTGACTGTGGATGCAACCGGCCTTCGGTCTGGCGCCAGCCTCAAGCAAGGGCGATCCGCAAACATTGCCGGAATTTAATGAGCGTAAATACTTTTGCATGTTTGTCCCGTGCGTGCCACGGGAGAGGGCATAGTGTCAGTCTCGGGCGATACCCTCTGTGAGTCTGCATTCGAGCAGCATGCAGTTGCTTTTTCCCTGGCTCTCCAGGCGCCATCGCATGCCATTCCTCACGTAATCACCTTTCATGCGGCTTAACGCCGAAAAGGACCGCTATGTTCCCATTCTCGCAACTCGTCAATCCTGTTGTCCGTTCCCATCTGGACCCACGGATCGCGTTCTTTAACTTCCTGTCCACATCGCTATTAGGTTCCTTCCAAAGTCTATACCAGGCTAATCTCAAGTTCAGCCAGACGATGCTCGAGGCAAGCATGAAAACCAGCCAGCGCATGCTCACTAACAAGCATGCCAGCGATGTAATAGGGGCTGTCATGTCCGGCACCCAGCCGGCACCCAAAAAGCTGCGTGCCTGTCAGCAGCCTCCATCCCCTCTTGCGGCCGCTACCCCGGTCGAGTTGGCGAGTGTCCCCCACCAGCACGAACCAGAAACTATCCGTACCGAATGTGCATGGGTAGACGAGGTGACGCGTGTCACTGCTGCAGAGTCCGACGTCAACCTGCGCCTGAAGAAAGAAACCCTGAAGAAGTTTCGCGACCCGTTTCAGAAGGAAGGAATGCAACGCGGCAACGGTAGTGTTCAAGCCAAAGCGACCCCGCAAAGTGCCCGCGAGGGCGCGGGCGCGAGCCTGCAGTTCGACCTTGACTATGAAGTTGCCCACGACGTTGCCCACGATGGTGCCCACGAAGCCGAGGGCGCGAGCATGCATTTCGACAGTTTGGCAGAGAACGGTTCATGTTATGGCCATGTGCAGGGCCCGGTAGCTCGACCAGCTCAGCAATCAAACAACAGGAACCCGTGAAATCCAACTTGATCTGGCTCAGCCGGTAATTGTCGTCTCACGAGACGGGCATACAAGCGCTACTGCTTATTCACGAACATCCCCTGTCATCCCGACCTTTGTCGCGCATCGGCTGTTATCAAGGGCTGCGACCGGCCTTGCCTCTTCAGCCACGTCAGCGGCTCGATGCCGCTGCGTTCCGCGTTGAGCGCTTCTGGCCCGATAACGCGCATTTAACAGAACCAGCGTAAGTCCTTCCTTGCTTTCAAGGCAAGTAGACAATTTCGTTCGTACTCAGTGCGTCTCCCAAACCGCTCACTTCGCAATCACGCCTTCGACGGGAAAATCCGAAAACATCCTGGCTGCTAACCCAGCAATGTTTAGTAAACAAGCTAAACAATGGCTGGGTTACCATCGCATTATTGCTCAAAAAGCAAACTCGGCTTATACATGCGAGAGACAAGAATGCGCTTGCCGCCACTGTTGGAGACCCCATGACCGTTCGCCCGATCCGCGCCCTCCCCATCCTTGCATTGCTGGCCACACTGGCATCCGCCACGACGGCCACCCATGCCGCCGCTCCCGGCTCCCCGGCGGCAGCCGTCAACGTCTTCATCGGCACCGGCGGCGACGGCCACACCTTCCCCGGCGCGACCCGCCCCTTCGGCATGGTGCAGCTCAGCCCCGATACCCAGGTGCGCCACTTCCGCCAGAGTTATCCCTGGGCCGCGGGCTACCGCTACGAGGACAATTCGATCCTCGGCTTCTCGCACACCCACTTCTCGGGCAGCGGCCACTCGGACCTGGGCGACGTGCTCCTGATGCCCACGAGCGGCGTCCTGAAACTGGAGCCGGGTTATCCCGAGCGGCCCCATTCCGGCTACCGCTCGCGCTTCTCGCACGACCAGGAAAAGGCGGAGCCCGGCTACTACGCGGTGCGCCTGCGGGACAACGAGGTCGACGTGGAGCTGACCGCCAGCGAGCGCGTGGGCCTGCACCGCTACCGCTTCGGCAAGGATGCCTCGGCCAAGGTGGTCCTCGACCTGCGCTCCAGCATCTACGACTACGCCGGCAAGAACCTGTGGTCGCGCCTGCGCGTGCGCGATGCCACCACCCTCACCGGCATGCGCGAGACGCGCGGCTGGGCGCCGGGCCGCCAGCTCTACTTTGCAGTGAAATTCTCGCGCCCGATGAGCGCGCACCAGCTGCACAACCGCGAAGAAGCCATCGAATACCGCGGTTTCGCCGCACCGGGCAAGACCCCGGCCGACAAGGTCCTGGTCGAGGGCAAGGCCCTGGTGGCGGCGCTGGAATTCGGCGCCCCCCAGGATGGCACCCTGCTGGTCAAGGTCGCGCTGTCCCCGGTCAGCGAAGACAATGCGCTCGCCAACCTGGACGAGATGCCGGGCTGGGACTTCGAGGCCGAGCGCGCCCGCGCCGGCGCCGCCTGGAACTCGGCGCTGTCCTCGGTGAAGGCCGAGGCCCCCGAGCCGATGCGCACCATGTTCTACACCGCCCTGTACCACAGCATGCTGGCGCCCTCGCTGTTCATGGACCGCGACGGCCGTTACCGCGGGCCGGACAACGCGGTGCACCAGGCCAAAGGCTTCGACTTCCATTCGACCTTCTCGCTGTGGGACACCTACCGCGCCCTGCACCCGCTGCTCACGCTGGTGGCGCCCGAGAAGCGCAACGCGGACTTCGTGAACTCGTTGATCGCCGCGCGCGAGCACAGCCCGCACGGCATCCTGCCGGTATGGTCTTTCCATGGCCTGGAAACCTGGTGCATGATCGGCTACCACGCGGTGCCGGTGATCGCCGACGCCTACATGAAGGGCATCCGCGGTTTCGACGCGGACAAGGCGCTGGCGGCGATGACGGCCAGCGCAGAATACGGCCCCTACGGCGGGCTGGAACACTACATGAAGCTCGGCTACGTGCCGATCGACCGCGAGCCGGAAGCGGCGTCCAAGACCGTGGAATATGCGTTCGACGACTGGACCATCGCGCGCATGGCCGAGAAGATAGGCAGGAAGGACGTCGCCAGCGCCTACTACAAGCGCGCCCAGAACTACCGCAACGTGTTCGACAAGGAGACCGGGTTCATTCGCGCCCGCAAGTCGACCGGCGAATTCCGCACCCCGTTCAACCCGACCCAGTCGGGCTACGGCAGCGACTACACCGAGGGCAGCGCCTGGCAGTATTCCTGGTATATGCCGCACGATAACGCCGGCTTGATATCGATGCTGGGCGGCGACAGCGCCATGGCGGCCAGGATCGACGAAGTGTTCGAAGCGAAGATCAAGGACGACACCTACGCCCACATGGAAGACATCGCCGGCCTGATCGGCCACTACGCCCATGGCAACGAGCCCTCGCACCACGTGGCCTACCTGTACAACTTCGCCGGCGCGCCCTGGCGCACCCAGGAACGCCTGACCCGGATCATGGCGACCCAGTACCACAACCGTCCGGACGGCCTGTCGGGCAACGACGACCTGGGCCAGATGTCGGCCTGGTTCGCCTTCACCGCGCTGGGTTTCTACCCGGTGGCGCCGGGAAGCAACGAGTACGTGATCGGACGTCCCTTCCTGGAACGCGCGCGGCTGGACCTGCCGAACGGTAAGCGCTTCACGGTGCGCGCCGAGAATCTCAGCGAGGCGAACGCCTACGTGGGGCGCGTCACCCTGAACGGCAAGCCGCTGGCCCGCAGTTTCCTGAAGCACGAGGAGATCAGCGCCGGCGGCGAGCTGGTGTTTACGATGCAGGCCACGCCAAATAAAGACTGGGGCAAGGAGCGCAACGACCGTCCGTACACCCAGACGGCTTACCAGCCATGATGCGGCTGATTGGCGCGATATTCCTGCTGGCTGCATGCGCCGCTCAGGCCCAGACCGTCGGCAAGGTGAGCGACCCCGTGGAATGGGTCAATCCCCTGATGGGCACCATGAGCAAGCCGGAGCTCTCGAACGGGAATACCTACCCGGCGATCGCCGTCCCCTGGGGCATGAACTTCTGGACGCCGCAGACCGGCAAGATGGGCCACGGCTGGGCCTACACCTACGACGCCGACAAGATCCGCGGCTTCAAACAGACCCACCAGCCTTCGCCCTGGATGAACGACTACGGCCAGTTCGCCATCATGCCCGTGACCGGGTCCAAGCGCTTCACCCAGGATGCGCGGGCCAGCTGGTTCTCGCACAAGGCGGAAGTCGCGAAGCCTTATTACTACAGCGTGTACCTGGCCGACGCCGACGTGACGACCGAGATCGCGCCGACCGAGCGCGCGGCCCAGTTCCGCTTCACCTTCCCCAAGTCCGATGCCAGCTACGTGGTCGTCGATGCGTTCGACAAGGGCTCCTGGGTCAAGATCATTCCAGGCCAGCGCCGGGTGATCGGCTACAGCACCCTGCACCGGCGCGGCCCGCTGCCGAAGAACTTCCGCAACTACTTCGTCATCGAGTTCGACCAGCCCTTCACCTCCACCGACACCTGGCAGGGAGAGACGCTCGAAGAAGGCAAGCTGGAAAACCAGGGCAATCACAGCGGCGCCCTGCTCGGCTTCGCCACCGCCAGGGGCCAGAAGGTCCACATGCGGGTGGCGTCCTCGTTCATCAGCTTCGAGCAGGCCGAACTGAACCTGCAGCGCGAACTCGGCCAGGACGATTTCGATGCCACGCGCGCCAAGGCCAAGGCCCTGTGGAATGCCGTGCTGGGCAAGCTGTCGGTGGAGGGCGGCACGGTCGACCAGACCCGCACCTTCTATTCGAGCCTGTACCGCACCGTGCTGTTCCCGAACAGGATGTACGAGCTCGACGCCGCGGGCAAGCCGGTACACTGGAGTCCGTACAACGGCCAGGTGCTGCCCGGCCGCCTGTTCGCCGGCACCGGCTTCTGGGACACCTTCCGCGCCCTCTACCCCTTCCTGAACCTGGTCTACCCGAGCATCAACCGCGAGATGCAGGAGGGCCTGGCCAACGCCTTCAAGGAAGGCGGCTGGCTGCCCGAGTGGTCCAGCCCCGGCTACGCCGACATCATGATCGGGAATAACTCGGCCTCGGTGGTGTCCGACGCCTGGATCAAGGGCGTGCGCGGCCAGGACATCGAGACCCTGTGGCAGGCCCTCAAGCATGGCGCCGACAACGAAGGCCCGGTGTCGGCGGTCGGACGCAAGGGCGTCAAGTTCTACAACGAGCTGGGTTACGTGCCCTACGACGTCGGCATCAACGAGAATGCGGCGCGCACGCTGGAATACGCCTACGACGACTTCACCATCTACCAGCTCGGCCGGGCGCTCGGCAAGCCGGCGGCGGAGATCGACATCTATGCCCGGCGCAGCATGAACTACAAGAAGCTGTTCGATCCGGAGACGGGCCTGATGCGCGGGAAGAACAAGGACGGCAGTTTCCAGTCGCCGTTCAATCCGTTCAAGTGGGGCGACGCCTTCACCGAGGGGAATAGCTGGCATTATTCCTGGTCGGTGTTCCATGACGTGGACGGGTTGGTCAAACTGATGGGCGGGCGCAAGGCATTCGTGGACAAGCTCGATTCCGTATTCACGCTGCCGCCCATCTTTGACGAGAGCTACTACAAGTCGGTGATCCACGAGATCCGCGAGATGCAGATCGCGAACATGGGTCAATACGCCCACGGCAACCAGCCGATCCAGCACATGATCTACCTGTACAACTACGCCGGCGCACCATGGAAGGCCCAGCACTGGATCCGCGAGACCATGGACCGCATGTACGCGCCGACCCCGGACGGCTACTGCGGCGACGAGGACAACGGCCAGACCTCGGCCTGGTACGTGTTCTCGGCGCTCGGCTTCTATCCGGTGACCCCTGGCGTGAACCAGTACGTGGTCGGCACGCCGCTGTTCCCGAAGGCCACCGTGAAGCTGGAGAACGGGCGCAGCCTCACCGTGCGCGCCGTCGGCGCCGGCCGCTACGTCGACGCGCTGCGCATCGACGGCAAGCGCGTCGAGCGCAACTGGCTCGGCCATGCGGAACTGCTGCAGGGAGCCACCCTCGACTTCAGCATGTCGGCGCAGCCTAACCGGGTACGCGGCACCCGCGAGGCGGATGTCCCCTACTCGTTCTCGCGCGATCCTGCCCGGCCCCAGGTAGTGCGAGACGAAGGCTGAACCGATGCCGGTCACGATCCGCGACATTGCCAGGGCGACCAACTATTCGATCGGCACGGTTTCGCGCGCACTGAAGAACCAGGACGGCTTGAGCGAGAACACGCGCAGCCGCATCCGCAGCGCAGCGCGCGAGCTGGGCTACGACTTCGGCAAGCTGCGCCAGGGAGAAGTGCGGCGCGTCGCTTTCCTGCTGCACCGCCAGCACGACACCCGGTCCGCCAGCCCGTTTTACCTGCCGGTGCTCCACGGCGCCGAGCAAGCCTGCCGCCGGCACGGTATCGCGCTATCGTTCGTGGTGCTCGGCCCGGCCGAGTCGGTGCTGGACCTGGTGCGGGTGCACCAGCCCGACGCCCTGCTGTGCGCCGGCTATTTCGAGCCCGAGCTGCTGGGCGCCCTGCGCGACACCGGCAAGCCGCTGGTGCTGCTCGACATGCGCCTGCCCGGCTACCGCTGTGTCAATCCGGACCACCGGCTCGGCGGCTACCTGGCCACGCGCCACCTGCTGCGCCTCGGGCGCAGGCGCGTCGCCATGTTGTGCGGCTCGCTGGCCCACCACAGTATCCACGAACGCAGCCGCGGCTTTCGCCAGGCCCTGTTCGAGGCGCGCATGCTGGCCGACCCGGAACTGGAAGTGCAGCTGCCGAGCGTGGGCGACCCGCTGGAGAATCTGCGGCGCGCGGTGGACGGCCTGCTGGCCCTGCCGCGTCGGCCCGACGCCCTGTTCTGCTACAACGACAGCACGGCGCTGGCGGCGATGCAGCACTGCCTGGAACGCGGCCTGAAGATCCCGCACGACCTGGCGATCGTTGGTTTCGACGATATCGGCGCCGCCGCCAGCGCCATTCCCCCGCTCAGCAGCATCGCCATCGACAAGGAGGCGCTCGGCGCGACGGGCGTCGAGCTGCTGCTGGAAAAGAACCCCGTATCCGCAGCTGCGAGTGACGCCGACCGGACGCTTCCGGTCCAGCTGGTGGTGCGCGAGAGCAGCGATGACAATTAAGGACAAGGACACCATGGACCAGATGCCCGATTTCTTCTCGCCCGACGCATTGGAGCGCCACGTCGCCCACACGATGTCCTTCTACTACCCGCGCTGTGTCGATCCCAGCGGCGGCTTCTTCCACTACTTCCGCGACGACGGCGGCATCTACGAGCGCCGTTCACGCCACCTGGTGTCGAGCACGCGCTTCGTGTTCGTGTTCGCGAATGCCTGGCGCCAGTTCCAGGACCCGGCTTACCTGGACATGGTGCGCCACGGCCTGGATTTCCTGCGCTGCGCGCACCGCAATCCGGATACCGGGGGCTACGCCTGGCAGCTCGATTGGGAACATGGCGCCGCGCGCGTCACGGACGCCGACAACCATTGCTACGGCCTGGCCTTCGTGCTGCTGGCCTACGCGCATGCCTTGATGGCAGGTGTGGAGGAAGCGCGCGGCTGGATCATCGAGACCTTCGCGCTGATGGAAGAGCGCTTCTGGGAGCCGGAGCACGGCCTCTATGCGGACCAGGCCAGCGCCGACTGGCGCGTGCTCGACCCCTACCGCGGCCAGAACGCCAACATGCATGCCTGCGAAGCCCTGCTGGCCGCCTTCCGCGCGACCCGGCACCTGCCCTACCTGCACCGCGCCGAGCTGCTTGCCCAGAACATCACGCGGCGCCAGGCCGGGCGGGCCGGCGGCATGGTCTGGGAACACTACACGCAGGACTGGCAGCCCGACTGGGAATTCAACCTGCACGACAAGGCCAACCTGTTCCGCCCTTGGGGCTACCAGCCCGGCCATTTCACCGAATGGAGCAAGCTGCTGCTGCAGCTCGAGGCGCACGGCCAGCTCCTGGCCGGCGCGCGCGACTGGCTGCTGCCCACCGCCCAGGACCTGTATGCGCGGGCGCTGCGCCATGCCTGGGACGGCAAGCACGGCGGCCTGCACTATGGCTTCGCGCCGGACGGCAGCGTCTGCGACGCCGACAAGTATTTCTGGGTGCAGGCCGAGACGCTGGCCGCGGCCGCGCTGCTTGGCGCGCGCACCGGCGCCGAGCGCTACTGGGTGGACTACGAGCGCCTGTGGCGCTACTGCTGGGAGCATTTGGTCGACCACCGGCACGGCGCCTGGTACCGCATCCTGACGGCGGATAACCGCAAATATTCCGATGAGAAGAGTCCCGCAGGCAAAGTGGATTACCACACGATGGGCGCCTGCTACGACATCATGCCGGCGCTGTACCGGCGCGCCTCGCAGGCCTCGGCCTGACTTTCATCGGGGAATCGGGCGCTCGGCCCTCGAGCATTGCGCTAGGATCATCTCCACTACAGCAAGGAGATCAAGATGAGCGAACAAGCAAACGTACAATCCTGCATCGAGGCCTGCGAAGCGGCCCTGCGGGCCTGCCAGGCCTGCGCGGCGGCCGACATCCGTGAAGGCGAGAACCACTGCGCACTGATCAACCTCGACTGCGCCGACATCTGCACCGCAACCCTGAACGTGCTCTCGCGCGGCTCGCCGCACCACGGCGACTACTGCGCCCTGTGCGCCCATATCTGCCGTGCCTGCGCGGCCGAATGCGCGAAGCACGCCGGCATGCACCAGCACTGCGCCGAATGCCAGGCGGCATGCGAGCGCTGCGCCGCCGAGTGCGACAAGCACGCCCGCGAGCGCCACATCTGATCCACCTCAAACCGCGCTAGCCGCAACCCTCCCCGACGCCCGCCGGACCGAACCGGCGCGGCCGTCTGTTGTCTATGTTGTATGCACGCCTCGTTTTAACAGTTTCTTAACACCCCCCTAACGCCGGACTGAGCCGTTGCTGCGTAGCATCGTCTATGATCTGTGCATACATATACATATAAGGCTGCGACGCTTCACATCGCATCCAGGGGACATCGCTCGACGATGTGTTGGACCACGCTCTTTTACCGGGCAGCGCAATTCCATGTTTCCAAAAGCATCGAGCTCCACCCTGCGCGACACCACGCCTTCGGCACGGCTGGCGCGCTTCACCCGCTGGGCCGGGCCCTACGCCAGCCTGGTGCAAATGCTCCTCCTCGGATTGGCGATCCTCACCCTGTCGCGCATCGCGCTCGCCGCCTGGCAATGGGAACGGGTGCAGGCAACCGGCATCGCGGCTGCGCTGTTCCTGCAAGGCGTACGGGCCGACCTGATCCTGCTCGGTTATTTCATCGCGGTCCCACTACTGCTGGCGCCCCTGTTCGCGCACCGCTTCTCGGCCCGCCTCTGGCGCGTCGCCACGGTGGCCTGGGCCACCTTCGCCCTGGTACTCATCGTCTTCATGGAACTGTCCTCGCCACAGTTCATCATGCAGTACGACGTGCGCCCGAACCGCCTGTTCATCGAGTACCTGGCCTATCCGCACGAAGTGTTCGCCACGCTGTGGAATGGCTTCCGCACTGCCCTGCTGCTGGGCGTGGGGCTCACCGTCGTGGCGTCGGCAGTCCTGTTCCGCCTGTTGCGGCGCGCCTCCAGCGACATGAGCATGTGGTCGTCGCGCAAGCTGTTGCTGGTGTGGCCGCTCATCTGCCTGGCCGTGTTCATGCAGGTGCGCTCGACCACCGGCCACCGTCCGGCCAATCCCGCCCTGTTCGCGCTGACCGGCGACTCGATGGTCAACTCCCTGATCATCAATTCGGCCTGGTCGGTCTTCGACGCGATCGGCGCGATGAGCAAGGAAGCCAACTCGTCCGAGATCTACGGCGAGATCCCGCGTGCTAAGGTGCTCGAACAGGTCCGGGCCGCGCCCTGGCTGCGCGATGCACGCTTCGACCATCCCGAGCTGCCGACCCTGCACCACCAGCAGGCCGCGATCGCCCGCGCGCGTCCGCTCAACCTGGTCATCGTGCTGCAGGAAAGCCTGGGCGCCACCTTCGTGCAGTCGCTGGGCGGCCTGCCGGTGACGCCGGAGCTGGAGAAGCTCAAGGACGAAGGCTGGTGGTTCGAGCAGCTCTATGCCACCGGTACGCGCTCGGTGCGCGGCATCGAGGCGGTGGTCGCCGGCTACGCGCCCACGCCGGCGCGCAGCGTGGTCAAGCTGTCGCTGGCCCAGCAGAATTTCTATACGCTCGCGGCCGGCCTCGGCCAGCAGGGCTACCACACTGAATTCGTCTATGGCGGCGAGGCGCACTTCGACAACATGCGCAGCTTCTTTACCGGGAACGGTTTCCGCAAGGTGGTCGACATCGCCGAGATGCGCCCGAAGTTCGTGGGCAGCTGGGGCGCCTCGGACGAAGACCTGTTCGACAAGTCGCTGGAACGCCTCCAGACACTGCACGCCGCCGACAAGCCCTTCTTCAGCCTGATCTTCACCTCGTCCAACCACGAACCCTTCGAGTTCCCGGATGGCAAGATCTCACTGCACGATCCGGACAAGCAGACCGTCAATAACGCGGTGAAGTATGCCGACCACGCGCTCGGCAAGTTCATCCGTGAAGCGAAAAAGCAGGACTACTGGAAGGACACCGTGTTCCTGATCGTGGCCGACCACGACAACCGGGTCTACGGCGACGCCCTGGTGCCGCTCAAGAAGTTCCACATCCCGGGGCTGATCCTCGGCGCCGACATCCAGCCCAGGCGCATTTCCACGATCGCCAGCCAGGTCGACCTGGGCCCGACCCTGCTGTCGCTGCTGGGCGTGTCGAGCACCCACCCGATGATCGGGCGCGACCTGGTGCGCGACAGCACGACGCCGGGCCGCGCCCTGATCCAGTTCGGCAACCTGTTCACCTGGCTCGAAGGCAGCTCGGCCACCATCCTGCGCCCCGGACAAAAGCCCCTGCTGGGGCGTTACGATGCCGCCACCGGCATGCTCGATCCGTACGCGGGCGTGCCTAGCCAGGCCCAGGTCGAGCAGGCAATGGCGCATGTGATGCTGCCTTCGCTGCTGTATCGCGAGCAGCGCTACCGGCTCGCGCCCTAGCGCCTGACAATTCCCCCATGGCGGCGTTGCATCGTCTCGTCGTACTAACGTACTGCCTTCGCCGATGCGTCGGGTGGCCGCATCCCTTGTCCTGGGGTTTTGTTAGACGCTGGCGGCAGCTAGTCCAGAAACAAAATCGCAACAAAGTCGCAGATCCCGACTTGCTTTTTTGGCTTTGGTTCCTGCTAAGATGAATTGTCCCGCGGGTGGGCCGCGGTGCACTTCCAGACAGGGAACAAGAAGATGGATGCAAGACCGCGAGCGACAATTGTCTTCCTGCGTCTCCTGCTGGCGCTCGTGTTCATGTTTCACGCGGCCTGGGCGCAAGCCGCGTCCTCGGCCGATACCGGCCATGCGCGCGCAAGCCTGCTGGTGCACGCTCCCGGCGGCATCAAGCCCGGCGCGGAGGTCTGGCTGGGCCTGCGCATCGAGCACCAGCCGCACTGGCATACCTACTGGCTGAACCCGGGCGACTCCGGCCTGCCCACCACCCTGGCCTGGACCCTGCCGGGTGGCTTCTCCGCCGGCGGGATCGCCTGGCCGACCCCGAAGCAGATGCCGCTCGCCCCCCTGATGAACTACGGCTACGACGGCGACCTGCTGCTGCCGGTGCGCCTCACCGTGCCGGCCAGCTACAAGGGTGGCGCCCTGCCGGTGAAGCTGCGCGCCGACTTCCTGATCTGCGAAGAGGCCTGCATTCCTGAATTCGCGGAGCTCGATACCGAGCTCACCTCCGGCCCCATGTCCACGCATGCGACGCTGTTCCAGCGCGCCTTCGATGCCGCCCCGCGCGCCGTGCCCGGACTGGAAGCAAGCGCCCGGGTGGAAAACAGTGCGCTGGTCATCGAGGCCTCCGGCCTGCCGCCCGCCTACCGCGGCAGGCCGCTGCAGCTGTTCCCGGAAAACGGCGGTGTGCTCGAACATCCGGCGCCGCTGAAGCAGGAATGGCAAGGCGAGCGACTGGTGCTGCGCGCCCAGCTGGCAACGCAGCGCAGCGACAGCCCCGCCGCAATGGATGCCGTCATCACGGCGGACCACCAGGCACCCGGCCTTCGCATCGGCTTCGCGATCTCGGGCGGCTGGCCGCAATCCGACGCCGCAGCCCCGGCGGCGGCCAGCACGGTGGCCTCCCCGCCGCCCCTGGACGCCGACCGCCCCTGGCTGATGGTGCTCGCCCTCGCCTTCGTGGGCGGCGCGATCCTGAACCTGATGCCCTGCGTGTTCCCGGTGCTGTCCCTGAAAGTGCTCGGCTTCGCCCAGCACGGCGGCGACCGTCGACGCATCGTGGCCGGCGGCCTGGCCTACACCCTCGGTGTGATCGCCTCTTTCCTGCTGCTGGCCGCGCTGCTCCTGGTGCTGCGCGCCAGCGGCGAGGGGCTGGGCTGGGGCTTCCAGCTGCAGTCGCCCGCCTTTGTCGCCGCGCTGGCCATCCTGTTCACGCTGATCGGCTTCAACCTGGCCGGCCTGTTCGAGTTCCATCACATGCTGCCCGACCGCATCCTGAATGCGCGCGCCCGCAACCCGGTGCTGGACGACTTCCTCACCGGCGTGCTGGCGGTGGCGGTCGCCTCGCCCTGCACCGCGCCCTTCATGGGAGCGGCCCTCGGCGCCGCGCTGTCGCAACCCGCGCCGCAGGCATTGTCGGTGTTCGCGGCGCTGGGCGCCGGCATGGCCGCGCCCTACCTGGCGGCCACCCTGTTCCCGGCCGCCGCCCGCATGCTGCCGCGTCCGGGACCGTGGATGGTCCGCTTCAAGACCTTCATGGCCTTCCCGATGTTCGCCACCGTCGTCTGGCTGCTGTGGGTGCTCGGGCTGCAGGCGGGGGTCGACGCGGTCGCGGCGGTGCTCGGCCTGGTCGTGGCCGCCGCCTTCGGCGCCTGGGTGCTGGGTATTCCGGCGCGCGGCCGGGCGGGCAAGCTCGTCGGCATCGGCGCCGCCGGCCTGGCGCTGCTCGGAACGGCCGCCTGGGCCTGGCCGGCCTTCCAGCAAACCACCGGGAGCGTGGTCGCGGCCGACGCTGCAAGCGGCTGGCAGGCCTGGTCGCCGCAGGCGCTGGCCAGGGCGCGCGAAGCAGGTCGGCCGGTGTTCGTCGACTTCACCGCCGCCTGGTGCGTCAGCTGCCAGTACAACAAGCGCACTACCCTGGCCGACCCGGGACTCATGGAAGACTTCCGGGCCAAAGGGGTCGTGCTGCTGCGCGCCGACTGGACCCGGCGCGACGAAACGATCACGCAGGCACTGAAGGAACTGGGACGCAGCGGCGTGCCCGTGTACGCCGTGTATCGGCATGGCGCCGCGCAGCCGACGCTCCTGTCGGAACTGCCGAGCGTGGATGAAGTCAGGCAGGCACTCGCCGCGCCTTGATGTGGCAGACGTAGCAGATCAAGCAGACCAACCAGACTAACTGTTCAGGAGGATTTCATGAAGCGCACCATCGCATTCTCGCTGCTGGCCGCCGGCCTGCTATTCAACGGCAGTGCCCTGGCCGAAGCCGTCGTGGGCCAGCCCGCGCCCGCCTTCAAGGGCGTCGACGCCGCCGGCAAGCCGGTATCGCTGGACCAATACAAGGGCAAGTACGTGGTGCTCGAATGGGTCAACCCGGAATGCCCTTTTGTGAAGAAGCACTACGACAGCGGTAACATGCCCAGCACCCAGAAGTACGCCGCCGACAAGGGCGTGGTCTGGCTGGCGGTCAGCACCAGCGCCGACGGCGACCGCGCCGGCAAGTCGGCCGCCATCAGCGACTGGGTGAAGGCGAAGAAGGCCATGCCCGCGGCCACCATCATGGATACCGGTGGCGCGATCGGCAAGGCCTACGGTGCGCGCACCACGCCGCACATGTACCTGATCGACCCGAGCGGCAAGCTGGTGTACGCCGGCGCAATCGACAGCAAGCCGAGCGCCAACCCGGGCGACATCAAGGGCGCCACCAACTACATGGTGCAGGCGATCGACGAATCGCTGGCCGGCAAGCCCCTGAGCCAGGCCGTTACCAAGCCTTACGGCTGCTCGGTCAAGTACGGTTGATCGGGC
This sequence comes from Telluria sp. PB2R4, assembly GCF_059685695.1. Classification (NCBI taxonomy): domain Bacteria; kingdom Pseudomonadati; phylum Pseudomonadota; class Betaproteobacteria; order Burkholderiales; family Oxalobacteraceae; genus Telluria; species Telluria sp. PB2R4. Next base: position 142,561 of record NZ_JCASIC010000011.1, on the reverse strand, counting down.
CGCGGGACCATGCGCCTGGAATAAATTTGGCGCATGGCCCGCCACGCCCGGCGGCCGCTGCTATGATGATTCCCAACATACACAACGAGGGGATTTGCATGCGCCGCACGCTGTTTTCACGCCTGTCTTTACGCGGCACTCTGCTGGCCGCCGCGGCCTACGCAGCCTTCCTGCCGCTCACGCATGCGCTGGCAGCGCCCTTCGAGTCGAACCGCATCAGCGTGCGCACCGAGGGTTCCGGCCCCGACGTGGTGCTGATCCCGGGCCTGAACTCGTCGCCGCGCGCCTGGGAGTCGACCGTGGCCGCAGTAAAGGGCTATCGCTACCACCTGGTGCAGGTGTCGGGCTTCGCTGGCCAGCCTGCGGGCGGCAACAAGGAGGGCAATGTGGCGGCGCCGGTGGCGGAGGAGATCGCCCGCTACATCAAGGAAAACGGCCTGAAGCAGCCGGCCGTGATCGGCCATTCGATGGGCGGCACCATGGGCATGATGCTGGCGGCGCGCCATCCGGAAGCGTTGTCGCGCCTGATGGTGGTCGATATGTACCCCTACCTCGGCACCTTCTTCGCCGGCCCCGGCGCGCCGCCGGAGAAGGTCGAAGCGGTTGCCAACGCGGCGATGGCCGGCATCCGCAGCGCCAGCCCGGAACAGCGCGCCAAGAGCACCAGCGACACCATTGCCGGCATGGTCAATACCGAAACCATGCGCGCCTCCGCCATCTCGGATTCGCGTGCCAGCGACCCCGACGTCAGCAGCCGCGCCTACCGCGAGCTGATCGTGACCAACTTGATCCCGGAACTGAATAAAATCACCAAGCCGGTGACGGTGCTCTACGTGCAGCCGAAGGGCGTGCCGCTTCCGGCCGAGCAGTTCGACTACGTGTACAAGAGCGCCTATGCGCCGGTGAAATCGCTGACGCTCAAGCGCATCCCGGACAGCGCGCACTTCATCATGTGGGATCAGCCGCAGCGTTTCCAGGGTGAGGTGAAGGCCTTCCTGGCGGCACCCTGAGTTTGTGCATTTTTGAAAACTATGTAAGATGATTCCTACGCGGCACGCTGATTTCAGTTAAAGTGGCGCGACATGACACCGATCCTCACTATCACGCTCAGCTCCGAACTCGACGTCATCGCGTCGCGCCAGCGTGCGCGCCAGATCGCGGCATTCTGCGGGTTTAATCGGCAAGACCAGACGCGCATGGCGACGGTCGTTTCCGAACTCGCGCGAAACGCGTCCGGCCATAACGGATCAGTACAGTTCTCGGTAACGAACGAGCCGGGCAGGCAGGCGCTGGTCATTCTCGTCGAGTCCAGTTCCGCAACTGTTTCCGACCTTGACGGCGCGGGGCTTTTCATAGAGCAACACGAGGTGTTTGCAGACGGTGAACGATCCAGCATCAGGTTTCACAAGCCGTTTGCAAGGAATTCGCCCCATCTCGACGCCGATTCGCTCCAGCTTGCGGTACATCGGCTAGACGCCTTGCCGGCGAACGTCGCTTTGTCAGATGCAACACAGCAAAACAAGGATCTCAACGATGCGCTGCTGGCCCTGCGATCGAAGCAGGCCGAGTTACTGATCGTCTCGAAGAATCTGGAAGAAACCAACAAGACGGTCGCGACATTAAACCGCCTGCTGCACGAAAAGGCGGAATCGCTGGTCCTGGCGAACCGCCGCAAAGATGAATTCCTCTCCCTCCTGAGTCACGAACTGCGCAGTCCCCTGTCGGCGACCTCGATGGCGGCGCAGATGCTGCAACGGGATACTTCCGATGCGGCCCAGCCGGCCAGGCTCGGTCAACTGATCGCCAGGCAGACAAGCCATATGAGCCGCCTGGTCGAGGACCTGCTCGATGTGTCTCGTATCGGAATGGGTCTTATAACCGTTGATAAAAAGCCGCTCGACATGGGCGAAGTGGTGAAAATCGCTGTCGAACAGATCATGCCCGCCCTTCAACGGAAGAAGCACCGTATCAAAGTCGTGATTCCGCAAAGTCCCTGCATCGTGAATGGGGACCAGACCCGACTGATCCAGGTGATGGGCAACCTTCTGGCCAACTCGATTCGCTATACGCCTGAGGGCGGCGAGATCGCAGTGATCTTGCGAGCACAGGAAACGACGCTCAGCGTGGAGGTGAGGGACAATGGCGCCGGCATATCCGCTGCACTGCTGCCCCATCTGTTCGACCTCTACGTCCAGGCGGAACGGTCTCCCAGCCGGCAGGATGGTGGCCTTGGTCTCGGGCTGGCGCTCGTTAAAAGTCTGGTCGAAATCCATCAAGGCACGGTCTTCGCGACCAGCGAGGGCGAGGGACGAGGCAGCGCGTTCACCATCGTCCTGCAGCTGATCAGACATGAGAACGCAGCGACATCGGGTCACGAATCCAACTCGGCTGCCGGCGCGACCAGCTGACCGGGCTCGCCGCGTTCGCCAACGCACCGAAGGCCGCCACAGGAACGGTTATATTGCACTGCAACATAGCTTTGCGGAGCCCATATGGCCAAGCCTGTCCCCGGAGTACGCCTGCTGCGCAGCCTGACCCGCGCCGCCAAGGCACAACGCTCATTGGCGACGACACTGCTGACCGCGTTCTCGCCGGCGCAGGCGCCCGCCCGTCAACGCCCGCCACGGAATGCCCCGCCGCCAAAAAGGCCCGCGCATGCAAGGCCGCTCCCCGCACCAGGCACATGGCTGGCGGCACAGTTCCCGCTGCCACCCCAGCCCGGCCAGGCCTTCGACCGGACCATGTCCTACTGGCTATACCTGCCGAAAAGCCGGCCTGAGACCGTGGCCAAGCATGGGTGGCCCCTGGTCGTCATGCTGCACGGCTGCCACCAAAGCGCCATCGACTTTGCCGAAGGCACGCGGATGAACCGGCTGGCCGAAGAAAAAGGCTACGCCCTGCTCTACCCGCAGCAAGGCGAGACGATGCAGGCGCAGCGCTGCTGGCGCTGGTACGACCGGGCCAGCCAGGCGGGCGACGGCGATACGGCGGCGCTGGCGGCGCTGGTCGAGGGGGTGTGCGGCCAGCATCCGATCGACCGCCGCCGCATCTATGCATGCGGCCTGTCCGCCGGCGCCGGCATGGCGGCCGTGCTGGCCCTCAACCATCCCGAGCTGATCGCCGCGGTCGGCCTGCATTCGGCGCCCGTGTTCGGCGCGGGCCACAGCGCTGTGGGGGCACTCCAGGTGATGCGCCACGGCGCGCCCTTGCAGTCCGACGCGGCCATCCGCGCCGTGCTGGAGCGCCGGGCCATGCCGCCGATGCCGGCGCTGATGATCCAGGGCGAACAGGACAAGGTCGTTCGTCCGATCAACCAGTTCCAGCTGGCGCGCCAGTGGCTGCAATTGAACGGTTTGCCGGCCGGGCCGGCGACGCGGGTCACCGTCAAGCCGGGCACGCGCAGCGGCAGCCGCAACGCCCATGCCGTCGACGACTACCTGGTGGGCCGCAAGCTGCTGCTGCGGGTGGTGCGCATCGGAAACCTCGGTCATGCATGGAGCGGCGGCGATCCGGCCAGGAAGTTCAACGACAAGGCCGGGCCGGACGCGAGCCGGATGATGCTCGACTTCTTCGGCAAGCAGCGGCGCTGAGGACCGGGCCGACGCGGCCGACGGTGGTCGCCGTTCGTAGGGTGGTCGGCTATGCCGGGGACCGCCTAGGGCCGCGCGTTCAACTCGTGGTGGCATGCACGCGCGGGCTGCAGAACCAGGATTTGAACGCGCGTGCGGCGAAGCCGCACACCCTACGAGTTAACATCCGATCAACGATGCAGGTGGACCACCTTCATCTCCACCGTTGGCTGCCTGAACTCCTCCAGCAGGCGCGCGGTTTCCTCTTGCGCGCGCGCCATGTTGGCCGCCTTCACATGGCCATAGCCGCGGATCGACTCGGCCACCTGCGCCAGCTTGAGCGCCGCCGCGCGGTTCTCCGCAGTGAGTTCGGCGGCCAGCGTGTCGACCAGCGCCAAGTAGTCGCTGCGCAGCCGGCGCTCGGCGCGGCGCTCGTGGGTGTAGCCGAACGGATCGAAGGCGGTCCCGCGCAGTCGCTTGAGCGGCGCCAGCATGCGGAAGGCCGAGCGCATCCACGGACCGAAGCGCATCTTGGCGGGGACGTCGCTACCGGGCTTCTTGCGCGCCAGCAGCGGCGGCGCCAGGTGGTACTCGACGCGGAAGTCGCCCTCGAACTGCTCGCGCAGCCCGTCAAGGAAACCGGTCTGGGTGTGCAGGCGCGCCACTTCGTATTCGTCCTTGTAGGCCATCACCTTGAACAGCGAACGGGCGACTGCCTTGCTCACCGCCCGCTTCGAAGCCGCACCCTCGATCGCGACCTCGCGTGCTTCGACTTTCGCCACTGCGGCGCGGTACTGCTGCGCATAGGCGGCATCCTGGTACTGCGCCAGCCAGCCGGCGCGGAAGTGCACCAGTTCCTCGAGCGAAGCCGGCGGGGTGAACTGCACCACCTTGGACGGCTGCGCCAGGCGCTGCGCCGCCTTGCCGTCGGCCGCCACCAGGCGTCCCAGCATGAAGGCCTTCTTGTTCATCTCGACCGCCACGTTGTTCAGCTCGATCGCGCGCAGCAAGGCTTCCAGGCTGACCGGCACCAGCCCGAGCTGCCAGGCCGCGCCCATCATCAGGATGTTGGCGCCGATCGGGTCGCCCAGCACGCTGCTCGCCACCTGCTGCGCATTCAGGCGCAGCGCCGGGCCGCCGGCATCCAGGATCTTGGCAAGCAGATCGTCCTTGCGGATGTCGGCGTCCGGATCGCGGGTGAATTCGGCGGTCGGGGTTTCGTACTCGTTGGCGACCACGCGCGTGTGTCCGCGCCGCATGGTCGCCAGCGCCTCCGGCATGGCGGCCACCACCAGGTCGCAGGCCAGCAGCGCGTCGGCCTGCTGCAGGTCGATGCGCACCTGGTGCAAGGCTTGCGGCGAGCGCGCCAGCCGCAGGTGCGACATCACCGCCCCGCCCTTTTGCGCGAAGCCCATGAAGTCCAGGGTCGAGGCGCCCTTGCCCTCGAGGTGGGCGGCCATCGTGACCAGCGCGCCGACCGTGACGACGCCGGTGCCGCCGACGCCGGCCACCAGCATCTCGAAGGGCTTGTCGAATCCGTAGGCGGGCGGGAGCGGGTAGGCCGCCAGCATGTCTTCCAGCTGGCGCAGTTCGAGCGACGCAGCGGCCGGCTTCCTGAGCTGGCCGCCGATGACCGACACGAAGCTCGGGCAGAAGCCCTCGGCGCAGGAATAATCCTTGTTGCACGAGGCCTGGTCGATCTGGCGCTTGCGGCCCAGTGGCGTCTCGAGCGGCAGGATCGACAGGCAGTTCGACTGCACGCCGCAGTCGCCGCAGCCCTCGCACACCGCCGGGTTGATCACCATGCGGCGCGGCGGGTCGGGGAACACGGTCTTGTCGGGCTTGTTCTTCTTGCGGCGGCGGCGCTTTTCGGCGGCGCAGGTCTGGTCGTACACCAGCACCGTCACGCCCGGGATCTCGCGCAGGCGGCGCTGCACGACATCGAGTTCGCTGCGATGGTGCACGGCCACACCTGGCGGCAGGGTCACGCCCTGGTAATTCTCCGGCTGGTCGGTGACGACGACCGCCTCCACCGCGCCTTCGCTCAGCACCTGCTGCAGGATCTGCGGGACGCTCAGCTTGCCGTCCACCGGCTGGCCGCCGGTCATGGCCACCGCGTCGTTGTACAGGATTTTATACGTGATGTTGGCGCGCGCCGCGATCGCCTGGCGGATCGCCAGCGAACCGGAGTGATAATAGGTGCCGTCGCCCAGGTTCTGGAACACGTGCTTTTCGCGCGAGAAGCGCGAGGCGGCGACCCAGGGCACGCCCTCGCCGCCCATCTGGGTGAGCGTGACGGTATCGCGCTTCATCCAGCTCGCCATGAAGTGGCAGCCGATGCCGGCCAGCGCGCGGCTGCCTTCGGGCACCCGGGTCGAGGTATTGTGCGGGCAGCCGGAGCAGAAATACGGTGTGCGCTTGACCGCGTCGGCGCCGTTGGACAGCAGCTCGGCGCGGCAGAATTGCGGCAGGAATTCCTGCAGGCGCAGCGCGGGCAGCTTCGGCCCGAGCCAGCGCACCAGCACCGGCGCGATGCGCGAGGGGCGTAGTTCACCCAAGTGCGACAGCAGCGGATGGCCCTCGAGATCCAGCTTGCCGAGCACCTGCGGACGCGATTGCGGCGGCAGGTTGTAGAGCAGGTTTTTCAACTGCCCTTCGATGACGTCGCCCTTCTCTTCCACGACCAGCACTTCGCACAAGCCCTGCGCGAAGGCGTGCAGGCGGGTGCGCTCGAGCGGGAAAGTCAGGCCCGGCTTGTACAGGCGCAGGCCGAGTTCGTCGAGCTTGTCCAGTCCCAGGCCGAGGCGCTCGAACGCTTCCAGCAGGTCCAGGTACGCCTTGCCGGCCGCGATGATGCCAAGCGTGGCGGCGGGCGCGGGGACGACCAGCTTGTCGATCGAGTTCACGGCCGCGAAGGCATGCACGGCCTGCAGCTTGTCGGCCACGCGCTGTTCGATCGCGAGACTGGGCAGGTCGGGCCAGCGGTAATGCAGGCCGTCGGCTGGCGGGACGTAGGCTTCCGGCATGTTGAAGCGCGGAGGCTCGGGCAGCTCCACGACGGCGCCCCCTTCCACGGTCTCCGAGATCGCCTTGAAACCGACCCAGGCGCCCGAGAAGCGCGACAGCGCCCAGCCGTACAGGCCGAACTCCAGGTATTCCTCGATATTGGCCGGGTTCAGCACCGGCATGCCCCAGGCCATGAAGGCATGGTCGCTCTGGTGCGGCATCGACGACGATACGCAGCCGTGGTCGTCGCCGGCCACCACCAGCACGCCGCCCAGCGCTGACGACCCATAGGCATTGCCGTGCTTGAGCGCGTCGCCGGCGCGGTCCACGCCGGGCCCCTTCCCGTACCACATGGCGAACACGCCATCCACTAGACGGTTGGCGTCGCCGCCGACCTGCTGGGTTCCCAGCACGGCGGTGGCGCCCAGTTCCTCGTTAATCGCGGGCAGGAATTCGATGCCCTGCCGCTGCAGGATCTTGTTGGCGCGCCAGGCTTCCTGGTCGACCGCGCCCAGCGGCGAGCCGCGGTAGCCCGAGATGAAGCCGCCCGTGTTCAGGCCGGCGCGCTCGTCCAGCGCCTTCTGCATCAGCGGCAGCCGGATCAATGCCTGGGTGCCGGTGAGGAAGACGCGGCCGTGCTCGCGCTTCAGGTTGTCGTCCAGCCGGTAGGACGGATCGGCCAGTGCCGTCCCCGTGCCGACCTCCTCGTGCATCGTTCCCATCTGCTCGTCTCCACTATGCCAGCCCTGCAGGGCTTGTTGATAGTGAAAGATGATAGTCCCGCCCGAGGAAATAACTTTTCTAACTTGCCCGCTTTTGCTTCAGAATAGGTAAACTATTTCACTGCAGAGCATGTTATGGACAAATTCAACCTCGACGCCGCTTCGCTGCGCATCTTACGGGAATTGCAACAGGATGGCCGCCTGTCCGTCAACGAACTGGCCGAGCGGGCCGGCATGTCGGCCTCGCCCTGCTGGCGGCGCCAGAAGGAACTCGAAGAGCACGGCTACATTCGCCGCTATGCCGCCCTCCTCGATCGGCGCAAGCTCGATCTCGGGCTGGTGTGCATGCTGCACGTCTCGCTCACCCGGCACGAGGCCGGCGTGGTCGATGCCTTCGAAGCGCAGATGAAGGCCTGCCGCGAAGTGATGGAGTGCTACGAAATGACCGGGACCTCCGACTACATCGTCAAGGTGATGGTCGCCGACATGGATGCCTACCACGACCTGCTGCACAACGTGCTGCTCAAGCTGCCGGGCGTGTCGCAGCTCAACACCAGCGTGGCGCTGCGCGAGGTGAAGTACGAGACCGCCCTGCCGCTATAGGCGGGTGGGCAGGCGCAGCACATCGGCAAACGACATCGGTTTGCCGAACACCCAGCCTTGCGCGTACTGCACCGCGTGCTCGCGGAGGAAGGCTGCCTGGGCCTCGGTTTCCACCCCTTCGGCGACCATGCGCAGGCCCAGTGTGCGTGCCATGGCGATGATATGTCCGACCACCTGGCTGGTCGGCGCCCTGGTGCCGATCGCGTCGATGAACGAGCGGTCGATCTTGAGGAAGTCCAGTTCCAGCGCTTCGAGGTAGGACAGGCTCGAGTACCCGGTACCAAAGTCGTCGATTGCCACCTCGATGCCGCGCGCGCGAAACGCCGCGGTGACGGGCACGGCGTGCTCCATGTCGAGGAAGCTGCGCTCCGTGATCTCGAGGATCAGGTTGGACGCCCTTGCGCCGCTGCGCTCCAGGAAACCGTCGACCAGGTCGACGATCGCCGCCGATTGGAGATCGGCGGCGGACAGGTTGATCGCGATGTGGAAATCGGGGTGGGACGCAAGGTAGCTGCCCACATCCGCCTGGACCAGGGCGAGCACGCGTTCCGTCAGCCGGGTGATGATGCCGGAATGTTCGGCCACCGGGATGAACAGGTCCGGCCCGATCTGCTCCCCGGTCCCGCGCTTCCAGCGCAGCAGTGCCTCGGCGCCGACGCAGCGTCCGCTTGCCAGCTCGACGATCGGCTGGTACTGCAGGTAGAACTCGTTGTTGCTCAGGGCATGGCGCATGGCGGCGCCGATCGAACGCTGGCGGCGTCCCAGCGTCAGCACCGCCGCCGCCATTGCCACCCCGACGATCGCCGCCACCGGCACCAGGCGCCAGGCGATGTGCTTGGCGCGATCCTCCATGTAGGTGACCGGCACTGCCGCGACTGCCGCCATCAGGAAGCGGCTTGAACGGGCCACGGCCACCAGTTGCCGGCCGTCGATGAAGCTGGCCTCCGGACGGCCTCCGAGCTGCGCGAGCCAGGCACGGCTGACCGCACCGTTCGTCAGTTCCGCGGGACTGTCGGCAGCGGCCTCCAGCTGCATTACCGCGAGTGCGGTTCCCGGGATCGCGGCCGCGATGTCCAGCGGCAGGTCACGGTGCAGCAGCGTGGCGAAACCGTCCCGCTCCAGCGCCATCAGCGGCGAATCGCCCAGCGCGGCGAGCGGCACGTGCGGATAGATGGCGACACCGCGCGAGCTGCGCAGCGTGGCTTGGCCGAGTGGCACCGGCACGCTGCCCATCGAGGAACACACGATCGTGTTGTCCTGGACGAAGCCGACGGCCTGGATGTAGGTGGAGGTCAGGTCGAGCCGGCGCATCAGCGCCAACGCCGCCGGAGAACAGGGAGCCGCCCCCAGGCTTCGCAGCTGCCGGACGGCGGCATCGGCCTGGCCGGCCGTTTTTTCGGCGCGGTGCAGGACAGCGCGCGCGTAGGCGCGGGTCATCTCGGCCGACATTTCGTAGGCCTGGCGCTGGGCCTCCTGCCATGCCAGCCACGGAAGTACAGCGGCAATGGCCAGGGCCAGCAAGGCGGCGATCCAGGTGATGGTCCTACTGCGCATTTCGACCCTTGCGATCCTTCGACAAGTCGCTGTACCGCGGCGACAAACGGTATGTTCAGTATACCGCGCCTTGTCGCCGTCTTTACGCTATTGCAAGCTCGTCGCTGGCACCATCCAAGCTGTGCAGGTCAGTTCCGGTTCGCGGATAGCTGGGCCCTGCGCAGGCGGGCGGCGAAATCGCGCAGGAAGGCTTCGCGCCAGCGGCTGATCGTTTTCGCCCCCTGGTGGAGTCCCTCCCGCAAGTGCGGATCGGGGTTGTCGGTCCACCAGTTTGGATACCTGCCGGACGGCTGGCGCGCCCGTTCGGGCGCCGCCATGCGCGAGGTGAAACCGCCGGTCTGCCCGTCCAGTCCCGGATGGTCGCTGGCGATGCGGTAGGTCCAGGTCTTGTCTTCCTTGGGCGAGAACAGGAAGCGCCATGAACCGTCCGCTTGCGGGAAGCCGGGGAATACCTGTTCGTCGATGACCAGGCTGGCGCGCGGCGCCGCTGGCGCCATGCCTGCGGGGCGATAGACCAGCTCCATGATGGCGAAGGTCTCGACCACGTCGCTGGCGGAAGTTGGCGCATCGAAGACCACGCGCGGACGGTCCCAGGCGCGCACGAAACTGCCGCCCCAGCCCTCCAGCGCGGGATTGTCCGGGTTCGCACCCAGCACGTAGGCCAGCGAAGGCGTGTCGCCCATCTTGACCTGCGGCGCGATGGCGGCGAAGTAATCGCCCAGGGCGCCGGCGCCCTTGACGTGGCGCTCGACGAAGGCAGTGTTGCCCAGGTCGCCCGACTGGCTTCCGCCAATGAACCAGCCGCGGTAGCTGGCGTTGTTCTCGATGATCCACAGGTCGGCGTGTTCGCGCGCCAGGTAGTCGTAGGCCGCGTTCGACCATTTCTTGTTCGGCCCGCCGATCATGTAGACGCGCAGCTTCGGCTTGATGTCGGGGGCGTCGTGCAGCGCCTGCGCCAGGTCTTCGAAGCCGCCCCACAGCAGGACCCAGAGCGGGCGCGGATCGGGCAAGCGCGCACGTTCGACGATCCAGTTCGAGCCCTCGGTCGGCCGTCCCCAGCCCGGTGGCGCCGCCAGGTCCAGCCCGCCCTGCTTCGCCATGCCGCGCAGGGTGGCGGGAGTCGGATAAGCGGCCGACCAGGTCTTCAGGTTCGGGTAGTCCTTTTCGTAGACATCGATGATGCTCAGCAGGTGGCGCTTGCGCTCGCGCCCCTCGCCCCAGGGCGAAGCAATCAGGCCTTCGAGCTCGATGGTGTCGGCATACAGCAGCAGGTGCACCAGCGACTGGAAATCGTCGAAGTCGGTGCCGCCGATATCGGTCGAGACGATCACCCGGGGCTTTGCCGCCGCCATGTTCGCGGGCGCCCAGCTTGCGTAGCGCTCCAGCGCCCTGGCCGGGGCCGTGCCGAACCAGGCATAGCCGTTGCGGCGCTCGATCGACAGGGCGTTGACGTCGTCGTGGATGCTGCGGTCGCGGTCGCCGAACACGGGTATGAGGCTGCGCGCATCGTAGTAGCGCGACCAGATCGGGCCCGCGCCGGGTGCGTGCAGCAATCGCCGGCCGCCCTCCGGCGTGGTGGCCCGCCACGCCACATCGCGCAGCGCCGCTGAGCGCAGCCAGGCCACGCCGGCGTGCACCGCGTCCCGCACTTCAAGCGAGGGCTCGGGGAGGCGCATCAACAGCAGCAGGACACCCGTGCTTTCGGGCGTGGCCATGGCGCTTGGTTCGAAGTTGCGCGCGCCCGCCAGTTCCAGGCTCAAGGCATCGTATTGCTGCCCCCAGCCGGTCCGCTTGCCGCCATTCGTCTGCTGCGTGGCCAAGAATAGGCCGACCGCGCGCCGCAGCGCCGCGCGCGCGTCGTCGCGGAACGCGGCGGGAACGAAGGCAAGTTCGCCGCGCCCTTCCCCGATGTCCATCAACAGGTTCGCGACCCGCGCCATGGCGTCGTCGTTCAGGGTAACGGCATCGTGGTAGCCGCCCTGCAGCGGATAGATCTGCGGGAAGCCGCCGTTGGGGTATTGCGCGTCCAGGAGATAGCGCAGCCCCTTCAGGAAAGCGGCGCGATAAGGCTCGCCCTGGGTTCCGGGCAGCTGCGCCTGCACCCGCGTCAGGAAGCGCATCTCGGTCGTGGTGGCGCCGTTGTCGATCGTGCCGACGTAGTTCCAGGATGTCTTGCGCTGTCCGTCTTCGCCCGGCACCCAGTGCTCGCCCGGCCGGCGCGGCGCGCCGCCGCGGTCGGCATTCTTGCCCCAGCCGCCGGCCGGCGTCTGGAAGCCGAGGATATTCTGTGCCACCCGCAGCGCATCAGGCCCGCCGTACCAGGCGGCCGGTTTGCGAAGCGGCATGCCGCCATCGGATGGACTGGAATGCTGGCGCGCCGCCGCCACGGGCTGGCCGCGCCGTTCCGCCGCCAGCGCGGCCTTGTCGGCTTCCATCCGCGCGCGCGAACGCGCCAGGTACGCCGTCCAGGAAGCCTGCTGCCCGGCCGGCAGCGTGGCGATGCGCGCTTCGCTCAGCGGCTGGGCCGGTGTCATGCTGCCCAGGACCGCCGCCTGGCAGATGGCGGGGAGCGCCAGGCAGAGGGCGCCCAGCAAGCGTGCAGCGTTTCGCATGTTCCACCTCCTTAAAAAACGAAAAAGCCGGCATGGATGGAGGCTTGCGCCCCCGTCCATGCCGGCCATGCGCAGGATCGGCTTAGAACTTGTATTCCACCGATACGCGATACACCCGTCCCATCATGTCGGCCAGGCTGGTCAAATAGCCGCCGCTGTAGATGGTGTTGGCGGTGAGCGGTGGCCATTCTTCCGTGATGTTGTTCACGCCCAGCGACACGGTGGTGTTCTTGAAGCCCGTGTAACGCACGTTCACGTTGAACTGGCTATACGATTCCACTTCGGTCAGGGTCGAGCCGGCACGCGGCGTCAGGTCGGTCAGCGCGGTGTTGAAGCGCTGCGACAGGGTCGTGCGCCACGCTCCGTTGCTGTAGGTGACCGCGGCGGTGTACTTCCAGCGCGGGTTCACCTGCGGCATGCCGGCCAGGCCGGCGTTCGGGCCGGCGCTGCCGTAGCGGCCGTCGTTGGTGATGATGCCGACGTTGCTCATCCACGGGCCGCCCGCTTCGCTCTGGAACTCGTACTTGTGGTACCAGGTCGCATCGAGTTTCGCGTCGAAGTTGCCGAAGCTGGTCTTCGGGAAGCGGTAGCTGGCCGAGATGTCCGCGCCGCGGATGCGGGTCTGGCCGCGGTTGGCCTGGCTGGCGATGATGTAGTCGATCGTGCCGTCGGCGTTGCGGTTGATGAAGCTCTCGTACTTGGCCGGGTTCTGCTGGATCTCGGCGATCGAGACCGCGCCCAGCACGTTACGCAGCTTCAGACCCCAGTAGTCGACGGTGAGCGACATGTTCTTGATCGGCTCCAGGCCGATGCCGAAGTTGAAGCCGCGCGACTTTTCCGGTTCCAGGTGCGTATTGTTGGGCGACTTGGTCCAGTAGGTGGTCAGGACGTTGCAGACCTGGTCGGCCGTGTAACCCTGGCGCGGCGTGCCGGTGCCGGCCACCAGCGGCTGGCTGCCCGGGCACAGGACCGGATCGTCCATCACCAGGGTGCGCACTTCCGGCGTCGGGTTCTGGATGTCCATGATCGACGGCGCGCGGAAGCCGCTCGACACCGAGGCGCGCATCACCACTTTCTCGTTCGGGGTCCAGCGGGTCGCCAGCGCCGGATTCACGGTGGTCTGCTTCAGGTCGTCATAGCGGTCGGCGCGCACCGAACCGTTGATCAGCCAGGTCTTGGTGATCGGCGCGTCGGCCTCGAACATCAGCGAGGAGATCTTGCGCTTGAGCTTCTTGGCCACGCCCTGCGGCGTCTCGCCGACCAGGTCGGAGCGCGTGACGTTGCCGGCGGCGTCGATGGCGAGGCCACCGTTGGCGCCGGTGAGCACGAAGTCGAGCGGCGCGTTGAAGGTGCGCGCCGAGTCTTCGCGCAGCTCGCCCGACACGGCCAGCACCAGGTCGCCGCCGCCCAGGGTCCAGACCGGACGGGTGACGGTGGCGTCGATGCTCTTGTTGAAGGCCTTGTTCAGGCGGTAGGTGTAGTCCTCGGCCTGGATACTGCGCAGGTACTGCAAGCCCGCCGCATCCTGCGGACCGAACGGATTCAGGATGCCCTGGTCGAAGCCGGCCTGCGCCTTGGAGTACAGGATGTAGCCTTCGCCCACACGGGTGTCGCGCTTGGAGCGGCCGTAGTTGGCGCCGAGACGGTAGTCCCAGCCCATCACGTCGCCTTCGAGCGACAGCACGATGCGGTCGTTGCTCTGTCCGTCGTTGCGGTAGGCCGGTCCGAGTTCGCCCGGGCCCCATTGGAAGTAGATGGCGCGGTTGTTCATGTTCAGCGGCGTCGCCGCGCCCGGGGTCTTGGCCGGGTCGATGAACATGGCCGGCGTGTTGGCGCCGGTGTTGCTGCCCACCACCTGCGGCAGCGGCGTGATGCCCTTGCCAGGATAAAAGCGGCTGCTTGCCGGCATCGAATAGGTGGTAAACGGCTGGACCGAACCGGGCACCTGCATGCCGCGGAATTTCTGCACGGTGAACTCGGAATGCAGCAGGTCGAGGTCGAGCTTGTGCCCGCCCGCGAGATTCCAGCTGGCGCGCCCGGCAACGGTGGTGATCTCGCTGCCGTCGGTAACGGCATTCCAGTACAGCGGATTACGGATGCAGCCCGGGGCGTAGGTCGGCGGCGTGTTCCCGCTCAGGTTGCCCAGGGTCGGCAGCGACCAGGGCGATGCGCAGCCGGTGCCGAAGTTCGGGTTGTAATTCGAGTTGGCGTTGCGCGCGAAGCCGAAGTTGGCCAGCGGGTTGGGGTTGCGCGCGTCCGGCGTGATGCCCAGGCCCAGTCCGCGCAGTACGGCCGGGTCGTGCTGTTCCGGACGGTCGCCCTGGAACAGCGGCGTTTTCTTCTGGTGGTCGACGGCGATGTAGGCATTCCAGCCGTCATCGCTCAGGTCGCCCCAGCCGAAGATGCCGCCGAAGCTCTTGGTCCTGCCGCCGCCGCTCAGTTCAGGCTGGGCGTATTCGGCCTTGACCGCGCCGCCCTGGTAGCCGCGCTTGGTCCAGTAGTTCTGCACGCCGCCGATCGCGTCGGCGCCGTAGATCGAGGCGCCGCCGCCGTTCAGGGTCTCGACGCGGTCCAGCGCCATGCGCGGGATCACGTTGACCGAGACGTACTGGTCCTGCAGCGGCTCGTTCGCCAGGCGGCGGCCGTTCAGCAGCGACAGGGTGCGCATCGGGCCGAGGCCGCGCAGGTTGGTCACCGGGCCGGCCGCACCCGAGTTGGTGCCGAGCGACAGCGATTGCGGCTGCTCCAGCACGAAGTCCTTCAGTTCGGTATGGCCGCGGGCTTCCAGTTCCTGGGCCTTGACGGTGGTAACGGGATTCGTGCCCTCGTCGTCGACACGGCGGATCAGCGAGCCGGTCACCACCACCGCCTGCGCGACTGGCACGGACGACGGCGGGTTGTCCACCTGCGCGGTGTTCTGCGCCTGGGCCGCCAGCTGGAACAGCGCCAGGCTCACTGCGCTTGCCAGTTGGGCGCGGCGTGGGGTGGGAACAAAGCTTGGGTTCATTCACGTCTCCTATCTTTTTTTAAGAATTGATATGACCACACTACTGATTGGCCAGGCCACCGTGTTCGGAAAGCTGCTGGCCTCACCGTCATTCTTGACCACTCTTTGTCGGTTCAGCAAGAATTGATATGACCGGATTATAAATTGGTCAGGCCACTTTGTTGCAACAAATATTTACGCTTCCTTGAAAAAAAGGAGGAAATCCCTGTCAATTCGGGCGCCGGCGGGCGCAGCTACCCGACCGGATTGTTGTGTTTGAGCGACAAAAAGCGCTCAAGCACTTGCCATTTTTCAGTCAGACCAATCGTTAAATTGGTCTTGCCAATTTCAATTCTTCAGGCGAACATAGCTACCAGCCCGACACAACAAGACAGGAGACGAAGAATGAATGACAAGAATTCTGGTGGAATCGACCGCCGCACCGTGCTCAAGACGGCCGGGGCGGCGGGCCTGATGCTCGCCACCGGCGCCTATGCGTCTACCCACCGCAAGCGCTATGCCGTGGTCGGCGTGGGTTCGCGTGCGCGCATGTTCACCAACGCCATGACCGGCAAGTTCCGCGACACCAGCGAAGTCGTGGCCGTCTGCGACCGCAATGCCGGCCGCCTGGCGCGCGCCGTCAAAGTCATCACCGAGACCGGCGCCAGCCAGCCGCGTCCTTATAGCGCGGCGGACTTCGACCGCATGATCCGCGAGACCAGGCCGCAATTCGTGATCGTCACCACCACCGACGCCAGCCACGACGACTACATCGTGCGCGCGCTCGACGCCGGCTGCGACGTGATCACCGAAAAGCCGATGACGACCACCGCGGAAAAGGCGCAGCGCATCATCGACGCCGTCAAGCGCAGCGGGCGCCAGGTGCGCGTCACCTTCAATTACCGCTATTCGCCGCCGCGCACCCAGATCAAGGAGCTCCTGATGTCGGGCGAGATCGGCGACGTCATCTCGGTCGACTTCACCTGGCTGCTCAATACCGTGCACGGCGCGGATTACTTCCGCCGCTGGCATGCGAACAAGGCCAACTCGGGTGGCCTGATGGTGCACAAGTCGACCCACCACTTCGACCTGGTCAACTGGTGGCTGGGCGCCCAGCCGGAAACCGTGCATGCCTTCGGCTCGCGCCAGTTCTATACTCCGGAGACCGCACGCCGCATGGGCCTGTCCGGCCCGCACGAGCGCTGCCTGACCTGCCCCGAAAAGCAGAAGTGCAGCTTCTACTTCGACCTGGCCTCCGACCCCGGCCTGAAAGCCCTTTACCTCGACAATGAGAAACATGACGGCTACTACCGCGACCAGTGCGTGTGGCGTCCGTCGATCGACATCGAAGACACGATGAACGTGATGGTCCGCTACGACAATGGCGCGCACCTGAACTACGCGCTGTCGGCCTATGACGCCTGGGAGGGCTACCACATCGCCTTCAACGGCACCAAGGGCCGCATCGAGCACCGCATCGTCGAATCGGGCGGCGCCGCCGGGGCCGCCAAGGTGCAAAGCGGCAGCGAGAGCGTCTCGATCCGGGTGATCCCGATGCGCGGCCAGCCGCGCGACATCGAACCGATCATCGGCAAGGGCAGCCACGGCGGCGGCGACGACGTCATGCTCACCGAGATCTTCGGCGACGGCCCGGCCGACAAGTACAAGCGCGCATCGGACGAGCGCGCCGGCGCCTGGTCGGCCCTGGTCGGGATCGCGGCCAACAAGTGCTTCGAGACGGGACAGACGGTGCGCGTGGCCGACCTGGTCACCGGCCTCACGCCGCCCGAGCGCGCACCGATGCCGGACCGCCGCGCGCCGGTAGCGATGCCGATCCGGATCAAGATTCCCTGATCCGCGACCCGTGTCGCGCGGGCGGCATCGCTGCATGGCGGCGGCGACGGTGCGCACCTCCGTGTTGTTCGAGTATCATCGTTGCCATCGCCGTCCTTCGAGCCTCCCGATGACACAATTCACGCTGCCGCAAAACTCCTTCCTTCTCCTGCTGGGAGTGGTGACGCTGGCCTTCTTCTGGGTCTTGCTGCCGTTCTCGGGCGCCGTGTTCTGGGGGGTGGTGCTGGCCATCGTGTTTGCGCCCCTGCACGCCCGGCTCCTGGGCGCGCTGGGCCAGCGGCACAATACGGCGGCCTTGCTGAGCCTGGCGCTCATCGTGCTGATGGTGATCCTGCCCGTGACGCTGATCGCCGCCGCGCTGGTCGACCAGGCCCTTGGCCTGTACGCCATGATCGGCAGCGGCAGCACGCTCGATCTCGATGCGCTGCAGCGCCGCGCGCTGGCGCGCCTGCCCTCATGGGCCGGCACGCTGTTCGACCGGTATGAATCGACCATCACGGACACGCTCGAGGACAAGCTCAGCGCCGGCCTGGCGCAGGCCAGCCAGATGGCTGCGGGGTATGCGCTCGATGCCGGGCGCAACGCGCTCGGCTTCCTCGTCAGCACCAGCATCATGCTCTACCTGCTGTTCTTCCTGTTCCGCGACGGCCGCGGCATCGCGGCGCGGATCAAGCGCGTGGTGCCCCTGGATGCCCACTACAAGCGGCCCCTGTTCGACAACTTCGTCACCGTGATCCGGGCCACGGTGAAGGGCAATGTGCTGGTGGCGGCGGCCCAGGGCGCGCTGGGCGGCCTGATCTTCTGGTTCCTCGACGTGCCCGGACCGGTGCTCTGGGGCGTCGTGATGAGCTTCCTGTCGCTGCTGCCGGCGGTGGGCGCCGCCATCGTCTGGGGACCGGTGGCGGCCTGGTTCATGTTCACCGGTTCGGTCTGGCAGGGCGCGGTGCTGGCGCTGTACGGCGTGCTGGTGATCGGCCTGGTGGACAACCTGCTGCGCCCGATCCTGGTTGGCAAGGACACCAAGCTGCCCGACTACCTGGTGCTGCTGTCGACAATCGGCGGCATGGCGCTGTTCGGCCTGAACGGCTTCGTGATCGGGCCGGTGATCGCAGCGCTGTTCGTCGCGTGCTGGGGCCTGTTCGCACGCGCCGACGAATTCCACGCGGAGTAAGAGAAGGATCGGTAGGCGCAGTCAGTAATCGATCGACAGGTAGGCCGAGGCCAGGCGTCCGTTGATGACGTCGTAGGCCCCCGCTCCGCGCAACTCCAGGCCGTAGGTGTCGAACAGGTTACTCACCGCCACCCGCAGCGACGCGGGGCGGCCGGCGAGCGTGAAGCGGTAGCGGCCGCTCAGTGCCGCCAGGGTCCGCGCCGGCAGCGCGACCCGGTTGTCGACCGTGGCCGTGATCGCGCCGCTGTGCGACGCCGTCATGTCCAGCGACAGGCCTTCCAGCCACGGCGTGCGCCAGTCCAGGTTGAGTTCGACGGTGCGCCGGCTCATGCCGACCGGCCGCTCGCCCACCCGTCCCAGTTTCACTCCCTCGCCGGTCGCGCGCGGCCGCGACAGCACCGCGCCGGCGACCACGTTCAGGCGCGAGCCCAAGGCGCCCGCCAGCGACAGCTCCAGCCCCTGGTTCTGCACGTCGCCCAGCTGCGCGTAGCGGTTGGCCGCGTCGAAATTGAAGTAAGGCTTGCGCAGGTCGAACAGGGTGGCAACCAGCTTGATCCCCGGGCCCACGGCATAGCGCAGTCCGAGGTCGCCCTGGGTGGTGCGGATGGCCGGCATCAGTTCGTTGCGGTTGACCGCGTTGCTGGGCGCAACGCCGCTCTCTTCCAGCCCGCGGGTAAAGCTGCCGAACAGGGCCAGCGCGGGCGTCATGTTCGCCGCCGCCGACAGGTTATACAGCCAGGGCTTGTCCTCGGCGCTGGCGAGCGGTGTGCCTGGCTTTTGCAGGCGCTTGCGGTAATCGGTTTTCTGCAGGCTGAAACCGATCTCGCCGACATGGCGCCAGCGTCCGTCGTAGGCGAAGCCGCCGGTCCACTGGCGGGTGCGGTCGCGGGTCTGCTCGCCGAACACGAAGCTTGGCGCCGGGGCGGTGTACGGCGCATCGATCGTGGTGCGCCCCAAGTCGAAGGCCTGCGAGCCGTCGTAGCGGCGCTGGCGGTCGCGCCCGCGCACGCTGGCGTGCAGCTTGTGCAGGCGCGGCCCCTCGAACACTTCTCGGGTGACGCGCAGTTCGCCGCTGGTGGAGGCGTTCTCCGCCGGCGGATCGACGATCAGGCGGCGGTTGGCGCTGCCTTCAAGCGTCACGCCGGTCAGGAGGTGGGTGAAGGCGCGGTGGTCGTTGTACAGCGAGCGGAAGATCCCGGCGCGGACCGTCCAGCCCTCCCCCGCCCGCAGGCTGGCCAGGGTGCCGGCATTCATCGCGGTGGTGCGGTAGTCGGCCCACTCCGGCCCGTTGAAACGGCGGCGCTCGATGCGCGGCGGCAGCATGGGGCCGGCAGGCAGGTAGCTCGGCGCCTTCTCGTCGTCGTAGGTCTCCGAGCGATTCCAGAACGGGATGATCTCGAGCGCCGCGCTCGGGCGCCAGCGCAGGCTGAGCGCCGCATTGCGGGAGCGGCTGTCGGTGCCGTTCGGGTACTCGTTGCTGCTGGCGGCCGCGCCGATCCCGAGGGACAGGCTGCCGCTCAGCGGCAGTTCGCCGTCCGCCTCGACGAAGGCCCCGCCGTAGCTGTCGCCGCCGGTGAGCAGCGCCAGCCTGGCCTGCTCGCCCGGCTTGCGGAAGCTGTAGTCGACGATGCCGGTCGGCGCCGGGAACGGATAGCCCTGGGCCGAGATGCCGACCCGGATGTTGGTCGAACGCCGGATGCGCGCATTCAAGCCCCAGACCTGGTCGAAGTACAGGCCCTCGATACGTGCATTGCCCGCCGCGGTCGGCGAGAAACCGCGCACGCTCCCCGCGTTGTACAGGCCGATCGTCTCGCGGCCGACGCTGGTGCCGAAGGCATCCTCGGCCTGGCGCATGGCGTTTTCATCGGCCCGGCCCTGCGGCGGTATCTGGGACAAGGTTTGCGCCCAGGCGGGCGCCGTGGCGAGGGCCAGCAGGAGGGTCGTGCTCTGAATCTTCGGCATGGGGGACGGCGCAGGTCGGAAAGCTCGGCATTATCCAGCATCGACTCGGCACCATCAAGCTTGCCTGCCGGCGCGTGCGGCCAGCACGGCAAATACGGCTGCAATCACGAGGATGGCGGCGCTCACCCCGAAGGCGGCGCGGTGGCCCTGCGCATCGAACAGCACACCGCCGACCGTCGCGCCGGCCGCGATCGCCAGCTGCACCACCGCCACCATCAGTCCGCCGCCGCGTTCGGCATCCCCGGGCAAGGTGCGCGCGAGCCAGGTCCACCAGCCCACCGGCGCCGCGGTGGCCACCAGGCCCCATGCGGCTAGCAGCACCGCGGTCACGGCCAGCGAATCGCCGAAACGCAGCAGCGCCAGCGCGATCGCCGCCATCAGGAGGGGGATGACGGTCACAGTGCGGTACAGCCCTTCCTTGAGCAGTCCGCCGATCAGGCTGGTGCCCAGCAGGCCGGCCACGCCGATGCCGAGCAGCAGGAGCGTCAGCGCCCCGCTGTCGACCCGCGTGACCGTTTCCAGGAACGGGCGCAGGTAGGTAAACAGGGTGAACTGCCCCATGAAGAACAGGCTTGCGGCAGCCATGCCCAGGGCGACGGCGGGTTGCCTGAGGAGCGCAAACACCTTGCCGCTGCCGGCCCTGCGCTCGGCGGGCAGCGCCGGGAAGCTGGTCATCTTCCAGACCAGGGCCAGCGCCGCCACCGGGATCAGGGCGAAGAAAGCGCCGCGCCAGCCGACGATCGCGCCCAGGTAGCTGCCCAGTGGCGCAGCCACCACCGTCGCGAGCGCGTTGCCGCCATTGAGGATCGCCAGCGCGCGCGGCAGCGCTTGGGGCGGCACCAGCTGCATCGCGGTAGCGGCCGACAGCGACCAGAAGCCGCCGATTGCGACGCCGATGAAGGCGCGCCCGATCATGAAGACCAGATAGTTTGGCGCGAAGGCCGCCAGGGTGCCGGACACCATCATCAGCAGCGTCAGCGACAGCAGCAGGAGCTTGCGGTCGAAGCGGCCCGCCAGCGCGGGGATGCACAGGCTGGTCAGGAGGGCGAAGGCGCCGGAGACGGAAATGGCCTGTCCGGCCTGGCCTTCGGTGACGCCGAGATCGGCCGCGATCGGGCTCAGGAGGCTGACCGGCATGAATTCGGAGGCGACCAGCACGAAAGCGGCGAGCGACATGGCCAGCACGGCGCCCCAGGCGGGGCCGCCGGCCGTGTCGTCGCGGGCGGGAGAAACGGTAACAGGGTTCATGGGTACCAAGCTTGCCGGGTGCAGGAGGCAGCATGGTATGGGACAAACCCATCGGGAAACCGGCCCCCGATTACATGACCTTATGACGTACATTCATGAATAAGACAGTCCATTAGTTAGCCTACGTCATGAAATGAGGTGAACTAGAACGCCAGCGTGACGCTGCGCGGGCAGTGGTCGCTGGTCTCGATGCGCTGGCCGGGCGCCTGGACCACGGCGGTCTTGCGCGAGCCGAGATTGGCCGGCTGGCGCTTCGCCAGCGGGCCGCTGAGCACGATGTGGTCGAGCCCAGAGAATCCCTTGCAGTTCGCATCGACGCCGGTCAGCGGCACCTGCTGCAGCGACCTGCCGCCATCATTGAGCTCCTGCCACAGGTAGCGCGTCGCCACCCTGCCGTCCGCGTCCGCTGTCGGCAGGCCGCTTGGCGCGCTGCCGTCCGCGCGCACCTGCGCCGGGAGAATGTTGGCCGCGGCCTCTTCGTCGATGCGGCGGTTGAAGTCGCCCAGCAGGACGAAGTCCGGGCTCTGCTTTGCCACGCTGTCGATCCAGCGCTCGAGCGGCGCGACCTGGCGGTTCAGCACCTTGCAGGCGGGCGCGGCATCGTCGAGCAGGCGTGGCTGGTAGATCGGGTGCGGCTCGATGTTGGCGCAGCCGGACTTCAGGTGCACGTTCATGAAACTGATCGGGCGCCCCGCGACTTGCAGCTGGAGCGCCAGTCCGGGGCGGACCTTGCGCGCCTCGGGGTCGAGAGGGTTGTCGACCACCGCCAGGCCGGTGTCCACGTTGCAGCGCCCTTCCCCCAGGCTGCGGTCCCAGGCAAAGGCCAGGGTCTGGAAGCCCTCGTGCGGCGCGTCGCAGACGCTGAAACGCTCGGCATGGCGCCCGAGCAGCCCCTTGATCACCTCGGCCGAACGCACTTCCTGGAACGCGATCACGCGCACGCCCTGCCCCTCGATCAGCTGGCCGATCGTGGCCTGCAGGCCGGCCAGCTTGGCGGCATAGTCGCTGCTCGTCAGCTGTACCGGTGCGCCGCGTCCCTGGTAGGCGTTACACGGCGCCATCATGGCCGACTGCGCGGGGCCGCCGGCCAGGCGCTGGGTATCGGCGACGCACTGGCGCGCCACCCGCGTGGCTTCCTCGGTAATGGCCGTCTGCCCGCGCTCGCGCCGCGGGCGCGTATCGCACCACGACACCGTCTTGCAGACCGCATTCTGGCGATCGAAGTCCTGCTGCGAGCCGGCCCAGCCCATGTTGAAGGAAGCAACGCCGATCTGTGCCGCTGGCGATTGGGGAGCGGGATCGGCGGCGTGGGCTGCCGACGCGGCGAGCAAGGAGACCAACAGCGCAAGGCGGGTTGGTCGAACGGTAAACATCAGGTTTTTCATGGAGGGCCGGCGTGCCTGGAGGGGTTGAAAAGAACGCAATGCAGCGAAACGTCGATTATCGCCAAGTTCGGCGTTCGCGGCAATGCATTCGGGCCGCTTCAATGCCTGCGCCAACGCTGTGCCCAGGCTCGCATCTCCCGGCCAATTCCCGCGCACGGGTGCATTGCGGGCCGCGTCCATCCGGTCACGCTACCGACTTTTCGCCCGGGACGAAACCGTCCTCCGCCAGCATCCGGGCGATATCGAGCAGCAGGATGAGGCCCTGGCCCGTCTTGCCGGCCCCAAGCAGATAATGCTGTGCGATGCCGGTGGCGAGGGGCGGCACCGGCGCGACCTGCGCATCGTCCAGGTTGACGACGTCGGATACGCCGTCCACCACCACGCCGACCATGCCGGCGCCGATGGCCAGGATGATCACCACGGTAAAGGCGTCGTACTGCCGCTTGTCCAGCGCCAGGCGGGTGCGCAGGTCGATTATCGGCACGATCGCGCCGCGCAGGTTCATGACGCCCCTGACCCAGGCCGGCGCGCCGGCAATGGTGGTCACCCCCGAATAATTGCGCAGCTCCTGGACCAGCCCGATGCCGATCCCGTATTCTTCGTCTCCCAGCCTGAAGCTCAGGTAATCTCCGGCGGCTTGCGCCGGCTCGCTTCGCGCCGGCGTCGTGTCGGCGCATGGCGGCATGACGGTCTCCATCGCGGCCCCGCTCATCCGGCCAGCAAGACAGTGTTGCGGGCACGTGCTGCGCCGCTGGCTTGCGCCGGCGTGGCAGGCGGGTGTGCCGGGCGGCGTTCGCCGAGGGTGAAGAAATTAACCGTCTCGACCATGACGCCGGCCTGTTCCTGCATGCTGGCCGCGGTCGCCGCCGATTCCTCGACCAGCGCCGCATTTTGCTGCGTCACTTCGTCCATCTGGGCGATGGCCTGGTTGACCTGTTCGATGCCTGCGCTTTGCTCTTCGCTCGCGGCGGCGATTTCCGCCATGATGTCGGACACCTGCTTGACCGAACCGGTCACCTTGCGCATGGTCTCGCCAGCCTGGTCGACCAGCCAGGCGCCTTCCTCGACTTTGTCGACCGAGTCATTGATCAGACCCTTGATTTCCTTCGCCGCGTTGGCGGAGCGTAGCGCCGGGTTGCGCACTTCGGATGCCACCACGGCGAAGCCCCGGCCCTGCTCGCCGGCCCGTGCCGCTTCCACGGCATCATTGAGCGCCAGGATATCAGTCTGGAACGCGATGCCGTCGATGACCCCGATGATGTCGCCGATCTTGCGCGAACTCTCCTTGATGGTGCCCATCGTTGCAACGACCTGTCCCACGACGGCGCCGGCTTCTTCGGCGAAGCCGGAGGCGCTGATGGTGAGCTGGTTGGCGCTGCGGGCATTGTCCGCATTCTGCCTGACCGTCGAGGTCAGTTCTTCCATCGACGAGGCGGTTTCCTCGAGGCTGGCTGCCTGCTGTTCGGTACGCGAAGACAGGTCGAGGTTGCCTGCTGCAATTTCGCTCGACGCGGTCGCAATGGTGTCGGCACTATGGCGGACATTGGTGACGGTGGCCGTGAGTGCAGTGTTCATCCGCTTGAGGGCCTGCAGCAACTAGGTCCATATCAGCGTCAACCTCTCGCCGCGCGACCTCGAGTCGGGCGCCATCGTCAAGCAGCTTGGCGATCTCATGCGGCGGACCGGACTCAAGCCGGGCAAGCTTCATGTCGAGGCAACCGAGCGCGGCCTGATCGACGTCAACCTGGCCACCACGGTCATCCACGAAATCCGCAGCGCCGGCATCGGTGTCGCCATCGACGACTTCGGCACCGGCTATTCCTGCCTGTCCTACCTCACGCGGCTGGACGTGGACTTCTTGAAGATCGACAAATCGTTCGTGGATACGATCGGCACAGAGGCGCCCACCAACAGCGTGGTGCTGCACATCATCGAGATGGCCAAGTCGCTCAATCTCGTGATGATTGCGGAAGGCGTCGAGACCGACGCCCAGGCCGCGTTCCTGCGTGAACGGGGTGTGCAGTTTGCCCAGGGCTGGTTCTTCGCAAAGCCGATGTCGCCCGACGATTTCGTACGCTATGTGCAGGCCGGGCCGGGAGGCCGTTCGAGTGCCGGCCCGGCAAACGCTTGCTCGGCTGCCTGCATGGCCACGTAGCTTATTCGGCTTCGTAGAGCGGCTGGCGCAGCACGATCGGGCGCACGTCCAGGCCTACCCGGTAGACCGAATAGGCCTCGGCACGGGTGGAGACGTAGCCTTCGGTTTCCGGCACGCGCCGGAAACTGAACTCGAAGCCGCGCTCCGGCTCCGCCGCCGCCGGGCCGCCGAATGCGATCCCGACCGCGCCGGCCTGGTCGCTGTCGACGAGCTTCTCGAGCAGGTCGACGACCATGGTGTTGGCCAGGATGTCCGCATAGAACAAGGGGCCGCGATTGGCGGGCCGTGCCGGATCAAGCTTTTCCTTGTCGTCCCCGGGCGTCAGGCGCATGGTCGAGAAATCGATGCGGTCGCCGCTGTCCAGGTAGCTGATGCGGGCATCGTGCAACTGGAAGCGCGCCGTACTCCGGCCGGGGGCGGCGGGCGGCAGCTCGAGCAGGAGCGCGCCCTTGTAGCCGATCACCTCCGCGTCCCTGCCGGGCCGCAGCACGACGGCGCTGTTCTCGTCCACGCCCAGTCCCAGCCGGTAGCCCCTGGCCAGCATCGCCGGCAGCATGCGCGCGAAACGTCCCCGCACCAGCAGGTGCTGGTCGATGAACAGGCCCGGTCCCGCGAAGCCCAGTCCCGGCGCGAGGTCGCGGTCCTCGCGCACCCCCTGCTTGAGGAAGGGAAGCACGGGCGGCGCCTGGTAGAACATGGTGCTGCTCATCATGGCGGCGCCGGCGCTGGTGCCGGCGATGACGCCGCCCTGGCGGAACAGCGCCCACAGCGCGTCGAGCACGCGCGACCGGCTGCCGTCGGGCCGCAGCAGCGCCGCCGTGATCCGGCCCTGGTCGCCTCCCGTGAAGAAGGCCCCGCCCGCCTTGCGCACGCGCGCCGCCAGCGCCGCATCGTCGGCCGCCTGCCCCGGCGCCGCGCCCAGGCCGGCGCCGACCGGCGCCAGAAAGGGCCGCGCGCCGTGGCGCGCCAGGTGCGCCATGGTGGTGCGGACCGAACGCTCCGGGTTGCCGGCGGCGGTCGGGAACACGGCGATCGTCGCGCCCTTCCCTCCGGCCAGCCGCACGATCCGTTCCCACACCTGGGCATTGTCGCCGCGCAGAGCGCCTCCGATCACCACCAAGGCGCCGCGCGGCGCTTCCAACGCCGGCTGGGCAAGGGCCGCGCCGCTGGCCGCCGCCAGCAGCAACGCGCATAGTCGTTTCCACATCGTCCGCATTTCCCCCCCCCCCAAAAAAAGCGGCTGCCCGGGTCGGCAGCCGCGCGAGCGGATTACTTGAAGGAGTAATTCACGCTGACGAATCCGTTGCGTCCGCGCGGATCGGTGTAGGTCGGGTCGTACCCGGCCAGGAAGTAATACGCCTGGTTCGAGAACGGCGGCGCCTTGTCCGCCAGGTTCAGCACGCCGGCGCGCAGCTTGAGCCGCTTGCTGATGTTCCAGCTGCCGGTCAGGTCCCACAGCGAATACGAGGACACCTTCCGCGATGGCAGCAGCGCATCGCTGACCGGGTCGTAGGTGGTGTTCTGGTCGGTGTAGCCGGACGAGAACCCGTTGGCCAGGGTCAGGCCGAATGCGCCCATGCTCCAGTCCAGGCTCACGCGGTGGCGCCAGCGCTGGATCACCTGGTCATTGAGGAACACGCCGAGATTGCTGCGGTAGCCTTCCTGCGGGCCGAACTGGCGGTCGTATTTCAGGATGTAGGTGCCGCTCAGGTTCGCCGCCAGGCGGCCGTAGGGGCCCTCGGCGCCGCGCCATTCGCCCGACAGGTCGATGCCGGCGGTCTTCAGGCGGCCCTGGTTTTCCTTCTGCAGCAGGATATTGGAGATGAAGCCGTCGCTGTCGCGCTCGATGTACGTTCCGTTGTAGGCGGCCGGGTTGTCGACGATGATCTGCTCGCCCAGGGTGCTGATGACATCCTTCTTGCTGATGTTCCAGTAGTCGAGCGCGACGCTGGCGCCGCGACCGACTTCAAGCACCGCGCCCAGCGACAGCTGCCGCGATTTTTCCGGCTTCAGGTCCGGATTCGAACGGCGCTCCACCGGCCACTGGTCGGTGCACAGGTCGATGCTGCCTTCCTGCTTCACGCACTGGGGATCGGTCAGGAAGCTCGACGCCGTGCCGTAGGTGGTCGGGCGCTTCAGGTCGGACAGCGACGGTGCGCGGAAGCCCGTGCCGGCCGAGGCCCGCACCATCAGCGGCTTGACCGGCTGCCAGCGCAGTCCCAGCTTCGGGTTGGTGGTCGAACCGACTTCGCTGTAGCGGTCGTGGCGCAGCGCGAACTGCATCTCCAGTTCCCTGGTGAAGGGCGCATTCACTTCGGCGAATACCGAGCGTACGTTGCGGCTGTCGTCGGTCGGCTTCAGGTCGGTGGTCGAGCCCACCGCCACCCCGCTGTCGCGGTCGCCCGCGATGTTGTTCGACAGGAGCAGCGCCGACGGACGGAATTCCTGCTCCTCGCGGCGCAGTTCTCCCCCCACCGCGATGGCCAGGTCGCCGCCGCCGAGCGCCATCAGGGCGCGCGAGGCCTTGGCGTCGAAGGACGTGGACACCCCTTTCGACTTGCGCGCCTCGTCATTGACCTTGATGCTGTCGATCAGGTCGCGCCCCGCCTGCGACGAGGGGCCGAAGGGGTTGATGGTGCCGGCGCGCACGCCTGCATCGAACTTGTCGAACAGGACGTAGCCGTCGACATACTTGTCGACCGCGCGGTTCTCGGCGCGCGCCAGGCCGACGTCGTAGTCCCAGCCGGCGGCGATCCCGGTGGCGCCGAGCACGATGCGCTGCGCGCTGCTGGTGACTTCATTGGTACGGTTGCCCGCCTCGGTCATGCGGTAGCGGATGCCCGACACCGTGGCCGGCAGGCCAGCCCCGGTCAAGGCCGCGCGATAACGCTCCGGGAGCACCGCGACCGGCAGGTTGCGGATCCGGATCGGGTTCGGCGACAGCACGTAACTGGACTCGGCTTCGGACTGTACCAGCTCGACGAAGACCTGGTGATCGTCCGCGACCTGCAAGGTAGCGCGGCCGACGAAGCCGATCTTGCGCGACTCCGGATAGATCTCGGTGTCCTGCATGTAGTCGTAGCTGCAGCCGAGCGCGCCGCCCGGGCCGCGCGGCGCATACACGCTGGCAGGCGGACTGCAACCCGGTGCGGACGGATTGACGCGGTTGGCGGTAGCGCCCGCCGCCAGCACGCCGGCGCGGATCAGGGCCGCGCGCTGGGCACTGGAGATGTCGATATTGGCAGGGTAGCTGTTGCTCGACATGAGTGCCGGCAGCGTGCTTGCCAGTGGGCGTTCGGCGATGAAGTCGCGCTGGCTGGAGCGCAGCGCACCGAGTTTCTGGGCGTCGAGCACGCCGAACACGTTGAAGCGGTCGCGTTCCAGGTTGCCGAAGCCGGCGCTGATGCTGGTGGTCTTCTTCTCCGCACCGCCCTCATGGGTGGCTGCGGCCGAGGCGCTCAGGTCGACGCCCGTATAGTCCTTGCGGGTGATGAAGTTGATCACGCCGCCGATGGCGTCGGTGCCGTAGATCGCCGAGGCGCCGTCCTTCAGCACCTCGACGCGCTGGATCGCGCCGGCCGGGATGTTGTTCAGGTCGACGCCGGCATTGTCGCCCGGCGATGCGAAGTTGGCCAGGCGGCGCCCGTTCAGCAGGATCAGCGTCGACGAGACCCCGACGCCACGCAGGTTGGCGCCATTGAAGCCGCGCTGGCCCGAGGTGCCGTCAGTGATGCTGGCACCGTCCGACAGAGGGGCGGTATTCGCGCTGATGTTGCGCAGCAGTTCGGCGGCGGTGGTCACGCCGCTCTTCTCGATGTCTTCACGCTTGATGAGCTGGACAGGCAGCGCCGTCTCGTTGTCGATGCGCCTGATCGACGACCCTGTGATCTCGACCCGCTGGACCTTCTGCTGGCCCTGCGGCTGGTCCTGCGGCTGGCCCTGCGCGGACTGCGCCAGGGCGCAATTGGGCGCCAGGTTCAGCGCGGCGATCACGGCCAGTGCCATCACCTTCGGCTGTGGCAGCCGGCTTGCTTGCTCATTCATGCGTGTGCTCCTTGATGTTAACTACGATTTTTGTCGGCGCTTGGTGGTACTGCTTGGGGAAACCGAATCGGCGCCGACCAGGTAGGCGGCGATGGCCTCGGTCAGGCGCGCGGCCTTGGCCACATTGGCCTTGTTCGACACCATCAGGGCCATCACCAGCGCCTCGATCACCGCCAGGGCGGCGCTCGAACTCTGGTGGCCCTGCTGAAGGCGCCGATCCGCGGCTTCGTCGAGGCGGCGCAGATCATCGGCTTCGTACTGATCGTGGGCGGCGCCTTTGCCGTGCTGCAGATGACCGAGGCGATCGACAGCATGATCCACGCGATCGCCCGCGCCCATGCGCATTCGCCCTTCGTGCGCGCGGCGATCATCCCGCTGTTCGTGACCCTGTTCTCGTTGGGCGGCGCCACCTTCGGCATGAGCGAAGAGGCGATCCCCTTCGTGCTGATCTTCGTGCCGCTGGCGCTGGCGCTGGGATACGACTCGGTGGTCGGGGTGTCGATTCCCTTCGTGGGTTCGCAGGTGGGCTTCGCGGCCGCCTTTTTGAATCCGTTCAACGTCGGCATCGCCCAGGGCATCGCCGGGGTGCCGGTGTTTTCCGGCGTCGGCTATCGCCTGGTGGTATGGCTTGCCTGTACCGCCGTCACCGTGGCCTTCCTGATGTGGTACGCGGCCCGGGTCAAGCGCAACCCTGCCCTGAGCCCGACCTACCAGATCGACCTGGCCCGGCACGCCGAGCGCGACGCCAAGGTGGAGGCGGCAGCCTTTACGCGCCGCCACGGCGTGATCCTCGGGCTGTTCGCACTGACCCTGGGCACGATGGTGATCGGGGTGGTGCTCTACGGCTGGTTCATCGACGAGATCGCGGCGCTGTTCTTCGCGATGGCGGTGGCGGTCGGCATCGCCGGCCGGCTGTCTCCCGACAGGTTCGTGGCGGCCTTCATCGGGGGCGCGCGCGACATGGTCTCGACCGCGCTGGTGATCGCGATTGCCCGCGCCACGGTGGTCATCGCGCGCGACGGACAGATCATCGACACCATGCTGCATGCCTTGACGCCGCTGGTGCAGTCGGAACACGCGGCCTTCGCGGCCCAGAAGATGTTCCTCATCCAGTCGGTCATCAACTTCTTCATCCATTCGGGCAGCGGCCAGGCCGCGCTGACCATGCCGATCATGGCGCCGCTGGCCGACCTGGTGGGCGTCAGCCGCCAGACCGCCATCCTCGCCTTCCAGCTCGGCGAACTGTCCACGCCGATCATTCCGACCTCGGGCATCACGGTGGGCGTGCTGGCCCTGGCCCGCATCCCGTGGATCGTGTGGGCAAAATGGATGCTGCCGCTGCAGCTGGCCTACCTGGTGCTGGCGCTGCTGCTGCTGGTGCCGCCGACGCTGATGGGGTGGCACTGACGCGCTGGCGAACGCAAAGACAGGAACAGGCCCTCGAACCAGCCGGTTCTGGACGGCTCCGGGAGGCGAGGACGGGAGTCGCACCTGTCCTCGGGCGGTTTTTTTCAGGCCGTCACTCACGATCGCTTCAAGGCGCGAGCCATTCTCCCTCAGCTTGCTGGAGTGGGCCAGGTCAGGCCGGGTAGTGCACATTTCGCTCTCGACTTGGCATATGTGATATGGTGTTGCCGCGAGTTCTGAACGACCTGGTTGCCGGCATCGATTTCGGAGCACGTCAAGAACAACTGAATGCGCTATCGAACGGATGATCGATCCTATGTCGCCTGAAAAACACCATGTGCATGTGGCCGGGTCCGCGCTGACCCATTCCTGTCATGCATGCGCTTTTTTCCACAGCAAGGAAGAGGCATACCGCGTCCTGCTGCCCTTCGTCATGGAAGGTTTCGAGCAGGGAGATCGGGCCTTTCACATCGTCGGCCCGCACCAGCGCGACGCCCACCTGGAGCGCCTGGCGCAGGAAGGCATCGATACCGTCGCGGCCCAGGAAACCGGGCAACTCGAAGTCCGGACCTGGGACGAGACCTACCTGAAGGACGGGCATTTCGACCAATACCGCATGATCGACACCCTGCTGGCAATGCTCGCACCCGGCAAGGCGCCGCCGGGGCGGATTTCGCGCAACATCGCCAACATGGCATGGGCCACCGAAGACCGTCCCGGCGTGCATGACGTCGTCGAGTACGAAGCACGCCTCGGCCAGGCCCTGCCCGAGCGGCACGATCCGGTGATCTGCACCTACGACCTGTCCCGGTTCGACGCCGGCGTCGTCATCGACATCATCCGCACGCACCCGATGGTCATCATCGGCGGTATCCTTCAGGAAAACCCGTTCTACGTCCTGCCTGAACAGATGCTCGAGGAAATCGAGGCGCGCAAGGTCCAGGACGGCGGCCGGCACGCCTGCGCGTAAGCCGGGACCCAAGATGGGAGCGGCAGACAAGCACGGGGCGGACACGCAAGGCCTTCAGCAGACCCTGCGCGACCTGGTCGCCTTTTCGAGTCTGCCCGCAGTCTGGGTTGGCCTGCCGCCCGAGGCGCTCATTGCAGGTTTAGCCAGGGTTCTGTCGACAACACTCGACCTGGAGCTGGTCTACGTCCGCTTTGCCGGACTGGGCGCTACCCCGATCGAAGCCCTGTACGGCACACAGGGAGACGCCGGCGAGCCGCTCCTGGAAGCAGCGCGGGAGGCGCTGAAGGGCGCAAGGGCCGGCGCCACGACCATCGAGACGCCCTCGCACTCGCATCCCCTGCCCGCTTGCGTCATTCCCCTGGGTATCGGTGGCAGCATCGGCAGCATCGTCGTCGCCAGCGCCCGGGCCAGCTTCCCATTGGAGAACGAATTCCTGCTGTTGCGGGTTGGCGCCAACCAGGCAGCCGTCGTACTGCAGCGCCATCTGGGCGACCAGGCGCTTGCACGCGCCAATGCGCGTTTCCTCGACCTGGCCAATGCGGCGCCCGCCATGTTATGGGTGACCGATCCAGATGGCAGCTGCTCGTTTCTCTCGCGCGGATGGTATGACTTCACCGGGCAAGCCAGGGATGCGGGCCTGGGTTTCGGCTGGCTCGAGGCTGTCCATCCGGAGGACCAGCCGGGCGCGGCACAGGCATTCCGGGAGGCGAATGCGAACAGGAACGAATTCAGCCTCGAGCACAGGCTGCGCCATGCCGACGGCAGCTACCGCTGGGTGATCGATGCGGGCCGCCCGCGATTCGGGCTGCAAGGCGAGTTCCTGGGTTTCGTCGGCAATGTCCTCGATATCGACGACCGCAAGCGCGCGGAGGAAGCGCTGCATGAGACGCGCACACTGCTGTCCACGGTCGTCGACGCACTGCCGGTCGGGGTCGCGGTTGTCGACCGTGCGGGCAAGGTTGTCCTGTCGAACATGGAGATGCGGCGCTACCTGCCCACCAACATCCTGCCGTCGATGGACGACGCCCGACGCCAGCGCTGGTCGGCCCTCCAACCCGATGGCCGCCCCCTCGCGCCCGACGACTTCGCAGGCGCGCGCGCCTTGCGCGGCGAGCGGGTCGTGCCCGGCATCGAAGCGCTCTACACGGACGACGATGGCCACGAGATCTGGACCCAGGTCGCTGCAGTTCCCCTGGCCGGCAGCGATGGCGCGCCCAACGGCCAGGTCACGGTGGTGATGAATGTCGATACGTTCAAGCGCACCGAGGAAGCGCTGCGCGTGGCCGAGGAAGAGCATCGCCGCCTGTTCGGCGAACTGACGAAGTCGAACCGGAACCTGAACGAATTCCTGGCGGTGCTCGCCCACGAACTGCGCAACCCGCTCGCGCCGATCATGACCGGCATGGAAGTCCTGCGGATGCGCACGGCGAGTCCGGAAACCATGGCCCAGGTGCGCGGCATTATCGAGCGCCAGGTCAGGCAACTCTCGCACCTGGTGGACGATTTGCTGGACCTTGCCCGCGTCACCAACGGGAAGGTCGAGATCAGGCGCGAAGCGGCCGAGCTGAATACAATTGTGTCGGGCGCAGTGGAGACGAGCCAGCCCCTGATCGAGCAAGGCCACCATCGCTTCAGCATGCGCCTGCACGACGCGGCCTTGCCGGTGCACGTCGATCCGGTACGGATCGCCCAGGTGATCAACAACCTGCTGACGAACGCATCCAAATACACGCCGCGCGGCGGGCACATCGAACTGATCGTCGAGCGAGACCGGAACGAGGCGGTGATCTCGGTCGTCGACGACGGCATCGGAATCCCGCCGGACGCACTCGAATCGGTCTTCGACATGTTCAGCCAGGTCGGCCGCAACATGCACCACGCCCAGGGCGGCCTGGGAATCGGCCTGTCCCTGGTGCGCCAGCTCGTGGACCTGCATGGCGGCACGGTGGCGGCCCGCAGCGAGGGCGTCGACCGCGGCAGCACCTTCGTGGTCAGGCTTCCACTCGTCCTGGCAGCGGCGCCCGCAGGTGTCGACGCCGCCATCCCCGACAACGCAGCCCTCGAACGCAGCAGCTTGCGCATCCTCGTGACCGACGACAATACCGATGCCGCGACGACCCTTGCGGCGCTGCTCGAGATGCATGACCATGAGGTCCACGTCGCCCACGACGGGCCATCGGCGCTGGCCATCGCGCGGCAGGTCCTGCCGCAGTTGGTGTTCCTCGACATTGGCATGCCTGGCATGTCCGGCTACGACGTAGCGCGCCAGATGAGGAGGACTGCCGGCCTGGAAGCCTGCGCGATCGTCGCGGTGACCGGCTGGGGGACCGCGGACGACCGCCAGCGCTCGAAAGAAGCGGGTTTCGACGCGCATTTCACCAAACCGCTCGCGCCGGCCGACCTGGCCAGGTACATCGATTCGCTGCTGCCGCCCGCATGATGTGCAAGCGATGGTCCATTCGGGTTGGGGGCTGGAGCACGACGAAACAGCAGACGGCCTGGTCGCGTTCAGATTGCGCCAACGAGTCCGACTGAGCAAGACTAAGCTTAATCGCCGTACCGGCGCGAACGGCGCGGACTTCATCCCTGATGATTGGAGGCGAGGACAGGAATCGAACCTGTCTTGGCGGCGTTGCAGGCCGCTGCATAACCTCTTTGCTACCTCGCCAAGACCCATCTTAGGCCAAGGGCTGCGTTCGGTTATGCGCTTTCTCAACAATGAATTCGTTACGCCCTGTATTAACTGCCTTCCGCGGCGACACCTGTTTCTTCCCGCTTCCCTTGCCTATGGTGAAGAACCTGGACACCGAGCTCGGCGGTGCACCAGCCATCGGGTACCTCACGGTCACCACATGGTCGACTGGCCGAACTGAGCTCCGTTCACTTTTGAATCAAGTTCACACACGGAGCACATCATGCAGTCGAATCAGACAGTTCTACACACCGGCAAAACCTGCATCAGCGCCCTGCACATCGCCGGCAAGGAAATCGGTGTCACGCTGCCGCAAGGCACGGTGGTCGACGCCGAGGTCGACCTGGCGCGTCGCATCGCAAGCTTTGACATCCGGAAACCGAACGTGGCGATCAAGACCGGTTCGATCAACGGTGAGCGGTACACCGTACGCACGACCGTCATGACGGCCGCATGGGTCTCGGCACCCAGCAGGGCAAGCAGATGATTGCTGAAATGCGTAGCAAGGAAGACCACCGCTAGCACTGCCGCCACGCCGTGTGCGGTGCGCACGTTGACGCCGCGTTGCGGGGCAAGCGGGAGCGCGCCCTGGCGCGATGCGGTGGCGATACGCAGTGTCATGGCGCCCCACAAAGCCAGCATCATGGCCATATCCCAATCCGGGTACCCGAGCAGCAAGCCAAGGATGCCGGCCAGCGTGAATATCGGCGGCACCGCCACCGCCAGCAGGGCCGCAGGGCTGGGCCGTTCTTCCCGGCCGAGCAGGATCGCCAGCGCCAACGCCACGAGCGGAACGGAAATCGCCAGCAACAGACACACGATGGCGAGAAGCCATGCCGAAAGTCCGCGGCCCTCCCCTACCGCACGAGCGCCCAGGTGACAGGCCCACAGCAGATAAGGGTAGATAGCTGCCGCGACCAGTGCAGCGAACCATATCGGCCTGGCCGCCACGTCGAGGGCGAGGTCCGCCCGTACTTGGGACATGGACTTTCTCCTTGCTGCGGTGTCAGGGAACGATCACGTAGTCGGGATTGGCAACCGCGAACACGGCGTCGCGGTCGGGCGCCGGCGGATAGATCCATTGCGTGTTGATCGCGCGCTTGAGCTGCTTGCCTTCATCCCGTGTCAACTTGACCTGTCGGTCCCAACCCTCGGTGTACAGGGCTCCCCACGGCCCCAGATCCAGGCATGTGACGTACTTCGGCTGGCTGTACGGGTGCGGCGCCAACCCCACCAGCTCGGCGGCCGCATTATGACCTGCCACCCGGCCCAGGCTGAGTGCGTGCTGGCAGGACATCGACGCCACGTTGCCCTGGTCGTCGGCGGCGGCATGGGCCACATCGCCGCTGACGAAAATGCCCGGCACGCCACTGGCACGCAGGAAGGGATCAGCCGGAATACGGCCAAAGCGGTCATGTTCGGCGCCGATCTGGTTAGCCAGCGGATTGGCGCGCATTCCGGCGGTCCAGATGACGGTCGAGGCATCGAAGCGGCGCCCGTCGGCGGTCAGTACGCCGTCGGCGTCGATCGCCGCCACGCCAGTCGACGTGATGGTCACGACACCACATTCGGCCAAAGCCTGCTCGATCACCGGGCGCGGCCCCGGGCCCAAATCCGGGCCCACCACCGGCGCCATTTCGAGCAACAGGACGCGTACATTCGCATCCTTGCCCAGAATGGCGCGCAGGCGGTCCGGCATATCGGCCGCTGTCTCGATCCCGGTGAAACCGCCGCCAGCGACAACGACGGTGTTGCGCGCCGGGCTATCTGGCCGCTTGGCCAGGCCCTGCAGATGGCGCTCCAGTCGCTCGGCTTCGTGCAATTGATCGACATTGAAGCCGTAAGTCGATAGTCCCGGCAGCGGCGGCTGGACCACCTGACTCCCGGCGGCCAGCACGAAGCGGTCATAGGCCAGCGTGTGACGGGTGCCGTCGTTGCCTAGTACGTCTACCTGACGCTGGCCTGGATGGACGTGTTCGACTTTGCCAGCCAGGTGGCGCACGCCAACCGCATCGAACAGTGGCCCAAGTTCAGGCGCCATGCCGTCCAGCGCAGGTTCGTACAAGCGCGGACGCATGTGCAGCTGAGCTACCGGCGACACCACGGTGATGTCCACACTGCCGGCCTTGCCCGCCAGGGAAACCGCGCGCGCTGCTGACAGTGCAGCCCATAATCCGGCAAATCCGCTACCGGCAATCACGATATTCTGTTTCATGTCTGAGTCCTCGGGAAGGGGTGGAAGTGAAGACATTGTCCGTGTAGACTGGTCTACTGTATTGATCCGGTTTTCACGGATTTGCTTGGTCCAGTCGAAGGAGAAGAGGATGCAGGATGCACGCGGCACGCGAGGGGCGCGCTGGTCGCTGCCGCTTGGACAGCCAGGACAGGACGAGCGCCTGCAGGGCTGGCTATACCGTTCATTGCGACAGGCGATCCTCGATGGGCGCTTGCCTCCCAATGCCCTGCTGCCTGGCAGCCGCACGTTGGCACTGGAACATGGCATCGCGCGTGGCACCGTCCAGGCGGTCTATGCCCAACTGCTCTCCGAGGGCTACGTCATCACCGGCCAGGGCAGTGCCACCCGCGTGAGCAACACGCTGCCCGACGCAAGCCTGCTGGCTGGTCCGGCGCGGGCATCGAGGTATGCACTGGCGCCTGCAGCGCCGGAAGCGGCTGCGCCATCCGGTTCCTGGGCTGCACGGATCGCAAGCCTCTCGCCTCCGTTTCCTTTACGGCCCAATCCAGGCTTGCCTCCACCCTTTCACCCACACCGCTGTGATGTCAGCGCCTTCCCGGTCGACCTATGGCGCCGACTGCACGCACGCCACTTGAGAACGTCGCGCCTGGCCGCGCTGTCAGAAACCGACGCGGCTGGCTTGCCCGCACTACGTGCGGCAATCTCCCGCTACCTCGACATCGCACGCGGCGTGCCCGTTTCACCCGACCAGATCCTGATACTGAACAGCGTACAGCAGGCGATCGACCTGAGCCTGCGGGTATTGGTCGGTCATGGAGAAACGGTGTGGATGGAAGATCCCGGTTATCCGGGGGCGCGCCAGATCATGCGCGCAGCCGGCGCCCACGTGGTAGATGTACCGGTCGATGCTGAAGGATTACGCGTCGCGGATGGGGTCGCGGCAGCGCCCGCGGCACGATTGGCCTATGTAACGCCGGCACGCCATGCGCCCCTCGGGATGCCGATGTCGCTGGCGCGCCGCACGGCGTTGTTGCGCTGGGCACGCGAGAGCGGCGCTTATATCCTGGAAGATGACTACGACAGCGAATACCGGTTCAGCGCGAAGCCGATTCCTGCGCTACGCAGCCATGCCGGTGGCGACACCCATGTACTACTGGCCGGGACCTTCAGCAAGCTGCTCTATCCTGGCATCCGGCTAGCCTACATGGTACTGCCGGCCCACCTGATCGAGCCATTCGTTCGCACTGCCTCGCTTACCGGCCGCAACGCCAATGGCCTGACCCAGGCGGTACTGGCAGACTTCATGGACGACGGACACTTCGATCACCACGTACGTCGCATGCGGCGCATCTATGCCAGTCGCGCCGACGCCTTTCTGGACTCCGCGCGACGACACTGGGATGGTTTACTGGACGTTGCCCCGCCAAGTGCCGGACTGGATACGCCAGCCCGCCTCCTCGCGCATACCGAGGAGGAGGCGCGCGCGCGTCTTGCCGCGGCAGGAATAACCGCCTTCCCGCTACGCCACTACAGTAGCGGCGCTACAGTGCCGGCAATGGGAGAAGGCTTGGTGATGGGATATGCGGCATTCGATGCCGACACCATCGATGGCACTGCCCGCCTGATGGCCCAGGCCTTGCGTGCCTGACAGCGCTAACCGAAGGCCACTTTCGCCACCGTGCCAGGCGTCAACCACTGCCGTAGCGGCTGAGTTACCTATCGCGAGCGCTCGCTGCCACGCTGTCGGTAAAGGCGTCTCCTGTCTTGCTTGCCTTCTTCCTTCATTATCCGAGCTCACCACGCACGGCACACCGCCTGGTCGGCTACTTCGAAGAGCAGGCGTACATGGCACGTGAAGGACGCTTACTCTCGGAAGAGTTCAAGCCGAAGACCTTGTCCCGTTTTTCACTTCGAGAAGCTACAGTTATTCTGTGGTCTCCGTCATGAGATTTTGCGTCAAGATGGTCCCCTTATTTGCAGTCAACTCGTCGAAATAGTCCCGCACCGCGTCATGAGCTTCCAGCCGTGCCTGCACCGCCCGCTCCGCGCCAAGCGCCGTCCCTTCGACGGAAAACATGTGGACTTCCCGTAATCCGATCATTGACAGGATTGCACGCAGGTAGGGTTCGAAGAAGTCCGGATTGCGCGCCTTCGGGCCGGTACGCCATCCTCCGCTGCTCACTGCCACGAACACTGGTCGATCAGCCAGCATGCCAATCTTCCCTTGTGGCGTAGGGCGTACCGTACGGTGTATCCTGACCACATGGTCGATCCAGGCCTTGAGCGTTGAGGGCACGGTGAGGTTATGTACCGGCGTGCCGATCACGACGACGTCTGCGTTCTCCAGTTCCTCGATCAGCAAAGTAGACCGTGCCAGGGATCCCTCCTCCACGGCCGCTGAGTTCAATACAGGCCCGCTGGATAGTGCAATGGCGTAGCTGCCGTCGACCTGTGGCAGGTTTTCTGCCCACAAAAGGCGCTCGGTCACACTCGATTCCGGATACTGTCTACGCAGTCGCTCCACGACGTATTCTGATAGAAGGTGACTGTCGCCTTCCTGGCCGCGCGGACTTGCGCTGATGTGCAAAATATTCATTCTGTCTTTCCTCTCTGATCAATACGCGCGACGCCTCTTGCTCGATTACGGGATCAACAGCGCTTGGCCGATCGCAGTCTGCGCGATCCTGAAGCCCCCGGTTGTCGATGTAGGGATTCTCCATTCAAAGTACCCGCATGTATTGATCCGCTTTCATGCGATTTGGCTGGTCCACTTTGAAGCCCCGCATGAACTACCGCAGCGCCGCCCACGCATGGGTGGTCGAAGATGACGACGACAGTGAATTGCCGGCTGATCGAACTGACATCAGGGCGCCATTCCTGATCTGGCAGCAGCATGGCGGGCAGGCGTTGTTCCGAACAGCCGCTTGAAGGCGCTGACGAATGCGCTATCCGATTCATAACCAGCCGAGACGGCTGCGGCGCTGATCGATACCCCTTGCTTGCGCAGTGCATGGCCGGCACGGTACAGCCTCCAGCGTGTCAAATACTGCAGCGGCGCCATTCCGACAGTGCTGCGAAAGGCCTCGGCAAATGCCGAGCGCGACATGTGGGCCTCCGCGGCCAGTTGCGCTAGCGTCCAATTGCGGGACGGATCAGCATGCATGGCTGCCAGCACTCGCGCGAGACGCCTGTCAGCCAACGCAGCCATCCATCCAGACTTGCCCCCGAGTTCCAGGATCGAGGCACGCAAGAGTTCGATAAAAACGATCTCGACCATCCTGTCAGCAATTGCAGACCCGGCTGTCGTTGCGTTGCCCAACTCCAGACTGATCCGCTGCAGCAGCCACTGCACGGAGATGGCCGCTGCGGAAGCTGCCCGAAATACGGTCAACTCCGGCAAGGCCGAAGTTAAAAAAGTAGCAAGAACGGGGTCAAGGCTCATCCTGCCGGCAACGATATGCACCTCGTCTAGCGTGCCTATCCGTGCAATGCCCTTGTCGTTATCGGCGAATACCTGACTGGCGGGAACTGGTGGCAGACCCAAGTCGCTCGCGACCGTGAACGCGCGTCCGCCTACCAAGAGGAAGCAGTCCCCTTGGCTGAGTTTCTGCGGCACGCCGCCCTCGACCTGCAAGCACGCTGCTCCGCGAACCAGCACGTTGAATTTCAGGCCTTCGTAGGGCGCCACCCGGACCGACCATGGAGCGCTGGCCACCAGGCCCGCCGAGCGTTCGCACCGAGCGTTCAGCACCGCCAACACGTCGCTTAATGAATCAGGATTTTCGCGATATACATCAGGACGGGTGACCATGGATTGTCGAACTTGTCTGGAGCATAGTGATGACTGTCTTACTTCGGAGTTTATTATATGGCAAGCATGCAAGCCCCCATTACTTCTCGTTTTAACGCATCAAGTACAACAACAGACATCATCGACAGGATCGACCTGTCGAATAAAACTGCAATCGTGACCGGTGGCTATTCCGGACTGGGGCTTGAAACGGTGCGCGCGCTCGCAGGCGCTGGGGCTAGCGTCATCGTTCCGGCACGCGATGTGACGCGTGCCCGAACTGCACTTGAGGGGATTCCGGGTGCGCTGGTAGATCGGGTCGACCTGGCCAGTCCGCAGTCCATCGATGCATTCGCAAATCGCTTCGTCGACAGCGGCCGATCGCTCGCCATCCTCGTCAATTCTGCGGGCATCATGGCAACGCCGCTCATGCGTGA
This sequence comes from Telluria sp. PB2R4, assembly GCF_059685695.1. Taxonomy (NCBI): domain Bacteria; kingdom Pseudomonadati; phylum Pseudomonadota; class Betaproteobacteria; order Burkholderiales; family Oxalobacteraceae; genus Telluria; species Telluria sp. PB2R4. Next base: position 102,197 of record NZ_JCASIC010000011.1, on the reverse strand, counting down.
CGCACAGGGCCACGAAGCTCAGTTTTCCGTCAATCACCTTGGACACTTCCGGCTGACTGTCCAATTGTGGCCCGCCTTGCGCCAGGCAACGAGCGCACGCGTCGTGTCGGTATCCTCGCGCGGACACCAGATCGCCGGTATAGATTTCGACGATATCGATTTCCGCTCGCGAGAGTACGACAAGTGGATCGCCTACGGCCAATCAAAGACTGCCAATGTCCTGTTTGCCCTCGCACTTGACACACGTGGCGAAGGAGAAAATATCCGGGCCTTTTCGGTTCATCCGGGTACGATTCTTGGGGCGCTGGCTCGTCATCTGACCGCGGAAGAAATCGCTGTCTTCGGGGTGCTAGACGACAAAGGCGAGCCCATCGTTGCGCCTGAGCGCGACCTCAAGAACGCCCAGCAAGGTGCTGCAAGCATCGTCTGGTGTGCCTGTAGCCCGGAGAGTGAAGGCATGGGAGGCGTCTATTGTGAAGATTGCAACATCGCACCGGTTGCGACGACAGGCCTGCAAGGCGTGCGGCCATGGGCAATCGACCAGGCATCCGCAGAGCGGTTGTGGCAGCTGAGCGAGGCGCTCACAGGGGTGGAGCTGCGGCCTTGAGTCCGGCCTGCGTATGGCACGGCGAAACCTGCGGCTGTGCCATATGCAGGTCATCCGCACTATTCCAGAATGGTGGGCAGTGGCGATCCGCGACCGAGATAATCGTTTCGATTTACTTCGCTTTTTGATAGCGCACGAGCTAGCACGCCGTACACCAGCCTTGACGGGTGGCGCGACAGGGATGCTTTACCTCGGTTCAATACGGATCGGCGCCGGATTCATATCGACAGCTGATGGCCTCAATCGTCGATCACCTTTGTGCGCAAAGATCGCTACTGGCAGGGTTGAGCATGGCTGAAATGGATTAGCTCGATCAACTGCTCGGGAGGCTGAGCGTGTCGGTCGGACTGTAACCGTCGAATCGGATATTCCCATACGTTCGGGCAGCAGACTGGCGTCCTGATCTGAACGAGCGTTGCGACGGCCTGCAAGGCCGCTTTGGGGAGCAGATCGGTACAGCCAAATTTGACTTAATACAGACGAGAGATAAAACAAAACAGGCCTCTATCTAGGCCCATTTTGCTTGATATTTGGAGGCGAGGACGGGAGTCGAACCCGTCTAGACGGCTTTGCAGGCCGCTGCATAACCGCTTTGCTACCTCGCCAGAGGTAATCTTAGGAAAGTCGACCCGGCCGGTTATGTGCCGTATCAACCGAGAAGTCATGTCTTCTCTGAATGTGGAGCGGGAGAAGAGTCTCGAACTCTCGACCTCAACCTTGGCAAGGTTGCGCTCTACCAACTGAGCTACTCCCGCATTGGAGTACAACGTGTAAAACCTTTGGAGCGGGAGAAGAGTCTCGAACTCTCGACCTCAACCTTGGCAAGGTTGCGCTCTACCAACTGAGCTACTCCCGCATTGGAGTCTTACTTAAGCCTGTCGCACCAGTTCATTACCAAACAAACTGGAGCGGGAGAAGAGTCTCGAACTCTCGACCTCAACCTTGGCAAGGTTGCGCTCTACCAACTGAGCTACTCCCGCGTACAGAACAACGATTATCGCAGAACTTTGACATTTTTTCAAGATTTCCGAATCGTGCTCTGCTTCGTCAATCTCAAAACTTTGGAGCGGGAGAAGAGTCTCGAACTCTCGACCTCAACCTTGGCAAGGTTGCGCTCTACCAACTGAGCTACTCCCGCTTTGTCTTTCATCCTGCTGCGTTGTTGTCGCAACAGGCAGGCATTATAGAGATTCTATTCCACACGTCAAGGATGACACCGAACATTTATTACAACTCAGCTGCCGACCTCGGCTTTCTCCTTGATCAGCGGCCAGGCCCGGCGCAGGTAGTAGAACATCGACCAGACCGTCAGCACCCCGGCCAGCCACAGGAAGTACTCGCCCCAGTAATGGGTGTCGATACCGAAGAGCACGTCGTGGAACAGCAGCATCGGGATCGCCGTCATCTGGGCGGCGGTCTTGATCTTGCCGAGCGAGCTGACCGCCACCGACTTGGTGGCGCCGAGCTGGGCCATCCACTCGCGCAGGGCCGAGATGGTGATTTCGCGACCGATGATGATGAAGGCGATGATGGCGTTCACCCGGTCCAGCTGCACCAGCACCAGTAGCGCGCCAGCCACCATCAGCTTGTCGGCGACTGGATCGAGGAAGGCGCCGAAGGCCGAGGTCTGGTTCCAGCGCCGCGCCAGGAAGCCGTCGAACCAGTCGGTGATGGCGGCGACGATGAACACCGCCGTTGCGGCGAAGTTGCGGTCGGCCAGCGGAAGCCAGTGGGGCGGAAGATAGAAGACGCCTACAACCAGGGGAATCAGCGCTACGCGTAACCAGGTCAGGAGAATCGGGATGTTGAAAGGCATAGGGAAAACGCTGATTACAGGAATGAAAGTTTGCGGCGTAAGTCTACATGGGTATTGCGAAATGGACTAGGTAACTCGTCTGTATGCGGCGGTCCGAAAAGACAGGCCGGCGCAGGCCCCGGCTCGATCCCGTCGCGCGGTCCGATCGGCTCTCAGTGCAGCTGCCGATAGATCTCTTCCGCCAGCGTGCTGGAAATACCCTCGACCGACATCAGGTCTTCCACGCTGGCATCGATCACCCCGCGCAAGCCGCCGAAGCGGGCCAGCAGGCGCTGGCGGCGCTTGGCGCCGATGCCCTCGATCTCTTCCAGGCGCGAGGCCTGGCGCGCCTTGGCGCGCTTGGCGCGCATGCCGGTAATCGCGAAGCGGTGGGCCTCGTCGCGGATCATGGCGACCAGCATCAGCGCCGCCGATTCCTTGCCCAGCTCCTGCGGCGCGCGGCCGTCGGCGAAGATCAGGGTCTCCAGGCCGACGCGGCGCCCCTCCCCCTTGGCCACGCCGACGATCATCGAGATGGACAGGCCGAGCTCCTCGAACACCTGGCGCGCCATCTCGACTTGCCCCTTGCCGCCGTCGACCAGCACGATGTCGGGCATGATGCCGTCGCCGTTGGCCACCTTTTCGTAACGGCGCTGCAGCACCTGGCGCATGGCGGCGTAATCGTCGCCCGGCGTGATGCCGTTGATGTTGAAGCGGCGGTATTCGCCGTTCTGCATCTGGTGGTGGTGGAACACCACGCACGAGGCCTGGGTCGCCTCGCCCGCCGTGTGGCTGATGTCGAAGCATTCGATGCGCAGCTCGTCGAGCGCATCAAGCTCCAGCGCCAGCGCCTCGGCCAGCGCGCGGGTGCGGGCCTGCTGCGAGCCCTGCTCCGACAGCAGGCGCGCCAGCGCGATCTCGGCGCCCTTGCAAGCCATTTCGAGCCACTGGCGGCGCTGGCCCTGCGGCTGGAAGATCAGGTTGATGCGGTGGCCGCACTGCTCGGCCAGCGCCATGATCAGCTCCGGCTGGTCGAATTCGAGGTTCAGGATCAGCGTGCCCGGGATGAACTGGCCCGAGTAATGCTGGGCCAGGAAGGCGCACAGCACCTCGACTTCGATCGGGCATTCCCCGAGCGACTCGCCGACGTGGGTCGGGAAGTAGGCGCGGTCGCCCAGGTGGCGCCCGCCGCGCACCATCGCCAGGTTGACGCAGGCGCGGCCGCCCTGCACCACCACGGCGATCACGTCGACGTCGGCGTCGCCCACGGTCTCCATGCTCTGCGCGTGCAGCACTTTCGACAAGGCCTGGATCTGGTTGCGGATGCTGGCGGCCTGCTCGAACTTCAGCTCCATCGCGTACGACTGCATCTTCTGTTCCAGGTCCTGCAGCACCTCGTTCTGGCGTCCGCGCAGGAAGCGCGCGGCATTGCCGACGTCGCGCTTGTAGTCTTCGGGCGTGATCAGGTCGACGCAGGGCGCGCTGCAGCGGCCGATCTGGTGCAGCAGGCAGGGACGGGTGCGGTTGGCGTAGACGCTGTCCTCGCAGGTGCGCAGGTTGAAGACCCGCTGCAGCAGCTGGATCGATTCCTTGGCCGCCCAGGCGCTCGGGAAAGGGCCGAAATACTGGTTTTTCTTGTCCAGCGCGCCGCGGTAGTAGCCCATGCGCGGCGCCTCGCCGCTCGAAATCTTGATGTAAGGGTAGCTTTTGTCATCGCGGAACAGGATGTTGTAGCGCGGCTTGAGCGACTTGATCAGGTTGTTTTCCAGGATCAGCGCTTCGGCCTCGCTGCTGGTCACCGTGGTTTCCAGGTTGGCGATCTGGCCCACCATCATCGCGATGCGCGGGCTCGACAGGGTCTTCTGGAAGTAGCTCGACACCCGGTTCTTCAGATTGCGGGCCTTGCCCACGTAGAGCACATTGCCGTTGGCATCCAGGTAGCGGTACACGCCGGGCAAGGCAGGCAGCTTCGCCACCGTTGCCAGCACCTGCTCTCTCGCTGCGCCGCTGGGCTTGACCGGCTCGCGCGCATCGCCCTGGATGGTGGCTTTCAGCTCTTCCTTCATGGCTTGCCAGCCGTCCGGGCGCGGGCGCGGGTCCGCCGCTGCGCCGGCCTTGGGCTTGGCGGTGCGGGTGCGCGCCGGCTTGTCGGCGACCGGCGCCGGGGCCGGCATGGCCGCGCCGCCGGCAGCGGCGTACGCGATGGGTGCTTCCGCCACTTCGGGGACTTGCTTGTCTTCGGGTTTTGCTTGGGACATCACTCTGCCAATGTGTCGCCCAGCGCCTGGGTCACGATGACGAAGGCGACCCCGTAGTCGGCTTCGTCGCTGATCGTCACCTGGGCGCTGAGCCGGTAATCGTGCATGAATTGTTCGAGGGCGCCGCTGCAGACGATGACCGGCTTGCCGCCCGGTCCGTTCAGGACCTGGGCCGAACGCCAAGTCATGGGCATGCGCATGCCCAGCCCGATCGCCTTCGAGAACGCTTCCTTGGCCGAGAACCGGGTGGCCAGGAAGCGCAGGCCACGCACCGCATTCTTGCTGCTCCTCGCATGGTATTTTTCCAGCTCCTGCGGGCCGAGGATCTTCTCGGCGAAGCGCGGGCCGCTCCGTCGAAGCGCAGCCTCGACACGCGAGATCTGGACGATGTCAGTGCCGATGCCGTAGATCATGTCTGCTCCCTGTTTTTCAAGTGCGGTAGGTCGTTCCCAGGCGCGCAGCCACCATGATCGCCTTCATCTCGCGCACCGCGTTCTCCCAGCCCACGAACAGGGCATGGGCGACGATCGCGTGGCCGATGTTCAGCTCGTGGATGTCGGCAATCGCCGCGATCGGCTGCACATTGGTGTAGTGCAGGCCGTGGCCGGCGTTTACGCGCAGGCCGCGCGCGGCGCCCGCACGCACGCCCAGCTTGATGCGCTCGATCTCGGCGTGCAGCTCCTCGCCCTCGGCTTCGGCATAGCGCCCGGTGTGCAGTTCGATCACGGTGGCGCCCACCGCGCTGGCCGCCTCGATCTGGCGCTCGTCCGCGTCGATGAACAGCGAGACGCGGATGCCCTCGCCTTTCAACTGCCGCACCGCCGCTTCCACCTCGTTGTAGTGGCGGATCACGTCGAGGCCGCCCTCGGTGGTGACTTCCTCGCGCCGTTCCGGCACCAGGCACACGTCCTGCGGCTTGACCTGGCAAGCGAAGTCGATCATCTCGCGCGTGACCGCCGCTTCCAGGTTCATGCGCGTTGCCAGGAGCGGGCGCAGCGCCAGCACGTCGGCATCCTTGATATGGCGGCGGTCTTCGCGCAGGTGCAGGGTGATCAGGTCGGCGCCGGCCTGCTCGGCGAGCAGCGCACCGCGGATCGGGTCCGGATAGCTGGTGCCGCGGGCGTTGCGCACGGTGGCGATGTGGTCGATGTTGACGCCCAGGTCGATGACCGAGCCAATGGGTTGCAGAAAGCTCATCTGTATTCTCTTTAAAGCTGCATCAGGTCGATCAAAATCTGGCGCGTATTGAGCGGCGCGCCGCCCAGGTGGTGCGCCAGCAGGAAACGCATCAGCTGCTTGCTCTGCGCCTGCGTGACCGGGTCGCTGTAATCCTCGCGCTCCATGTCGAGCAGGGTCTTGCCGCTGACGACGGGCCAGGCATCGGACGGCAGCGCTTCGCGCGCGCCCTTTTCCGGGTCCACCACGTAATCGCGCTCCGGTTCGACGGGGGCGCGGGTGGTGGTGGAGCGCCCCAGGTCGGCGGCGACACCTGTTTCCTTCAGTAAGGCCCGTTCGAACTTGCGCAAGACGATCGGCGGCGGCTCGCCATGGGCCAGCTGGTTCAGCGTCGAGACGTAATGGTCGAAGAGAAGCGGATGCTTGTCGTCGCGGGCAATGAGTTTCACCAGCAGTTCGTTCAGGTAGAAGCCGCACAGCAGCGCGGTTCGCTCGAGCGGCAGCATGCCACCGACCCATTCGGCATCGATCAGGGTGCGCAGCTCGAGCTTGCCGCTGAACGAGACCGACAGCGGCTGGAAGGTCTGCAGCACGCCGCGCAGCTTCGACAGCGGGCGCTTGGCCCCCTTCGCCACCACGCCCACGCGGCCGAAGTCGCGCGTGAACATGTCCACGATCAGGCTGGTTTCTTTGTACGGGTAGCTGTGCAGGACGAAGCCAGGCTGGCCGTTCACCCGCGTCTCGCGCACCGGGGGACGGCTACGCTTGGCCGCCGCCGGAGTAGCGCCAGTGGGCGCGGTCTCCGGAGTGTCGATGAGGTCGTCTTGTTTTGCGAGATCGGGCATGCGGTGGGACGGCCTCCGCTCGTTTACTCGTAACCGTAGGCGCGCAGGCCCGCTTCGTTGTCGGCCCAGCCGGACTTGACCTTGACCCAGATCTCCAGGTACACGGGGCCGTCGAACAGCTTTTCCATGTCCAGGCGCGACTGGGTCGAGATCTCTTTCAGGCGGGCGCCCTTGTTACCGATGATCATCGACTTGTGCGTGTCGCGCTCGACCAGGATCGCGCAGAAGATGCGGCGCAGATTGCCCTCCTGGAGGAACTGCTCGATGACCACGGTGCTGGTGTAGGGCAGCTCGTCGCCCAGCAGGCGAAACACTTTTTCGCGCACGATCTCGGCGGCCAGGAACTTCTCGCTGCGGTCGGTGATGTCGTCCGGTCCGAAGATCGGCGCGTTCTCGGGCAGGTGGCGCTTGATCTCGTTTTCCAGCGCGTCGACCTGGAAGCGCATCTTGGCCGAGACCGGCACGATGGCGGTGAAGTCGCGCAGCGCCGCGACCTTCTGGGCGAAGGGCATCAGCACCGCCTTGTCCTTGATGCGGTCCGATTTGTTGATGACGAGCACCACCGGTACGTTCTTCGGCAACAGTTCGAGCACCTGCTGGTCGGCCGGACCGAACGTACCGGCCTCGACCAGGAACAGGATCACGTCCGAGGACGTCAGCGTGTTCGACACGGTCTTGTTCAGCGTCTTGTTGAGCGCATTCGCGTGGCGGGTCTGGAAGCCGGGCGTGTCGACGTAGATGAACTGGGCGTCGTCGCGGGTCTGGATGCCGGTGATGCGGTGGCGCGTGGTCTGGGCCTTGCGCGAGGTGATCGACACCTTGGCGCCGATCAGCACGTTCATCAGGGTCGATTTGCCGACGTTCGGACGGCCGACGATGGCAATATAGCCGCAGCGGAAATTGTCGCTGCCGGCGCTGCCGCTGTCGGTGCTGCTGTTATCGGTGCTGCTGTCGGCGTTGTTGCTATTCATACTGATTTGGTTCCTGTTTGTTCTGCCGGGACATCACTCTGGATGGTGGCAATGCCCAGCTTGAGCTGGGCGGCGCGCGGCTTGGACTTGCGGGCGGCGGGTGCTTTCGCCAGCACTCCCTGGGCCGCTTCCAGCGCCAGCCTGGCGGCGGCCTGTTCGCCGGCGCGGCGGCTGCCACCGCGTCCGAATACCTGCACGTTCAGTTTCGGCACCAGGCACTCGACTTCGAATTCCTGGCTGTGGGCGGCGCCATGCGTGGCCACCACGTTATAGGTCGGCAGCGAGATTTTCTTGCTTTGCAGGAACTCTTGCAACAAGGTCTTGGCGTCCTTGCCCAGTGTACGCGGATCGACCGACTCCAGCACGGGAATGATGAAAGCGCGGATCACGTCGCGGGCGGCGTCGAAGCCGCTGTCGAGGTAGACCGCGCCCAGCAGGGCTTCCAGGGTGTCGGCCAGGATCGAAGGACGGCGGAAGCCACCCGACTTCAGCTCGCCCTCGCCCAGGCGCAGGAATTGCGACAGTTCCAGCTTCTGGGCGATCTCGAACAGCGACTGCTGCTTGACCAGGTTGGCGCGCAGGCGCGACAGGTCGCCCTCGTCGAGCTTGCTGAAGCGTTCGTACAGGATCGAGGCCACTACGCAATTCAGGATCGAGTCGCCGAGGAATTCCAGGCGTTCGTTATGCAGCGCGCTATGGCTACGATGGGTCAGGGCTTGCTGGAGCAGGCCGGTGTCCCGGAACGTGTAGGCCAAGCGTGTTTGCAATAACTGTAGATTCATTGTGCTGTCGTGGTTGCAGCCGGCGCCCACGCGCCGGCTGGCGATTCCCTGTTTCTAAGCCGTATTATTGGGCCGCGGTTGCGGCCCCATCCGTCTCTTTGGCCGCCACGACACCGCTCGGGTCGGTGGTGCCGGCATAGTCGATCACCAGGCTGACATTGCCCATCAGCGGCACCCGCTTTTCGTAGGCGAAGCTGACCTGCGTCTCGCCGTCTTCGCGGCTGATGGTCAGGTCGCGGCCGTTGATCGCGGTGACGTTGTTCATGCCGGCATTCTTGTCGAAGGCTACCTGTATTTCGCGCGGCGTGCCGCCGGCTTCCTTGGCGCGCGCGATCGCATCCTTGATCGCGCCGTACTCGAAGTAAGTCGGCAGCAGCTTGAGCGCGAACACGGCGGCGACGCCGAGCACGGCCAGCACGAAGATCAGGCCGGTCAGGGAAATGCCGGACTGATAGGAATTGACTTGTTGTTGACGCATCGTGGATCTCCGGTTTTACTGGATGCCGCCGATCCGTTTCAGATCGCCGAAGTTCATCCAGACGACGATCGCCTTGCCAACAATGTTCTTGTCCGGTACGAAGCCCCAATAGCGGCTGTCGGCACTGTTGTCGCGGTTATCGCCCATCATGAAATAGTTGCCTGGAGGTACGATACAGGTAAATTTGTCGTACGAATAGTCACAGGCTTCACGGTTCGGGAAATTCTCCACGGCGCCCAGGTCGAGCGTGCGCTTGCCCTCGGTATTCAGGATGCGGTGCGGCACGCTCGTTAACTGCTCGGTGAACTGCTTGTGGTAGACCGGGTGCTGGTCATCCAGGTAGTCGTCCAGCGGAGTATATTGGACCGGCTTGCCGTTCACGGTCAGGCGCTTGTTTTCATAGCTGACGGTGTCGCCCGGCACGCCGATGACGCGCTTGATGTAGTCCTGCCCCATGTCCTTCGGGTACTTGAACACCATGACGTCGCCGCGCTGCGGATCACCGATCTCAATCACCTTCTTGTTAATGATCGGCAGGCGAACGCCGTAGGCGTACTTGTTCACCAGGATGAAGTCGCCCACCAGCAGGGTCGGCACCATCGACGAGGACGGGATCTTGAACGGCTCCCACAGGAAGGAGCGCAGGATGAAGACCAGCGCGATCACCGGGAAGAAACTGCCCGAGTACTCGATCCAGGTCGGCTGGCGCAGGTGTGCCTGCTCGATCGCCGCGCGCTGGTTGCCGCTGTCGACCTTGATGCCGTCGGCGGTCAGCTTGCCGGTGCGCTGGTCGTACTCGGCCAGGGCGGCGTCGGCGGCGCGCCGGCGCTGTTTCGCCAGGACGAACACATCCAGGCACCAGATGACGCCGGTCACCACCATCAGCACGAACAGGATCAGAGCAAAATTGCTCAGGATAGGTTGCAGGTCCATTTATTTGTCGTCCACCTGGAGGATGGCCAGGAAGGCTTCCTGCGGAATCTCCACCGAACCGACCTGCTTCATGCGCTTCTTGCCGGCCTTTTGCTTCTCCAGCAGTTTCTTTTTACGGGAAATGTCACCGCCATAGCACTTGGCCAGCACGTTCTTGCGCAGCGCCTTGACGTTTTCGCGCGAGATGATGGTGGCGCCGATCGCGGCCTGGATGGCGACGTCGAACATCTGGCGCGGGATCAGCTCGCGCATCTTGGCCGCCACCTGGCGTCCGCGGTACGGGGCGTTGGCGCGGTGCACGATGATCGCCAGCGCGTCGACCTTTTCGCTGTTGATCAGCATGTCGACCTTGACCACGTCGGCGGCGCGGTTTTCCTTGAACGCGTAATCCATCGAGGCATAGCCGCGCGAGGTGGATTTCAGGCGATCGAAGAAGTCCAGCACGATCTCGGCCATCGGGATTTCGTAATGCAGCTTCACCTGGCGGCCGTGGTAGGCCATGTCCATCTGGACGCCACGCTTGCCGTTACACAGGGTCATCACCGAGCCGACATATTCTTGCGGCATGTACAGGTTGACGTCGACGATCGGCTCGCGCACTTCGTTGATCTTGGACGGCTCGGGCATCTTCGACGGATTGTCGACGCGGATGATCGAGCCGTCGCGCATCTCGACTTCGTAGACGACGGTCGGCGCGGTGGTGATCAGGTCCATGTCGAACTCGCGCTCGAGGCGTTCCTGCACGATCTCCATGTGCAGCAGGCCGAGGAAGCCGCAGCGGAAGCCGAAGCCCAGTGCCTGCGAGACTTCCGGCTCGTACATCAGCGCGGCATCGTTCAGCTTGAGTTTTTCCAGCGAATCGCGCAGCGCGTCGTACTGGTTGGCTTCGACCGGGAACAGGCCGGCGAACACCTGCGGCTGGACTTCCTTGAAGCCCGGCAGCGGTGCCGGCGCCGGCTTGCCGGCCAGGGTGACGGTGTCGCCCACCTTGGCGGCGGTCAGTTCCTTGATGCCGGCGATGATGAAGCCCACCTGCCCTGCCGACAGTTCCGGCAGCGAGACCGAGCGCGGGGTGAACACGCCGATGTTCTCGACCAGGTTCACGGAACCGGTCGCCATGAGCAGGATCTTGTCCTTCGGACGCAGGGTGCCGTTGACCACGCGCACCAGCATCACCACGCCCACGTAGGGGTCGTACCAGGAGTCGACGATCAGGGCCTGCAGCGGTGCATCCTTGTCGCCCTTCGGCGGCGGAACCTTGGCGATCAGGGTTTCCAGCACGTCTTCCACGCCCAGGCCGGTCTTGGCCGAGCAGACGGTCGCGTCGGACGCGTCGATGCCGATCACGTCCTCGATTTCTTTCTTGGCGTTGTCCGGGTCGGCGTGCGGCAGGTCGATCTTGTTCAGGATCGGCACCACCTCCACACCCAGGTCGAGCGCGGTGTAGCAGTTGGCGACCGTTTGCGCTTCCACGCCCTGCGACGCATCGACCACCAGCAGCGCGCCTTCACAGGCCGACAGCGAGCGCGAGACTTCATACGAGAAGTCGACATGGCCCGGGGTGTCGATCAGGTTCAGGTTGTAGACCTGGCCGTCGCGCGCCTTGTACTGCAGGGCGGCGGTCTGGGCCTTGATGGTGATGCCGCGCTCGCGCTCCAGGTCCATCGAGTCGAGCACCTGCGCGTCCATTTCGCGGTCCGACAGGCCGCCGCACAACTGGATGATGCGGTCGGCCAGGGTCGATTTACCGTGGTCGATGTGGGCGATGATGGAGAAGTTACGTATGTTGTTCATTAACAAAGCTCAAAACCAGAAAGGCCGCGGAGAGCGCGGCAGGCTACAGCAATCAAGCAAAACGAAGACGCCATGCAAAAAAGCGCTCCGTGGGGGCTTGCCGGTCCCCGGCCGAAGCGCTTGATGATGCGAAAAAAAAAGCGAAAGCGACAGGGTGAATGGGGCAGACGCTTTTCCGACCCCGGCATTTTACCGGATTCCGGGCGGGAAAGCCCGGTTTTGGGGACGGCGGGGGTAGAAACCCCGCTTTTAGCGCAATTGGGGCGGATATCGGGTTTTCGTAGGGTGGGCGGGTCTCCCGCCCGCGCGTTCAAACTTCGGACGAGCAAACGCGCCGTCTTCCCATACACTCGTTGAACGCGCGGACGGCGAAGCCGCCTTTCGTGGCCCGGGCCACCCTACGCGGCGCTGGTCATGCAAGCATCGGCCCAGCCGCGCGCCGCCGCCGGGTCGAGAAAATAATGGCACAACTCTTCGCCGGCCGGATCACCGAACAGCACCGGCACCAGTTCGTCGAAGCGCGCCACCAGGCTTGGCTCGGCATCGACGTCGACCACAGCCACCTCGAAGCGCTCGCCCGGCTGCTGCAGGCCCAGCAAGGCCTGCAGCATGTCGTCGCACAGGTGGCAGTAACTGCGCGAGTACAGCGTGAAGGGAATTACCCGGGTCATTGGCGCGGCTTCACGACGATGTACTGGGTGACGTTCTCGCGCCGCACCAGCAGGGCCACCGGCTTTTTCGGATCGAGCTTGGCGACCAGGCCATTGAACTGGGCCGCATTGGTGACCTGGGTGTTACCGACTTGCGAGATCACGTCGCCCGGGCGGATGCCGGCCGTGGCGGCGCTGCCGTCGGCATTCTCGACCAGTACGCCGCCGTCGACGCCCAGCTCGGCGCGATCGGCAGCCGGGATGTCGGAGACTACCAGGCCGAGCGCGTTCGGCGCGGCGCCCGGGGTGGGCTTCCTGGGCGTTGAGCGGGCCGTCGGCGAGCGCTCTTCCTGCAATTCGACGATGTTGACCGGCAAGTCGAGCTGGGTGCCGCGGCGCCAGACGGTGACGGTGGCGCGGCTGCCCACCTTGGTGGCGCCGACCAGGCGCGGCAGGTCGCGCGTGGTGTCGATCGGCTGGTTGTTGAACTTCAGGATGATGTCGCCGACCTTGATGCCGCCCTTTTCCGCCGGGCCGCCGGCCTCGACCATCGAGACCTCGGCGCCGCGCGCCTTGCCCAGGCCCAGCGACTCGGCCACGTCGCGCGTGACTTCGCTGATCTGCACGCCCAGGCGGCCGCGCGTCACTTTGCCGGTGCTCTTGAGCTGGTCGGCGACACGCATGACTTCGTCGATCGGCACCGCGAAGGAGATGCCGTTGTAGGCGCCGGAGAGCGTGGCGATCTGCGAGTTGATGCCGATGACCTCGCCGCGCATATTGATCAGGGGGCCTCCCGAGTTGCCCGGGTTGACCGCGACGTCGGACTGGATCAGCGGCAGGTATTCGCCGGTGTCGCGCGACTTGGCCGAGATGATGCCGGCGGTAACGGTGTTATCGAGATTGAAGGGCGAGCCGATCGCCACCACCCATTCGCCGACCCGGATCTTGCTCGAGTCGCCGGTGCGCAGGTAAGGCAAATTGGCGGCCGACAGTTTGAGCAGGGCGACGTCGGAGCGGCGGTCGGCGCCCAGCACCTTGGCCTTGAACTCGCGGCGGTCGGTGAGCGTGACGGTGACCTCGTCGGCGCCCTCGACCACGTGGGCATTGGTCAGCACGAAGCCGTCTGCGGAAATGATGAAGCCGGAGCCGACGCCGCGCGTGACCTGCTCTTCCGGACCGCCCTGTCCGCCGGGCGCACCGGGCCGGCCCGGTGTGCGCCCGCCGCCGCGCGGAATCTGGCCGCCGAAGAAGCGGCGCAGGAATTCCTGCATTTCTTCTTCGCCCGGCGCGCCCTGGCCGCGCGCGACGCGCTCGGTGGTACGGATGTTGACGACGGCCGGGCCGACCTTGTCGATGAGGTCGGAAAAATCGGGTAGCCCGGTGACCACCGGGGTCTGCACGGGCGCCGCGGCGGCGGCTGCGGTGGAAGGGAGGACAAGGGTGCTGCCTGCAAGCAGCAGGGTCGACAGGACCAGGCTTGCAAAACGGCGGGGGGACGTCGGGGCAAATGAGCGGGTCATGGAGTTGGCGTGGGAAGGCTGAGATTGACTTTATGGTAAGCCAAAATACGCGCTTTGTCGCGCGCCGTGCGGATGTGCCGCGCCCCCATGCGGGGTGGAAAAGCGGGCGGGCTAGAGCCGCTTGACGACCGGGGAGCCAGGGTCTGCAGCCGGGGCCTCGTGCGGTGCCACCGCCTGCCCGCCCAGCGTGGCGCCGTTGAGGCTCTCGGCCCCCGCCGCCACGACCGGCGCAATGACCGCCAGCGGGTCGGCCGGCGAGGCTGATCGCGCTGCGGCACGCCGCAAAGGCATCGGTTCGGCGGCCAGCTTCTCGGCCAGACGGCTGGCAAAGCCGGGCGAGAGCTCGGCGTGCCCGGGCGCGCTGCGCAGGCAGTCGCCGGTCCGGTGGTAGACATCCCATGCCTGCCGTCCATCCGTTTCGCGCAAGGCCGCCAGCGCAAGCTCGAGGTCGGCATCCGGCAGTTCGCCGTCCGCAAAGGCCGATATGTATTCGCGTATCTTCTTGTTGGTGTCCATCTGGTAACCTGCCGACGTCGGTATGTTCAATTTGTCCCGCCTATGTACGATCCTGCTACCTACCGACGTTTGTCAACCGGGAAATCGAGCAATGGGCGCAATTTCTCGGCGATGACTTCGCGTGCACGGAAAATCCGGCTGCGTACCGTTCCAATCGGACACGCCATCACCTCGGAGATTTCTTCGTAGCTCAATCCTTCGATTTCTCGCAGGACAATTGCCGTTCGCAATTCCAGCGGCAGTGCTTCCATGGCCGCGTTCACCGTATGGGCAATCTGCTTGCTTGCCAACACTGATTCCGGCGTATTAATGTCGCGCAAGCTATCAGCGTCGTCGAATCCCTCTGCCCGCTCGGCGTCGGCCTCCGTGGAAGTCGGCGCACGGCGGCCCTGTGTGACCAGAAAATTTTTCGCCGTGTTAATTCCGATGCGATAAAGCCAAGTATAAAAGGCTGAATCGCCACGGAAGTGACGCAGGGCGCGGAAAGCCTTGATGAAGGTCTCTTGTACGACGTCTTCGGCTTCAGCCGGGTCGTGCACGAGGCGCGACACCAGGCGCATCAGGCGACGCTGGTATTTGGCCACGAGCAGGTCGAAGGCGCCCCGATCGCCGGCCTGGACGCGTTCTACCAACACCTGATCACCCTCGCGTTCTGTCGTCACGGACCATGCCCCATCGGCTGCAGCGGCCCTCCTGGATAAGAGTTGGCCCGCTGCAATAAGTTCAAAGTATTTTGTGCTCCGTCGATGACGCACCAGGCACCCCGCCAGCTGCGCCGAGCGCCACCGCCAGCGTGCGAAATCCCTCTGGCGGCAGGCTGTCCGGCAGGACGACAATGCTGTCGGCGACCCCATCGGCGCCGGTCTCCAGACGCAGTAACAGCATCCGCGGCCACAGCGTCGAGCCCGGCAACAGCCTCGCTGCCAGCCCTTCGCGTTTGTCCTGCCGCACACCCTGTTGTACCGTCAGGCGTATCCGACCGGGTCCAGAAATATCAATGCGATGCACCGTTGCAGCGCGCAGCGCGGCATGCGCCACACATGCGGCGGCGAACAGCAGCGCAGCCGCGACAACGGGCCTGGCAGTGAAGCGCGCGGGCGCAGCCAGGCCCACGGCGAAGGCGGCCGCGAACAGGGACGCACCGAAGCCGGCGAGCAGGCAACGCAGGCAGCGCGACGGCGCAATGACGACGGTCATCGCGATCGACATGGTTCGAGGTAGGAAAGGAGGGTCGCCGCAGACCGAATGGCCGAGGCTGTCAGGCGCCCATCCAGGTTAGACCGGGATGGGCGTGGGCTGGTTCAGACCAGCACCGGAATTCCAGCGTTATGCGCTTAAACCTTGGCGAAGACGAGGGTACCGTTGGTACCGCCAAAGCCGAAGGAGTTCTTGACCGCGTAATCGATCTTCATGTCCCGCGCGGTATTGGCGCAGAAGTCCAGGTCGCATTCCGGATCCTGGTTGAAGAGGTTGATCGTCGGCGGCGACTTCTGGTGATGGATCGCCAGCACGGTGAACACCGATTCCAGGCCGCCCGCGCCGCCCAGCAGGTGGCCGGTCATCGACTTGGTCGAGTTCACGACGATGTTGCTGGCGTGGTCGCCGAATACGCGCTTGATGCCGCGCACTTCCGCCACGTCGCCCAGCGGCGTCGAGGTGCCGTGTGCGTTGACGTAGTTGACTTCGCTGGCATTCAGGCCGGCATTGTGCAGGGCCGCGACCATGCAACGCGCCGCGCCACTGCCATCCTCGACCGGCGAGGTGATGTGGTTGGCGTCCGCGCTCATGCCGAAGCCGATGACTTCGGCATAGATCCTGGCGCCGCGCTTGACTGCGTGCTCATACTCTTCGAGCACCATCACGCCCGCGCCCTCGCCCAGCACGAAGCCGTCGCGGTCCTTGTCCCATGGACGCGAGGCAGTGGCCGGGTCGTCGTTGCGGGTGGACAGCGCGCGCGCCGAGGCGAAGCCGCCCAGGCCCAGCGGCGAAATGGTCGCTTCCGAACCGCCGGCAACCATCACGTCGGCATCGCCGTACTCGATCAGGCGAGCGGCGGCGCCGATGCAGTGCAGGCCGGTGGTGCAGGCGGTGACGATCGCCAGGTTCGGGCCGCGCAGGCCAAATTTGATCGAGAGATCGCCCGAGATCATGTTGATGATCGATGCCGGCACGAAGAAGGGCGAGATGCGGCGCGGGCCGCGATTCATGTACTCTTCCTTGGTGGCTTCGATCATCGGCAGGCCGCCGATACCCGAACCGATGGTCACACCGATGCGGTCGCGGTTGTCGTCGGTGACTTCCAGGCCGGAATCCTGCAGGGCCTGGATGCCGGCCGCCATGCCGTAATGGATAAAGCTATCCATGTTGCGGCCTTCCTTGCCCGGCAGGTAGTCTTCCACCTTGAAGTTCTTCACCTCGCCGGCGAAATGCGTCGTGAACGGCGTCGCGTCGAACTTGGTAATGTTGGCAATGCCCGACTTTCCGGCCAGCGCCGCGTCCCACGCCTCGGCAATGGTGTTGCCGATTGGTGAAATGCAGCCCAGGCCGGTAACGACGACACGGCGGTTGCGTGAACGGCTCAAGCGATTCTCCCAGAAACTTTTAAAGCGACAGCTACAGCTTAGGCCTTGACGTGCGCGGTGGCGTAGTCGATGGCTTGCTTGACGGTGGTGATCTTCTCAGCCTGCTCGTCAGGGATTTCCATTTCGAACTCGTCTTCCAGTGCCATCACCAGTTCCACGGTGTCCAGCGAGTCAGCGCCGAGGTCGTCAACGAACGAGGATTCGATTTTGATGTCTGCTTCTGCAACACCCAGTTGCTCAGCGACGATTTTTTTAACGCGTTGTTCGATATCCGACATGTTATGGCTCCATTAGGTATGTGTTGCGGAAAGTGCGCGCATTTTATCAGGTTTGCGCGATGAAAAACTACTTTCGGCAGCTCCTGCTATTTCCACCGAAATTACTGCTAAAAGAGGCGAATGCTCCGGATTATGTTCGCACCAAAGCGGGATCCGGCGAATTCGCCTCGATGAATACGCTTCAATTCATGTACATGCCGCCATTCACGTGCAGCTCGGTGCCCGTGATGTAGGCGGCGGTCGGACCGGCCAGGAAGGCCACGGCGTGGGCGATGTCTTCCGGCTGGCCCAGGCGGCCCAGCGGGATCTGGCCCAGCAGCGCGCTGTGCTGGTCGTCGCCAAGCGCCTTGGTCATGTCGGTATCGATGAAGCCCGGCGCGACGCAATTGACGGTGATGTTGCGGCTGCCGATCTCGCGCGCCAGCGCGCGGGTCATGCCGGCCACGCCGGCCTTGGCGGCGGCATAGTTCATCTGGCCCGGATTGCCCGAGGCGCCCACCACCGAGGTGATGTTGATGATGCGGCCGTGCTTGGCCTTCATCATCCCGCGCAGCACCAGGCGCGACAGGCGGCCGACGGCGGTCAGGTTGGTGGAAATGACGCTGTCCCATTCCTCGTCTTTCATGCGCATCGCCAGGTTGTCCTGGGTGATGCCGGCATTGTTGACCAGGATCGACAGGCTGCCGAAGCTTTTCTGCGTGTCGTCGACCACGGCGGCGCAGTTGGCCGCATCGGTGACGTTCAGTACGACGCCCTTGCCGCCGAACTCGGCGAGATAAGCGCCGATCGCTTCCGCGCCGGATGCGCTGGTGGCGGTACCGACGACCTTCGCGCCCTGGCGCGCCAGCTCCAGCGCGATGGCCTTGCCGATGCCGCGCGATGCGCCGGTGACGAGAGCGACTTGGTTCTGCAGATTCATTCTTTTCCTCTTTTTAAAACGACGTTCGGGATGGGACCAGCATTACGCCGACTTGATGGCGACCAGGACGCGCTCCAGCGACGCCTGGTCGACCAGCGCCTCGCCCACCAGCACCGGATCGATACGCTTGGCCATGCCGATCAGGGTCTTGCTCGGGGCACATTCGATGACCTGGGTGACGCCATCGGCCGCCATCTTCTGCATGGTCTCGACCCAGCGCACCGGACCGGCGGCCTGGCGCACCAGGGCGTCCTTGATCGCGGCCGGATCGTTCAGGATAGCAACGTCGACATTGTTGATCAAGTCGATCTGCGGCGCCGAGAACGTGATGTTCTCCATGTAGTCGCGCAGGCGATCCGAGGCCGGCTTGAGCAGCGACGAGTGGAACGGCGCCGACACTGCCAGCTTCATGGCGCGCTTGGCGCCCTTGGCCTTGGCGATCTCGCAGGCGCGGTCGATTGCGGCGGCGTGGCCGGCGATGACGATCTGGGTCGGTTCGTTGAAATTGACGGCTTCCACCACCTCGCCCTGGGCCGCTTCAAGGCACACAGCGCGTACGTCGTCGGCCTGCAGACCGAGCACGACGGCCATGCCGCCCTGCCCGACCGGCACCGCTTCCTGCATCGACTGGGCGCGGAAGCGCACCAGCGGCACTGCATCCTTGAATTGGATCACGCCGGCGGCGACCAGTGCCGAGTACTCGCCCAGGCTGTGACCGGCCACCACGTTCGGCACCGGGCCGCCGGCGGCGATCCAGGCGCGGTAGACGGCGACCGCGGCGGTCAGCATGACGGGCTGGGTGTTGGTGGTGAGGTCGAGGTCTTCTTTCGGGCCTTCGGCGATCAGCTTGCCGATGTCGAAGCCGAGGGCATCGGAGGCCTCGAGCACGGTCTGCTCGACGACCGGGTTGCCGGCGAAGCCGTTCAGCATGCCGACGGCTTGCGCGCCCTGGCCGGTAAACAGGAATGCGAATTTGGTCATTTTATTGTTCTCTCTATTCGAATATTGTGGGCTACCCGTAGGGTGGGCGGGTCTCCCGCCCACGCGTTCAACCAAAGCAAGCAAGACCACAGCGCATCCGTGAGTTGGACGCGTGGGCGGCAGAGCCGCCCACCCTACATTACATACGGGCGAGCACCGCGCCCCAGGTAAAGCCGCCGCCGACGCCCTCCATCAGCACATTGTCGCCCTTCTTGATGCGGCCATCGCGCACGGCAGCATCGAGCGCCAGCGGGATCGAGGCGGCCGAGGTGTTGCCGTGCTGGTCGACGGTGACGACCATCTTTTCCATCGGCAGGCCGAGCTTCTTGGCGGTGCCCTTCATGATGCGCAGGTTGGCCTGGTGCGGGATCAGCCAGTCGACGTCCGAGGGCTGCATCTTGGCGTGCTCGAGCGCTTCCTTGGCCACTTCTTCCAGCACGGTGACGGCCAGCTTGAAGACCGCCGGACCATCCATGTACAGGAAGCCGCTGCCGGCCACGGCGCCGCCGGCCAGGTTGCCCGGGATCGACAGGATGTGCGACTGGCTGCCGTCGGCGTGCAGCTTGGTGGCCAGCACGCCCGGTTCTTCGGAGGCTTCCAGCACCACGGCGCCGGCGCCGTCGCCGAACAGCACGCAGGTGGTGCGGTCGGTAAAGTCGAGGATGCGCGAGAACACTTCGGCGCCGATCACCAGCACGGTTTTATAGACACCGGCGCGGATGAAGGCGTCGGCGGTCGAGACCGCGTACACGAAGCCGCTGCACACGGCCTGCACGTCGAACGCGGCGCTGTTGTTGGCCATGCCGAGCTTCTGCTGCACGATGCAGGCGGTGCTCGGGAAGCTGCCGTGGAAGTCGGGGGTCGAGCTGGCGACGATCACCAGGTCGATGTCGCCCGGCGCCTTGCCGGCCGCCTCCAGCGCCTTGCGGGCGGCGTTGGCGGCCAGGTCGGACGCGTTCTCGCTGGCGTCCGCGTAGTGGCGGCACGAAATACCGCTGCGGGTCACGATCCACTCGTCGGAAGTCTCGACACCCGCTTCGGCCAGCTGGCTTGCCAGCTGTTCGTTGGTGACGCGCTTGGCCGGCAGGTAGCTGCCGGTACCGGTAATCTTGCTATAGACAGTCATTGCTCCACCATCCTGCTGGTTGTGGTTACGCCTGGCGCTGGACGTCAGGCGACGGCGGCATCAGTTCGGCGATCAAGGCCGACAGCTGCTCTTGCACATCGTATTTTGCGGCGTCGAATGCGCGCTTGATCGCCCATTCGAAGGCGAATGCATTGGCGCCGCCATGGCTCTTGAAGACCAGGCCCTTGAGGCCGATCAGGCTGGCGCCGTTGTAGCGTTCCGGGTTCAATTTCTTCAGCGATTTACGCGCCAGCAAGGCGCCGGCCATCGAGAAGATATTTTCCTTGAACACCGACTTGACGAAGCGGGACAGGCCTTCGACGGCCTTGAGCGTGACGTTGCCGACGAAACCGTCGCACACGACCACGTCCACGGTGCCCTTGAAGATGTCGTTGCCTTCGACGTTGCCATGGAAATTCAGTTTGCCGCGCTCGTGGTCGGCCTTGAGCAGCACGCCGGTGGCCTTGACCACGTCGTTGCCCTTGATGTCTTCGGTGCCGACGTTGAGCAGGCCGATGGTCGGACGCGGGATGCCCTCCATCGCCGAGCACAGGACCGAGCCCATGATGGCGAACTGGTGCAGGTGGTGCGGCTCGCAATCGACGTTGGCGCCCAGGTCGAGCATGTAGGTCGGACCGCCCTTCTGGTTCGGCATGATCGAGCAGATCGCCGGACGGTCGACGCCGGCCATGGTCTTGAGCACATAGCGCGAGATGGCCATCAGGGCGCCGGTATTGCCGGCCGAGACGCTGGCGTTGGCGCTGCCGTCCTTGACCAGCTCGACCGCCACGCGCATGGACGAATCCTTCTTCTTGCGCAGGGCGATCTCGAGCGGGTCGTCCATGGTGACGACTTCGGTGGCGTTCTTGACGGTGATGCGGGAATGGGTCTCGGCGCCGTGCTTCCTGAGCTCGGCGCGCACGACGTCTTCCAGACCCACCAGGATCAGATGGACGTCAGCTTGCTTTTTTAGAAACGAGATAGCTGCCGGAATGGTCACCGTGGGGCCGTGGTCGCCGCCCATGCAGTCAATGGAAATTGTGATTGTCATTTGTTCGGGGATGCCGGCTCATGCAGAATGAGAGAGCGTGCGGGCGGCAAGATGGGATCGGGTCTGGCTCGTGGCCAGCCGCTGTCCGCGCAATTCAAAATGACGGAGTGCAAGCTTGTTGCAGCCGCTGAAAACGGAAAAGCGAAAGAAAAAGCGGCGCCACGCAGAAAACATACGTCGCACCGCTTCTATGGTACTAAAGGACAAGACGTCGATTACTCGTCGTTCTTGGTCTTCAGGACTTTACGGCCACGGTAGAAACCGTTCGGGCTGATGTGGTGACGCAGGTGGGTTTCGCCGGTGGTCGGCTCGACTGCCAGGTTCGGTGCGGTCAGGAAATCGTGCGAACGGTGCATGCCGCGCTTCGACGGGGACTTCTTATTCTGCTGAACTGCCATGATGACTCCTAATACATAAGTTCTAAAATTCTAACACATTCGACTTGCAAAAACTTGCAGATCGAGTATCCCAGCGGTAACTTCTGATCTCACAAAACGCGTTTCGATCTTTCCACTACCGACATGTTTTAACGCTGCTACTTCAACTGCCTAATGCCATACTCGATTGCTGCACGCGTTTGACACGTTTTGCTTCGTACGACAGGTACTTCAGTACTGCGGTACTACTTATTCTGACTTGAGATTTTTCAGGGCCGCGAACGGCGAGGCCTTCTCGGCCTTCAGGGCGTCCAGGAGCTTGGTGTCCGGGCATACCTCATGTTTCGGTGCCTGCGGCAGGGCCAGCAGGGCTTCGTCTTCCAGCAACTGGCGGATGTCGCACTCGCGGCTGCCGACGATCACGTCGATGCTCTCATCGTCGAGGACTTCCTCGATGCCGTCGGCATCGGCGTCGTCCTTGCCGAGCACCAGCATGGTGGACGAATCGATCTCGTAGTCCATCGCTGTAAGGCAACGCTGGCAGACCAGCTTCACGGGACCGGCGACCGCCAGGGTCATCGATGGATAACCCTCCCTGGTCTCGCCGCCGTCGATCGACCAGCGGATTTCACCAGATTTGTCGGCGCAGTCGGCTGCCAGACGGGTCATCTCGGCGACGGGCGTGACGCCCTCGCGGTGTCCGCTATTCCGGCAAAACTCGAAGGCGTCAATGACAAAAGCGCTCATTTGGAAAACTTCCCCGGAAAACCTGCGATAATAACAGGCTTCTCCCCGCAGAGTCAAAGACTTACGTCGATTTTGGGCTCCCTGCGTTGTACGCGATAATCAGCTCTCTGGATTTATCACGTTTGCTTGATAGACCTGATGATCTATAAGCTTGTCTTATAGTTTTTCTTTTTGTAGACCGCAATGATACCAAGTTCCGCGCCTTTGCGCCTGCCTTTACGCCTGATCCTCGCTTCGAGTTCCGCCTACCGGCGCGAATTGCTGTCGCGCCTGCAGCTGCCCTTCGAGGCGGTCGCGCCAGGCATCGACGAGTCGGCGCAGCCGGGCGAGGCGCCGCAGGACACCGCCGTGCGCCTGGCGCGCGAGAAGGCGGCCGCGGTGGCGGAGCGCTTCCCGGGCGCACTGGTGATCGGCTCCGACCAGGTGGCGACGCTCGACGGCATGCAGATCGGCAAACCGGGCGACCATGCCCGCGCGCTGGCGCAATTGCAGCTGATGCGCGGGCGGCGCGTGGTCTTTCATACCGCCCTGTGCCTGTGGGACAGCCGCGAGGACGATCCCGCACGCGCGGCCCAGGTCGAGAATGTGCAGGTGTTCGTCGATTTCCGCGACCTGCCGGATGCCGAACTCGACGCCTACCTGCGCATCGAGCAGCCCTACGACTGCGCCGGCAGCGCCAAGAACGAGGGCCTGGGCATCGCCCTGCTCGAGCGCATCGAATCGCTTGATCCGACCGCCCTTACCGGCCTGCCCCTGATCGCGCTCACCGGCATGCTGCGCCGCGCCGGCCTTCCCTTCTTCGGCGTGTAACCACTTTTATCTCCCCAGAACGATGCCCGGCACCCTTTACCTGATCCCGAATACCCTTGGCCCCGTCGAGGCCGCCCCCGGCGCCCTGTCCGCCCTCCTGCCGACGCAGGTGCAGGCGCTGACCGCGAAGCTCGATTACTTTATTGCGGAGAACGCCAAGACGGCGCGTGCCTTCCTGAAACTGGTCGCGATCGACCACCCGCTGGCGAAACCGCTGCAGGAAATCGAGATTGCCGAGCTGAACGTGAACACGCCGCCGGCCGCGCTCGCGCAACTGCTGGCGCCACTGCTGGCCGGACGCGACGCTGGCCTGGTCTCGGAAGCCGGCGTGCCGGCGGTGGCCGATCCCGGGGCCGACCTGGTGCGGCTGGCACACCAGCATGGGATTGCGGTGCGTCCGCTGGTGGGGCCGTCTTCGCTGCTGCTGGCCGTCATGGCGAGCGGACTGAACGGGCAGAGCTTCGCTTTCAACGGCTACCTGCCGACCGATGCCGCGCAGCGCAGCAAACGGATCCAGCAACTGGAAGGGCGTTCGCGCAGCGAGAAGCAGACCCAGCTATTGATCGAGACGCCTTACCGCAACGGACAGATGCTGGAGGCGCTTGTCGCGGCCTGCCAGCCGGGGACCCTGATCTGCGTGGCGACGGATCTGTCGCTGGCCAGCGAGTCGGTCAGGACATTAACTGCAGCGAAGTGGAAAGCGGCGCTGGCGGCCGGCAAGGCGCCGGATTTTCACAAGAAGCCGACCGTGTTTCTCTTCCTGGCGCAGTAGTTCCTTGCATCGCACCTTCGGCACCAGCACGTCGTTCCCGCGCAGGCGGGAACCCAATTGAATTCAGTACACGAAATCAATGAACTTCATGGGTGAGCTCCCTCACCCAGTCAAACGCCTTCAGCTCGATCTCGCGGATCTGCGCCACCGACAGGCCCAGCTTGCGCAGCGCGTTATACAGCTTGCAGCCGCCCTCGGCCGCTTCGAGCAGCTCGGCCACCTTGAGCATGGTGCCGAAATCCCCTTCCCGGTACAGCAGCGCCGCACGCACGTCGTCCGCAATTTCCACATTGTCCATGATGTCCTGCATCGGAATCGAGAACAATGCATCGGCCAGCGACATGATGCCCACCGTGAACGCGCGGTCGGCTTTCCCCGCATCGACCGGGTTGCGGGCCAGCGTCATGAGCTCGAGCAACTTGCCGCGCGTGGTGGCGAGCTGCAATAGCGGCGAGGCCAGTTCGACCCCGCCAGCCGTGGTGTACAGCAGGATTTGCAGCCAGCGCTGTAGCTGGCGCCGCCCGAGCTGGCTCAGGGCCTGCGACAGCGACTCGATCTGCGGCCCAGGCGCCGCGCGGCTGTTCACCAGGCGCAGCAGGTTCAGGCTGATCAGGGCATCGCGCTTGACCGCCGTTTCGATCACCTGGGCGTCGGCATCGGAACTGACCAGCTCCAGCAGGCGCAGGATCGCCATCTCCGATGGCGTGATCTTCTTGCCCGACAAGATCACCGGACGGGCAAAGTAATAGCCCTGGAAGTATTCGAAACCGAGGTCCATGCACAGCCGGAATTCGTCGAGCGTCTCGACCTTTTCGGCCAGCAGTTTCTTGCCGGTGGACTTGAGCGAAGTCACCAGCCCTGCCAGATCGCCGGGCGGCACCAGCTTGACGTCCACCTTGATGACGTCCACCAGGCCAACCAGGCGATCGAGCTCGGGAGAGTGCTCGACCACGTCGTCCACCGCGAACTTGAAACCGAGTTCCTTCAGTTCGACGATACGCGCCAGCAGCTGCTGGGTCGGCTTGACGGTTTCCAGGATTTCGAGGATAACCTTATGCGGGGGCAGGAAACGCACGAAGTCGCTCATCAGGACGACTTCATCGACGTTGACGAAGGCGAGCTGCTCGCCCACCACCTGCTCCATGCCAAGCTGCGAGGCGTGCGAAATCACGGCCGCCGTCGCCGCAGCGTTGTCGGTCAGCTTCGCATCGTCGTCCTCGCCGGCGGCACGGAACAGCAGCTCGAATGCGACGAGATGCTGGTCACGGCCAAGGATAGGCTGACGTGCGAGAAAAAAATCGTTGGACGGCACGGATGCCGCTGCCGTTGCTTCGGCATGCATCAAAAAAAACTCCCGGAAACTGTTACGGCACGGATAGGCGAGCCGGCAGGTGCGCGCACATGCCTGCCTCGAAGACTATACTACAAATACGACACTATTAGCATTTTTATATCGAATCGGATCTTCAGCGCTTGCCGCCGCCCTTGCCCCCAGCGCGTGGGCCAGCGGTCCTGGCGCCTGCACCACCGGCTGCGGCAGCGGACGGACGCTTGCCCGGACCACGCGCGCCGCCCTGCCCGCCCGCCTGCGGCGTGCCCGTCGTCTTCGCCGGTGCGCTTCCGTCCGGACGCCATACACGGCGCGCACCGGTCGGGCGTGCAGATGGGGCCGCCGCCGCCGGCTTGGCGGCGGCGCGTGGATCTTCCTCCCCTTCGCGCACCATGCTCTGGCCCGGCAGGCGCAGGCTACCCTTGCCCGACAAGGGGCTGGCGCGGCGGGCGTTGCCAACCGGCACGCGTGGTCCTTCGCCGGCCAGGCGGGCCGATGCGGCACCGGTCACCTGGGTACCGGTTTCGATCGTGAAGCGCGCACCGGCATCCTTGCCCAGCGCCTGTACCAGCCAGGGCATGGTGTCGCGCAGCATCGGCTCGAGGGTGTAGGGCGGGTTCAGGATGAACATGCCGCTGCTGTGCAGGCCGAGACCGTCCGGGCCCGGGGTGGAGACCGTCAGGGTGACGTTGAGCCATTCCTTGGCCGGCAGGCGCTTGAGCTTGTCCGGGAACTGGCGCGACTCCATGCGCTGCAGCACCGGATACCAGACCGCATACATGCCGCTCGGGAAACGGCCCAGTGCTTCTTCCAGCGCGTCGCGCACCTTCTTGTAGTCGTCCTTAACTTCATAAGGCGGGTCGACCAGCACCAGCGCGCGGCGCGACGGTGGCGGCAGCAATTTCTTGAGGCTCTGGAAGCCGTCGCCGTGTTCGATGATGACGCGCTTGCCGCGCGCCCGCTGGCCCTGCTCGGCCTTGTGCGCCTCGGCCTTGCGGACGTTCTCGTGCAGGATCTTGACGTCGGCCGGGTGCAGTTCGAACAGGCGCAGGCGGTCTTCGGCACGCGCCATCTGGTCGGCCACCCACGGCGAGCCCGGGTAGTAGCGCATCTTGCCGCTCGGGTTCATCGCCTTGACCAGGTCGAGGTAGGGCTTCAGCGCCTCGGGCACGTTCGCGGCATTCCACAAGGGGCCGATACCGGTATCGAACTCCCCGGTCTTGGTCGCCTGGAAGCTGTCGAGTGCATAGACGCCGGCGCCGGAGTGGGTGTCGATGTAGGTGTAGGCCGCGTCCTTCTGGTTCATGTACAGGTGCAACTGAACCTGTACAAAGTGTTTGAGGACATCGGCGTGGTTACCCGCGTGGAAGGCGTGGCGGTAGCTCAACATAAGCTGGAATTCCTGAGAAGATGGTCGGTGCCGTGTTTGACAACGGCGCAATGGCCGCCATTATCCACTACAACTGGACATCCCGGCCCACGAAAAAAAGCCGCAGGCCCTTGTGGGGCGCTGCGGCTCAGCCTCGAGAGCCTGTCAGGCGCGGTTTACGCGACCTTCTTTTCGTCGAAGAACTGCTCGTCTTCGGTCGAACCATGCAGCGCGGTGGTCGAGCTCTGGTTCTGCTGGATGGTCTGGGTCACGGCATCGAAGTAGCCGGTACCGACTTCGCGCTGGTGCTTGACGGCGGTGAAGCCCTTGTCGGCGGCGGCGAACTCGTTTTCCTGCAGCTCGACGAAGGCCGACATGCCGCGGCGCGCGTAGCCATGCGCCAGGTTGAACATGCTGTAGTTCAGTGCGTGGAAGCCGGCCAGGGTGATGAACTGGAATTTATAGCCCATCGCGCCCAGTTCTTTCTGGAACTTGGCGATGGTGGCGTCGTCCAGGTTCTTCTTCCAGTTGAACGAGGGCGAGCAGTTATAGGCCAGCATCTTGCCCGGGAATTTCGCATGGATCGCCTCGGCGAACTGCTTGGCGAAGTTCAGGTCCGGCTTGCCGGTCTCGCACCACACGAGGTCGGCGAACGGGGCGTAGGCCAGGCCGCGCGAGATCGCCTGCTCGATGCCCGGCTTCACGCGGTAGAAGCCCTCCACCGTGCGCTCGCCGGTGCAGAACGGCTGGTCGATCGGGTCGACGTCTGAGGTCAGCAGGTCGGCCGCTTCGGCGTCGGTACGGGCGATGACCAGGGTCGAGGTGCCCATCACGTCGGCGGCCAGGCGCGCGGCGTTGAGCTTTTCGACTGCTTCGCGGCTCGGGACCAGCACCTTGCCGCCCATATGGCCGCATTTCTTGACCGAGGCCAGCTGATCCTCGAAGTGCACGCCTGCGGCGCCGGCATCGATCATGGACTTCATCAGCTCGAAAGCGTTCAGCACGCCGCCGAAGCCGGCTTCGGCATCGGCCACGATCGGGACGAAGTAGTCGATGTCGTCCTTGCCTTCGGACCACTGGATCTGGTCGGCGCGCTGGAAGGTATTGTTAATGCGGCGCACCACCAGCGGCACCGAATTGGCCGGGTACAGCGACTGGTCCGGATACATCTCGCCGGCGACGTTGGCATCGCCCGCCACCTGCCAGCCCGACAGGTAGATGGCTTTCAGGCCCGCCTTCACCTGCTGCATGGCCTGGTTGCCGGTCAGGGCGCCCAGCGCGTTCACATAGGGCTCGTTGTTGACCAGGTCCCACAGCTTTTCAGCCCCGCGCTTGGCGAGCGTGTGCTCGATCTGGATCGAACCGCGCAGGCGGACGACGTCTTCCGCCGTGTAGTTGCGTGTCACGTCTTTCCAGCGCGGGTTGGTTTC
Organism: Telluria sp. PB2R4; assembly: GCF_059685695.1. Classification (NCBI taxonomy): domain Bacteria; kingdom Pseudomonadati; phylum Pseudomonadota; class Betaproteobacteria; order Burkholderiales; family Oxalobacteraceae; genus Telluria; species Telluria sp. PB2R4. Next base: position 74,100 of record NZ_JCASIC010000011.1, on the reverse strand, counting down.
CCAGTCTTGCTGGAGTTCACTGATCTGCTGTTCACGAGTTGCCATGCTATTTCTCCTGATTGAAAGTCATTAAGAGCTGCGAATCCGTTGGCTTAATCATAGATCAGTTTGTGCAGAGCACAACAACTCTTATATAAGATATCAAAAGATTTTTTATTCTTTAAAATTCAAAGACTTATTATTGCATTTTCATGATGCGAAATAAAATTTCTCAGAATGAGAATCGGATATTCACCTGAGTTTGCTGCGCGTTTCGCCAGGCGCAATGTGGATTTCACGATGTAAAAAGCGCATCGGTCATCGTGTTGCGTCATCGCATTAAAAAATCGCGCCGCGGAACCGACCGTCCAAGGTGCGCGTCAATGAAAAAACGGCGCGTACCCGTGCGGGACGCGCCGTTCTGCCGATGCTGCAAGGCTGACTTACTTCGCCAGCTCGACCTGCTCCCCGAACACCAGCTGCCCGGCACGCACCCGCACCGGGATGGTGTCCTTGGGCCCGAAGCGGCCGGACAGGATCGCCTTCGACAGCGGGTTCTCGATCTGCTGCTGGATCGCGCGCTTGAGCGGGCGGGCGCCGTACACCGGGTCGTAGCCCGCTTCCGCAATCTTCTGCAGGGCCTCTTCGTCGATGTCCAGCAGCATGTCCATCTTCGCCAGGCGCTCTTCGAGGTTGTGTAGCTGGATCCTGGCAATCGCGCCGATATTTTTCTCGTCGAGCGCGTGGAACACCACGATCTCGTCGATCCGGTTGATGAACTCGGGTCGGAAATGCCCGCGCACCTCGGCCATCACGGCAAGCTTCACCACCCCCGGCTCGTCGGTGTCCATCGACTGGATCTTGTGCGAACCCAGGTTCGAGGTCATGACGATCACGGTGTTCTTGAAGTCCACGGTGCGCCCCTGGCCGTCGGTCATGCGGCCGTCGTCGAGCGCCTGCAGCAACACGTTGAACACGTCCGGATGCGCCTTCTCGATCTCATCGAGCAGGATCACGCTGTAGGGCTTGCGGCGCACGGCTTCGGTCAGGTAGCCGCCCTCTTCGTAGCCCACGTAGCCCGGCGGCGCGCCGATCAGCCTGGCGACCGAGTGCTTCTCCATGAATTCGCTCATGTCGATGCGGATCAGGGCATCCTCGGTATCGAACAGGAAGGCGGCCAGCGCCTTGCACAGCTCGGTCTTGCCGACGCCGGTCGGGCCCAGGAACATGAAGGAGCCGTACGGGCGGTTCGGATCCGACAGGCCGGCGCGCGAGCGGCGGATCGCATCCGAGACCGCCTCGATCGCCTCGTCCTGGCCGACCACGCGCTTGTGCAGCTCGTCCTCGATATGCAGCAGCTTTTCGCGCTCGCCCTGCATCATGCGCGACACCGGAATGCCGGTCGCGCGCGCCACCACTTCGGCGATTTCCTCGGCGCCGACCTGGGTGCGCAGCAGCTTGGGGCGGCCCGCGCCAGGGTTGGTGGCATCGCCGTCCACGCCGGCAGCAACTTCCTCGGCTTTCTTCAGCTGGGCTTCCAGCTCTGGCAGGCGCCCGTAGGACAGCTCGGACATGCGGCTGTAGTCGCTCTGGCGCTTCGCTTCCTCGATCTGGTGGCGGACCCGCTCGATCTCTTCCTTGATGTGCGCGGTGCCCTGCACGGCCGCCTTCTCGGCCTTGAGGATCTCCTCGAAGTCGTTGTACTCGCGTTCCAGGCGCGTGATCTCCTCGCCAAGCAGCTCCAGGCGGCGCAGCGAGGCCTCGTCGGTTTCCTTGCGCACGGCTTCGCGCTCGATCTTCAGCTGGATCAGGCGGCGCTCGAGCTTGTCCATCACTTCCGGCTTGGAGTCGATCTCGATCTTGATCTTGGAGGCCGCTTCGTCGATCAGGTCGATCGCCTTGTCCGGCAGGAAGCGGTCGCTGATGTAGCGGTGCGACAGCTCGGCCGCGGCGATGATGGCCGGGTCGGTGATCTCGACCTTGTGGTGCAGCTCGTACTTTTCCTGCAGGCCGCGCAGGATGGCGATGGTCGCCTCCACGCTCGGCTCGTCGACCATGATCTTCTGGAAGCGTCGCTCCAGCGCGGCATCTTTTTCGACGTACTTGCGGTACTCGTCGAGCGTGGTGGCGCCGACGCAGTGCAGCTCGCCGCGCGCCAGCGCCGGCTTGAGCATGTTGCCGGCATCCATCGCGCCTTCGGCCTTGCCGGCGCCGACCATGGTGTGGATCTCATCGATGAAGACGATGGTCTGGCCCTCGTCCTGGGCCAGTTCCTTCAGCACGGTCTTGAGGCGTTCCTCGAACTCGCCCCGGTACTTGGCGCCCGCCAGCAGCGCCGCCATGTCGAGCGAGAGCACGCGCTTGCCCTTGAGCGAATCGGGCACCTCGCCGTTGACGATGCGCTGCGCCAGGCCTTCGACGATGGCGGTCTTGCCCACGCCCGGTTCGCCGATCAGGACCGGGTTGTTCTTGGTGCGGCGCTGCAGCACCTGGATCGCGCGGCGGATCTCGTCGTCGCGGCCGATCACCGGGTCGAGCTTGCCCATGCGAGCGCGCTCGGTCAGGTCGATGGTGTATTTCTTCAGCGCTTCGCGCTGGCCCTCGGCATCCTGCGAATTCACCGATTCGCCGCCGCGCACCGCCTGGATCGCCGACTCGAGGGCTTTCCTGCTCAAGCCGTGCTCGCGCGCCAGGCGGCCGGCGTCGGCCTTGTCTTCGGTGAGCGCCAGCAGGACCATCTCGGAGGCCAGGAACTGGTCGCCGCGCTTCTGCGACTCGCGGTCGGCCAGGTTCAGCAGCGCCACCAGCTCGCGCGAAACCTGCACGTCGCCGCCGGTGCCCGATACCTTGGGCAGGCGCTCGAGCGCCGACTTCAACGCATTCGACAGCCCGCCGACATTCACGCCGGCGCGCTGCAGCAGCGAACGGGCACCGCCGTCGTCCTGGTTCAGCAGGGCGACCAGCAGGTGGACCGGATCGATGTACTGGTTATCGTTGCCGACCGCCAGGCTCTGGGCATCCGCCAGCGCTTCCTGGAGCTTGGTCGTCAGTTTATCTTGCCTCATGGTAGAGCTCCCTAGTGATGTTCCTTAGTTGACTGCTAACTGAGGAGCAAGATAGGGATGTCTGTCCGCTTTTCAAGATGTGCAATGGGGTTCGCCCAGCTGCTGCGGATTACTCTGTGTCCTCCCTCGCCGCATCGCCCATACCACCGACATCGCGTACGTTCTTCTGGACTGCGACCACGGCGAACAGGCTCAAGGTGAAAGACATGGCGTAGAAACCCTTTTCGCTCGGAGCAAGGGTGGCGTTCCACAGCCCGACGGTCAGCAGCAGGATCGCCGCGATCAGGGACACCCAGCACAGGCCGGCATACAAGTTGGTTACTGGCAACCCCTCGCTGCGGTCACGCACGGTCTTCTGCAACGACACCGCTGCGAACAGACCGAACAAGAGCAGCGTCAGGTAATAGCCTTTTTCGTTCAGCTGCATCTGGGCATTCCACAGACCGATCAGGAAAGCACTGCCGCCGATCAGGAGCGCACCCCAGGAAGCGCCGACGAAGGCGGCAGTTGGGCGTTGAACAGTTTGCATGGCTGGTTCCTTCAATAAATGGCTAAGGCGCAAAATTATCACGCCCTTGGAACCATGCAATTGAGCTATGCCGGGGTATCAGCGCGTGATACCGCTAGCCGCGCAGGGCGCGCCATGTGGCAAAGCCAGCGACGCAGAACAGGATCGAGCCCAGCAAGTGCAACAGCGTGTGCGTCAGCGCCCATCCATACTCGCCGCGCTGGAGCAGCACCACCGATTCGCCCGAGAAACTTGAGAAAGTCGTGAGGCCGCCGAGAAAGCCGGTAATGGCGAACAGACGCCATTCAGGCGTCAGCCCCGGATAGGCCGTGAAAAAGCCCAGCGCCAGCCCCACCAGGTAGCCCCCGAACAGGTTGGCCGCCAGCGTGCCGAGCTGCACGTAGGCGTGCAGGCTGCCCAGCCAGAGCCCCAGGCCCCAGCGCAGCCAGGCGCCGATGGCAGCTCCGGCGCCGACGGCCAGCCAGCTCAAGCGCGCGGCTCCGGGCGCACCCACTTCAGCTTGGCGGAATCGTCGCTGCTCCTGGCGTCGACCCAGCGCGCGCCCTCGGGGGTCTGTTCCTTCTTCCAGAACGGCGCGTCGGTCTTGAGGTAGTCCATGATGAATTCGCAGGCGGCGAAGGCCTCGCCGCGGTGCGCCGCGCTGCAGGCCACCAGCACGATCTGGTCGAGCGGCTGCAAGGGACCGACCCGGTGGATCACCAGCACGCCCGGCAAAGGCCAGCGCGTCCGCGCCTGGGCCACGATGTCTTCGAGCGCCTTTTCCGTCATGCCTGGATAGTGCTCCAGCTCCATTTCAGACACTGCCGAACCGTCGTTCAGGTCGCGCACAGTGCCGACAAAACTGACCACCGCGCCGATCCGGCCATCGCCGGCGCGCAGGGCAGCCAGCTCATGCGACAGGTCGAAATCCGCCTCTTGCACGCGGATATTGGTGCGCTGGGCAGCCGCAGGCGCATTCATCGTCCGTCCTTCGCGCTGCGCGTCAGCAGCTGCTCGATGCGGGCTTCGGTACGCGCATCGGCCAGCGCAGGGAGCGCCAGCAAGGCCAGCAAGCCATTGGCGTTGCCGTCATGGCCGGGCTTCTGTCCTGATTTGTGACCCGCGTTGTGGCCTGATTTGAGCGAGCTTTGCAGCACCTCGACCTGCAGCTTGAGACGCTCGCGCGCGAATTCGGCGCCGCTGTCGATGCCGGCCGCGATCTCGAGCCGCAAGAGTTCGTGCAGCAGGCGCTCGCGGTTCGCTTCCAGCTGGCGAACATGGCCGGCGCGGTCACCCTCGAGCGCGCCGAGCGCTGCATCGAAACGTGCGCGCAGCACCGCCTCGTAGCCGCCCTCGAGGGGCAGCAGCGCATCCCAGCGTGCGCGCCAATCGGCCGGGTTGGTATGGGCGTCCGGATTGACGATGGCGCTTTCCAGGGCCTGGATCAGGCGCAGCTTGTCGCGCACCGCGCCGGCCAGCGCCAGCCCGGCGGCGCGGCGCGCCACGTCGGCATGGTGCTGCACCGCCGCCACCGCGGCGTGGTAGCGCTTCTCGATGCGCGCTTCGTGGGCGCGCGGCACCGGGCCGATCGCCGCCCACTCGGCCGCCGCTTCGCGCAGCAGCTTGCCGGCCGTGGCCGCCGTGGCGCCAGGGGCGGCCTCTTCGAGGCGGGCGGACACGGCTTCCTTGGCGGCTTCGTGGGCGCGGCGCTCGGCATCCGCCGCATGGGCATGTTCCTTGCGCTGGGCGAACAGCGCGTCGCAGGCGCCGCGAAAACGCTGCCACAGCGCCTGCTCGGCCTTGCGCTCGAGCGGCAGCGCGCGCGCATGCTCCTGCCAGCGCGCCTGCAGCTGGCGCAGGGCGTCGACGGCGTGGCGGTCGTGCGGGTCGAGCGCCAGCGCTTCGTCAATCAATTGTTCGCGCACGGACATTTCGCCCTTGCGCTGTTCTTCCAGCGGGCGCTGCAGCGTGTTCAGCGCGTCGGTAAACAACTGGTCGAGGCGCTTCTTGTCCTTGCGGTCGATCGCGCCCAGGTGGCTCCAGGCGGTGCGCAGCCGCTGTACGGTTCCGGACACGTGCTTCCAGTCGGCCTCGCCCGAGGCCAGGCGTGCGATCTCGGCCTGGGCTTCCTCGACCAGGGTCTGGCCGCGCGCGGCGTTGGTGTGGCGCTCGTCGGCCAGGTGGCGGAAGTGGGCGGCGGCCGGCGCATAGGCGGTGGTGCAGGCGGCGTCGAAGCGTTCCCACAGCGAGCGCGGCGCCGCGCCCGACAGGCTGTCGAGCGCCTTCCAGCGTTCGCGCATACTGCCCACCTTCTTGGCCAGCTCGCCCATCGCCAGGTTCTGGGTGGCCAGCGTCTCGACCGCCTTGATGAGTTCTTCGCGCGAGACGTTGCCACCCCAGCGCGCCCAGTCGGACAATCGCTTGAGCTCGGCGCGCACGTGGTTCAGGTGCTCGAGCTGGGCCTGCGTCAGGCGCATGCCCTTGTCCTTGCTTTCCTTGAGCGATTTATCGAGTTCGGCCGCGGTGCCGAGCGAACCCTGCTGCAGCGCCGCTTCCATCGCGTCGAGCTGGTCGAGGAAATGCTGGTCGGCGCCCTTGGTCCGGGCCTTGGGCGGGCTGGCTGCGGCGGACGGGTCGGCGGCAGGATGGGCGGCAGCATGGGCGGCAGCATGGGCGGCAGATTCGGCAACCCCAGCGGCAGCGCGGCGCGGCTCGCCCTTCGGCTTGCGCGGCTCTTGCGGCAGGCTGGCCAGCAGCGCCTCGAAACGGCGCTGCAGCTCGGCGCCGGGACCGTTGGCGGGCAGTGCCGGCAGGCGCTGCCATTCCTTGCGCAGGAGCTCGGCCTTCAGTTCGGCGATCGGCTGGGCCTGCCATTCTGCCAACGCGGTTTCGCGCGCCGCCAGCGCCGCACGGTCCTGTTCGATGGTGGCCAGGCTGGCCCCCAGCCGCGCCTGCTCGGTGGCGACTTCCGCGACCAGCGCGCGCGGCAGCGAGGCATGGCCCGGTGCGAGCAGCGCGGCGGCCTGCTCGCGCGCCAAGGCGTCGAGACGCTCGGCGAAGGCGGCGGCATCGAGTCCGGCGACCTCGAGCTGACGCAGGGCCGCGAGGCGGTCGATCATGGCGCGCTGCAACTGCACCTGGTCTTCCAGGCGCTTGCCGAGTTCGGCACGAACGGCATCGAAGTCCGGCGCCAGCTCGGGCGCGCTGATGATCGCCCATTTGCGATCGAGCTCGGCAACATGGTTCGGGGTCAGCAAGACGTCGTCGCGCAGCGCCCTCGCCTGCGCCAGCGCTTCCTGGCCGCGGCGCAGCTCGGCTTCGTGATGGCGGATCGCGTCGAGGCGCGACTGCATCAGCTTGGCAACGCGGCGATCGAGGTTGCGCATTGCCGTGTGCACACGCTCGAGCCCTGCCCGGCTATGGACCAGCTCGGCGGCCGCAAGGCGTAGTTCGGAGAATTCGGAGGAAAGGATGAAGGCGACGGCGGCGTCCTCGTCGCCGTTCAGATGCTTGAGCTGTTCGGCCTGCTGCTCGCGCGGGCCCGGTGCGCCGGGAGATCCACCGGATGGCTGCCCCCCGGGTGGCCGACTCCCTGCCGTTGACTGGGCGGCACCCGCCGGCGCGCCCTTCGGCTGTTCACCGGAGGCGCCGGCCGGCTTGTCGCCACCCTGCCGCTTGAAAAGGAATTCGAACATGATGAAATCGCACTTCCAAAACCCCCATCATAGCAAAGAACCATGGTAGCGCTCGCCCGTGCTTCGCAGGCGTCGCTCGGGCGTGAATCAGTGCGTGGCGTAATGCGGCGTGGACGACGCGACGCCGTGGCGGAGCGAATTGCGTGCGATCGTGGCGCGCCCCACCTGGCCGGACCCGTAGCCGCGGTTCTCGATCTGCCAGGCGTCGTTGACCAGCATCTGGTTGGCGATCGCGAACCAGGTTTCGCTCGGCACATGGGTGCGCGCCAGAGGGAACAGTTCGCGCTCTTCGCGCTCCAGGCGCTCGAGCAGCAGCTTGCAGCAGCGTTCGAGCGCGGCGCCGAAAGCGGGATCGTGCATGGCCGCCGCCGCGTGGGCGTCGGCGCGCGCCTCGATGGCCGCCATGGTCAGGGCGTCCAGTTCCGCCAGGAGCTCGGTAGCACCTGCGGCAGCTGCGCCGGCCCGGCGCAGCGCCGGCACCACGAACTTGTCTAGTTTGCGCCAGTAACAGTTATCAAACGCAACCCGCAAGGCATCGCAGGCCAGCTCGATCTCGCGTGGCGTGGGTGCGGCATGCCGCCGCGACCCCGGCTGCCAACGATCGAGCAGTGACTGCAAGTCGATGCGTGCGCTGGCCTGCTCAATGGACAGGGCGACCAGCGTATAGGTTGATGTCAGCATCATGTCTCCTCTCAGGATGGCTTCGCCACGGTACGACCTGGCGCGGTCGCGGTCTCATGGCTGGGGAAGCTCTTTTATCGGGGTTGGGCGGCTGCTTTTGTTGTGATGGCCGGCCTCTGGGAACTCGTAGTGTAGAGACATGACCCTGCTCGGGTTTGAGATGGCGCAAACACAACCCGGTGGACATTGGAGACTTTTTAGTTGTCGTGTTGTCCAAGCACGATTACCCTGACGCGGCAGCTCGGGCGGCCGTGTCGGCTTGCGCGAAGGCCGTTTCCAGCAGCACAGCAAAGCTTCGCGGCAACGCATGGGTGACCCGCACGCGGGGACATCCGTGCCAGCGTGCGCAGCGCCGCACGGCCGCCGCCACGTCCTCCACCAGGCGCCCGCTGATACGCACGCCAGTTTCCATGTGAACGCTGCGCAACTCGAATTCGCCGCTTTTGCGGTGGGCCTTGGCGTCGATGCGCCCCACCAGCGCTCCGCGGCGCAGGATCGGCAGGGTGAAGTAGCCGTAGCGCCGCTTCTCAAGCGGCGTGTAGCATTTGAGCCGGTAGTCGAAGCCGAACAGCTCGAGCGCACGGCGCCGGTCCCACACGATCGGATCGAACGGCGACAGCAGCGTCGTCATCGTCAGCCGGGGCGCCAGCGCGCCTTCCATTGCCTGGTGCGCAAGTTGCGCATGGTCCGGGTGGATATACACCGGCTCGTCCCAGCCGCACACCCGCGCCCGCAGCAACAGCCCCTGCTCCGCCATCCGTGCCGGATCCGGGTGCGGACGCCGGGTGCGGTGATAGTCGGGAATCCACGACGCCTTCGCCAGCCCGAGCGCGCGCACCGCGTTCAGCACGAATCTGCGGCGCACCTCCTCGAGCGGCGGCATGCGGCCGTCGTGCCATTCCGGATGCACGCGCTCGGCCAGGTCATAGATGCGCTGGAAGTTGTGGCGGCGCGCAATCATCAGCTCGCCGGCAGTGAACAGCGCTTCCAGGGTGCGCTTCTCGGGCTTCCATTCCCACCAGCCGCCGCCCTTCCCCTCGCTGCGCTCGAAATCCGACGAGCGCACCGGGCCGTTGGCGCGGACATGCGCGAGCAGCGCCTGCGCCTCGGCCGCGCGCTCGCGCATCCAGCCGGCCGAATACTTCCAGCCCATGGCTTCCGGGTCGAGCATCCGGTGCCGGTACAGGCCGTAATCCTCGATCGGCAGGAAGCAGGCCTCGTGCGCCCAGTATTCGAACAGGTGGCCCTCGGCCAGCAATTCGTCGAGCCAGCCGGGCTCGTAATCGCCCAGCCGGCTCCACAGCACCAGGTAGGGATTGCGCGCCACCACGCTGATGGTGTCGATCTGGAGCATGCCCATGCGCCGGATCGCAGCCAGCACGTCCGCCTTCGACGCGCGCCGGCGGCGCGGCGCCAGCATGTCCTGGGCGGCCAGGTGCAGCGCACGGGCGGCGCCGATGCTCAGTTCCAGGTCACCGTCACGATTGATCTCGCTCATGTCATTATTCTAATAGCAAACCAATACTACTGTAAAAATACACAGTCTTTTCTGGGCGGCACGGGCGGTCTGCGCTATAGTGTCCGCCGACCTGACTCGAACCTATTCCAGGAGGGAGGAGGAAGTTGATGACGATGCATGACAAGCGCGGGCAAGGCGCGAGGAGGCAGCATGGCAAGCCATGCAACGACGAGCAACGCAGCACCCGCTTGTCAGGCGCGTCAGCAACGACTCATTCCCTACTGGGATAGGTTCTTACTATTATTACCATGCGGCTGCTCCATACTTCCGACTGGCACCTGGGCCAGACCCTGCACAATTTCGACCGGACCTACGAGCACGCCTGCTTCCTCGAGTGGCTCGTGGAAACGCTCGTGGCGGAAAACATCGACGTGCTGCTGATCGCCGGCGACATCTTCGACAACGCCAACCCGTCGGCGGCCGCCCACCGCCAGCTGTACCGCTTCCTGCAGCAGGCGCGCAGCCGGGTGCCGCACCTGCAGGTGGTGGTCATCGCCGGCAACCACGATTCGCCGGGCCGGCTCGAAGCGCCCACCCCGCTGCTCGAAGCGCACGGTACCATCGTGGTCGGCAACGTGGGGCGCACGCCGGAGGGCGGGGTCGACCTGGAGCGCCTGCTGGTCCCGCTGCGCGGCCGCGACGGCGCCGTGCGCGCATGGTGCCTGGCAGTCCCCTTCCTGCGCCCGGGCGACGTGCCGCGCGTGGTGGCCGAAGACGCCTCACCCGGGCTCGATCCCTACCTGCACGGCACCGCCCTGCTCTACCAGCAAGCCTTCGCGCTGGCGCAGTCGCGCGCCACCTCGGGCGAAGCGATCATCGCCATGGGCCACTGCCACATGGTCGACGGCCAGTCGTCCCAGGATTCCGAGCGCCGCATCGTCATCGGCGGCACCGAGGCCCTGCCGGCCACGATGTTCGACCCGGCGGTGGCCTACGTGGCGCTGGGCCACCTGCACCTGGCCCAGCGCGTCGGCGGCCACGAGCACCGGCGCTACTGCGGCAGTCCGCTGCCGCTGTCCTTTTCCGAAGTCGGCTACCAGCACCAGGTGCTGCGCATCGAGCTCGACGGCCCGAAGACCGCATCGGTCACGCCGCTGCCGGTGCCGCGCGCGGTCCAGCTGCTGCGCGTGCCGGCCCAGCCGGCGCCGCTCGACGAGGTGCTGGCGGCGCTCGAAGCGCTCGAAGTTCCCGATACCTTGCCCGACGCCCCCGCCCACCAGCAGCCCTTCCTCGAGGTGCGCGTGCTGCTCGACGGCCCGGAGCCGGGACTGCGCTCGCGCATCGAAGCCGCCATCGGCGACAAGCCGGTGCGCCTGGCCAAGATCGAGCCGACCCGCCGCCATGCCGCGTTGGAAGCCGCCGGCGCAGCCCTGAGCCTCGACCAGCTGGCCCAGCTGCAGCCCGACGACATCTTCCGCCGCCTGTGGGCACAGCGCTACGGCATTGAGGCCCCACCCGAGCAGCTGGCCGCCTTCGCCGAACTGGCCACGGCCCTGGGCGGAGACGCGGCATGAAGATCCTGCGTATCAGCGGCAAGAACCTGGCCTCGCTGGCCGGCGAGTTCCTGGTCGACTTCGAAGCCGAACCGCTCGCATCGAGCGGCCTGTTCGCCATCAGCGGCCCTACCGGCGCGGGAAAAAGCACCCTGCTCGACGCCCTGTGCCTGGCACTGTACGACGCCACGCCGCGCCTGCTCAAGCGGGCCGGCAGCCAGCTGCCCGACGTCGGCGGCGACACCATCTCGGCGCTCGACCCGCGCACCCTGCTGCGGCGCGGGGCCGCCGAAGCCTGGGCCGAAGTCGACTTCGCCGGCAACGACGACATCCGCTATCGCGCGCGCTGGAGCGTGCGGCGCGCGTATAACAAGCCGAGCGGCGCCCTGCAGCCATCCAAGATGAGCCTGCACCGCCTGCCCGAGCTCGATCCGCTGGGCGGCACCAAGACCGAAGTCGCGCTCGAGATCGTGGGGCGCATCGGCCTCTCGTTCGAGCAGTTCACGCGTGCCGTGCTGCTGGCGCAGAATGAGTTCTCCGCCTTCCTCAAGACCGACGAGAACGAGCGCGGCGAGCTGCTCGAAACCCTCACCGGCACCACCATCTACAGCGACATCTCGCGCCGCGCCTTCGAGCGCTACCGCGCCGAGCAGGAGCGCACCCGGACGCTGGCCGCGAAGCTGGCCAACCAGGCGCCATTGCCGCCTGAAGAACGCGAAAAACTTGCGGCCGAGCGCGTGAATGCCGAGCTGGCACTCGAAGCCGTCGACGCGCGCCGCGCGGCCCTCGAAGGCGAACTGCGCTGGCACCACGAAGCCGCCAAGCTCGAACGCAGCGAAGTCCAGGCCGTCGAGGCGCAAGGGGCGGCGCAGGCCGCCCAGCTGGAAGCGGCCGGACGCCGCCAGCGCCTGGCCACGCTCGACGCGGTACAGCCGGCCCGGCCGCTGGTGCTGGAGGTCGTGCGCCTGCAAGAAGAACGCAAGGCCGCCTTCGAATCGACCGGCAAGCTCGAAAGCGCGCTCGCCACCGCGGTCGAGGCGCGCCGCCAGGCCGTGCTCGACGCCGATGCCGCATTGCTTGCGCTCGAAGCCGGAGAGAGCAGCTTGCGCACGGCCGGGCCGCAGCTCGACACGGCCAAGGCGCTCGACGCCGCCATCGCCGCGCTCGCGCCTTCGCACCAGCAGGCGGCAAGCGCGCTGGAAGCGGCGCGCAACGAAGCCCGCCAGGCGCGCGCCGTGCACGGCGCCAAGTCGACCGAACACGAGGCCGCCAAAGGCCAGCGCGAACGGGCCGCCGCGTGGCTGGCCGCGCACGCGCGCCTGGAGCCGATGGCGGCCCAATGGCCACTCTGGGACAAGTTGCTGGGCGGGGCGGCCCAGGCGATCGCGCTCGAGGCGTCCGCGGCCGCGGCGCTGGCGGCGGCAAGCCGGCAGGCACACGACGCCGCCGCCGGGGAAGGGGCCGCCATGGCGGCCCTGCACGATGCCACCGGGCGCCTCGAGCTGCTGGACACGGCGCGGCGCGAGGCGATGTCCACCCTCGAGGCCAGCGACCCGCAGGCGCTGGACAACGAACGCCAGGCCCTGGACGCACATCGCGAACGCCTGGGCGCCCTCGAGAAGGCCTGGACGGCGCTGCTCACCACGCGCCAGGAAACCACCGGCATTGCGGCCGAACTCGACCGCGTGGACACGGCCCGCGCCGGCGCCAGCGGCCTGCTGGACGCGGCGCGAGCCGCCGCACCCGCGCTGGCGGCCGCCATGCAGCAGGCCGAGAAATCGCTGGCAGTGGCCGAACTGGCCTGCGCCGCCAACGTCGAACAACTGCGTGCCACGCTGGATGCAGACGCGCCCTGCCCGGTGTGCGGCTCGCACCAGCATCCCTACCGCGACGATGGCCGCGAAGACGTACTGCGCGGCATGCTCGCAAACCTGCGACGCGAAGTCACCGACTGCCGGGCCCGACTGCGCGAGAACGAAGCGGTCCAGGCGGCGCAGGCTGCCACACTTGCCGCTTCCACCGAGCGCCTTGCCGGATTGCAGCGCGAACACGGCAGCCTGCGCAAGCTGCTCGACGAGCTCGAAGCCGAGTGGACGGCGCAGCCGCTGGCCGCCGAGGCGCCGCAAGAGGACGCGCGCACGGCCTGGTTCGCCGAAGCGCGCGCCGCCCTGCGTGACGCTGCGGCAAGCCTGGACAGCCGCGCCGCCGCATTGCGCCGCGCGGCAGGGGCGCGTGACGCCGCCCAGGCCGCCTACGACAAGGCCCAGCAGGAACATGCGCGCCTGCGCCAGTCGGCCGACAGCGTCCGCGAGCGCGGTGCGCGTGCGCAGGTCGAATTGCGCACCCTGACGGTTCAACACGAAACCGCGGCCGCTCAGTTGGCGGCGCTTCTTGCCGAACTCGACCCGGTGCTTGCCGATGCCTGTGGCGATGGCTGGCAGGACGCCTGGCGCGGGCAGCCGGCCGGCTGGCGCGAAGCGCGTGCCCAGGAAGCTGCGCAATGGCAGGAACAAACGGCGCAGCAAGCCCGCAGCGCCGCCGCGGCCGCCACGTTCGAGGCCGAAGTGGCCGCCGCACTCGAGCGCATTGCTCGTGCGGACGGGCACGGGGCCGGAATCGCCGCCGAATTCAAGCGCATCGACGATGCCCTGAAAGAGCAGCGCGCCCAGCGGCTTGCGTTGTGGAACGGTCGCCCCGTTCTCGCAGTGGAGCAGGAACTGCAGGCCGCCGTGGACGCCGCACGCAAGCAGCTTGCGGCGCGCCAGGCGGTGGTCGCCGAGACCGCGCAGCGCGAGGCCAGTGCCCGCAGCGCGCTGGTCCAACTGACCGAACAGATCGCCAGGCTCGAAGCCGCCGGCGCCAAGGCCGCGTCCGCGATTGCGGACTGGCTCGAAGACTACCGCAAGTCGGCCTTCGTCAATGGCCTCGACCCAGTCGAAGACGCGGCGGAACTTGGTCGCCTGCTGGCGGTCGGCGCCAACTGGCTGGCCCAGGAACGCTCCGCCCTGGGCACACTCGACGCCCAGGTCGCCAGCGCCGGCGCCGTGCTGGCGGAACGCCGCGCCCAGCGCGTGCTGCACGACGAGGGCCGGCCCGGGAGCGGCCTGAGTGCCGAGACAGTGGCGGCCGCGGTCGACGCGCTCACGGCAGAACAACGCGCGGCGCACGACCTGGCCACCGAACTGCGCATGCGCCTGGCCCAGGACGATACCCGGCGCGTGCAGGCGCAAGCGGTACTGGCCGAAGTCGAGCGCCAGCAGCTGGAAGAACAGCGCTGGGGCAAGCTGTCCGAACTAATCGGTTCCAGCGACGGCAAGAAGTTCCGCAACTACGCCCAGCAGTTCACGCTCGACGTGCTGCTCGGCTACGCCAATGCCCACCTCGGGCAACTGGCGCGGCGCTACCGCCTGGAACGCGTCAGCCACAACGGCGCGCCTTCGCTGGCGCTGATGGTGCGCGACCAGGACATGGGCGGCGAGGTCCGTTCCGTCAACTCGCTATCCGGCGGCGAATCCTTCCTGGTGTCGCTGGCGCTGGCGCTCGGCCTGGCCTCGCTGTCTTCGAACCGGGTGCGGGTGGAATCCCTGTTCATCGACGAGGGCTTCGGCAGCCTCGACACCAATACCCTGGGCGTAGCGATGGATGCGCTGGACGCGCTCCAGTCCTTAGGGCGCAAGGTCGGCGTGATCTCGCACGTACAGGAAATGACCGAGCGCATCGCGACCAAGGTGCTGGTGCGTCCGGGCGGTGGCGGCAGCAGCGCCGTCGTGGTCGAGTAGGCAGTCCGGTGTAGAATGCCGCTCTTCGCGAAACCCAACATCACACGCCCATGAAACCCGCCCGCTTCCTCACTTTCAAATGCGCCAAGTGCGCCAACCCGGTCAAGGTCACGCTGCAGAAGGTGTCGGCCTGCTCGCACATCCAGCCCTACCTGGGCGTCTGCGAGTGTGGCGAGCCCAAGCGCCACGCCACCGGCAGTCCGGACGCGGTGAAGTCCTACCTCGAATCGGCCGACGGCAACTGGCACCACCATCACTGATGCATCACGCGATGGAGCAGATCACGTGGCTGGAAGGCGGCGCCGAGCGCAGCGCGCAATGGCGTTCCGAGAGCGGCTGGCCGGCGCCGAAGAAGGTGGTCGTGGCCGACGACACCATGAATGCCGACACCGCCTACCGGCTGGCGCTGGACGGCACCGCCCTGCTCTGGCGCGGCGATTTCCAGAATGCACGCCAGCTCTTGACGGCGCTGGTGCGGCGGGTCGACGGCAAGCCTGACCGGGCCAAGCGCGCCAAGGCGCATAAAGTTCCGCCTACGCCGACCGAACTGTTCCACCGCCACCGCCTGCAGCAGCTGCAGCGCGCCCGTACCCTGGCAATGCTCCTGATTCCCTTCGACGCAGGCCACACGATTCCGTTGCGCCGCGCGCCCGACGTGCACGAAGCATGCGGGGAAGCCTACGGGCCGGCCGACAGCGGCTACGTCGCTTCGTTGCGCGAACTGCTGGGCGTGATCGGGGCCCACGAATGGCGCCGCAAGGGCGTGCGCATTCCGGCGCTCGACGCCAACATCCACCCGTGGTACGGCGTGTTCTCGCCGGTACGCGGCGAATACGTCGAGCTGGTGGCCCAGGCGCCGCTGCCCAAGGGAACGAAACTCGCCTTCGACATCGGCGCCGGCACCGGCGTGCTGTCGGCGGTGCTGGCGCAGCGCGGCATCGAGCGCGTGCTCGCCACCGACATGGATCCCAGGGCCCTCGGCTGCGCCCGCGAGAACATCGCGCGCCTGGGCCTCTCCGCCCAGGTCGAGCTGATCCAGGCCGACCTGTTCCCCGATGGTCGCGCGCCCTTGGTGGTCTGCAATCCGCCCTGGCTGCCGGGCAAGCCGAGCTCGGCTATCGAATACGCGATCTACGATCCCGACAGCCGCATGCTCAAGGGTTTCCTGGGCGGCCTGGCGGCCCACCTGGAAGCGGGCGGCGAAGGCTGGCTGATCCTGTCGGACCTGGCCGAGCATCTCGGCCTGCGCCCGCGCGAGCAATTGCTCGGCTGGATAGCCGATGCGAAGCTGGAAGTCGTGGCGCGCCACGATGTGCGGCCGACCCACGGCAAGGCGAGCGACGCGGACGATCCACTGCACGCGGCACGCTCGCGTGAAGTGACGTCGCTGTGGCGCCTGCGCGCGGTCTCGTAGGGTGGGCGGCTATACCCGACGCGCAGAGTAGCCCGCTGCATCACTGCCGCCCACGCGTTCAACAAGCGGCCGATCAGCCGCAGCGCCTGCACGACGGCGATGTGACCCCGGACTTTCCGTCCGAAAAAATCACCATTGCGCCGCTTGCCGACCCGCGCTATAATTCTGGTGCGGGGTGGAGCAGTCTGGCAGCTCGTCGGGCTCATAACCCGAAGGTCACAGGTTCAAATCCTGTCCCCGCAACCAAATACCGACAAAAGCCCGACTCTTGCAGCCGGGCTTTTGTTTTCTGCGGTAGCCGGAGCAGAGCAGTACACGCTGATGAGAGACAAGAAAGACAACGCGACGATCGACTTGCCTGGCTTCGAGCCTGCCGCACCGCTCGACCCGGTTGTCGAACCGAAGCGCGCCGCTCCGCGCGCGCGTCGCGCCTTGCTGAAGCAAGAGCAACTGCTGCTGCTCGAAGAAACCGACACCACCGGCCTGCCCGTCTGGCGCCACGACGAGAACCTCGACCTGACCGGCCTGCCGGTCTGGGCCCCGGCTTCCCGCTAGTTTGCCCCATCGAGTTCGCCACATTGGCTACACTGTTGGCCATTTCCTTGGCTGGACTATCATGAACACGCAAGCATTCACTTCGCTGCCACTGGCGCCGCGCTTTCTCGCCAACCTCGCCACCCTGGGCTACCACGGGATGACGCCGATCCAGGCCGCTTCGCTGCCGGCCGTGCTCGAAGGGCGCGACCTGATCGCCCAGGCCAAGACCGGCAGCGGCAAGACCGCCGCCTTCGGCATCGGCGTGCTGAACAAGCTCAATCCCGCCTGGTTCGCTGTGCAGGGCCTGGTGCTGTGCCCGACGCGCGAACTGGCCGACCAGGTCGCGGGCGAACTGCGGCGCCTGGCGCGCGGCGTGGGCAACGTCAAGATCCTGACCCTGACCGGCGGCGTGGCCATGCGCCCGCAGATCGCTTCGCTCGAGCACGGCGCCCACATCGTGGTCGGCACCCCGGGCCGCATCCGCGACCACCTCGGCCGCGCCACGCTGGACCTGTCGAAGGTACAGACCCTGGTGCTGGACGAAGCCGACCGCATGACCGACATGGGCTTCTTCGACGAGATCGCGGGCATCGTGTCGGCCTGCCCGCAGCATCGCCAGACCCTGCTGTTCTCGGCCACCTACCCGGACGACATCCGCTTCGCCACCGCCGCCTTCCTGCGCGATCCGCTCGAAGTCGCGGTCGAAAGCCAGCACAGCGCTGAAAAGATCGAACAGCGCTTCTACGAGATCGGCTTCGAGGAACGCGATGAAGCGGTGGCGCGCCTGCTCAAGCATTACCAGCCGGTCTCCACCCTCGCCTTCTGCAACACCAAGGCCCACTGCCGCGAACTGGCCGAACACCTGCGCGCGCAGGGCTTCTCGGCGCTGGCGCTGTACGGCGAGCTGGAACAATGGGAACGCGACGAGATCCTGGTGCTGTTCTCCAACCGCAGCTGCTCGGTGCTGGTGGCCACCGACGTCGCCGCGCGCGGCCTCGACATCCCCAATCTCGACACCGTGATCAATGCCGACGTATCGAAAGATCCGGAAGTGCATGTGCACCGCATTGGCCGCACCGGGCGCGCCGGCGAGAGCGGGCTGGCGCTGACCCTGGCCGCGCCGAACGAAAAGAAATGGGTGCGCCTGGTCGAGGAATACCAGGACGCACCGGCCGAGTGGCACAAGCTCGACGAACTGGGCGAACACCTTGAGGCGGCCGCGCCGGCGCCGATGCTGACGCTGCACATCGCCGGTGGCAAGAAGGCCAAGCTGCGTCCCGGCGACATCCTCGGCGCCCTGTGCGGCGAAGCCGGCCTGGGCAAGGAACAGGTCGGCAAGATCAACGTGGGCGAGTTCGCCAGCTATGTCGCCCTCGACCGCCATATCGCCCACGCCGCGGTCGCCAAACTCAGCGACCGCAAGGCGCCGGGACCGGAATTCGGCGCCATCAAGGGCCGTTATTTCAAGATGCGTTTCCTGGATGTCTGAGTCCCCGTTTCAGAATTTGTAGCAAGATGTAACAGCTGCGCACGGTTGGCTCAGCAACGCCGCCGGCGCGGCAAATCTGGCATTATTTGTCAAAATACAAATACCGTGCTTGTGACACATTCTGGACAGCTTCCAGAGACGTTTACCCTGTGTCGCGGCGCGGCTCGACGCCATGATGACCAGCACACCCGTAACCCAGCAACAGCAGACCGACGGCAGGACCGTGCGCGAAGTTGTCGAGTTCAACCAGGAACTCGTCAACGAGGTCTGGTGCCGGCGCATTTTCCGCCAGATACTGCAGTCGCTCGAACTGCAGTACGCGATGCAGATGCCGCACCGCCCCATCAGTCCCGACACCGTGCTGGTGCTCGACTCCGGCGACCCGATGCTCCTGCCCTCCCCGGATGTCGGCACGGCATGGTCTGAAGCGGGTGACATGCATGACCTGGCCGCGGTGGTCCATTACGCCATCACCCGTGAATACCCGCCGGTGGGGCCGCTGCAGGGACGCCTGGGTCCCGCCCAGAGCAACAATGGCAACGACTACAGCGACAGCTTCATCACCGCCGTCGACCGCTGCCTCTCGCCCGACCCGCAACAGCGCCCGCGCACCATCGACGCGCTGCGCAACCTGCTCGGGATCGTGCCGCTCGGCCCCGCCGTCCCGACCCAGCCCCTGTCCCCGCAGCCGGATCCGGCAGTGTCCTTCCACAAGGAACCGGCGCCCGTTACCGAAACGGGCGGCATGAAGCGCTGGCTCATGCTCGCCGGCGCGGCTACCGTACTCATGGTTGCGCTCGGCGCCCTGTTTGCCTTGCTGCACGGGGCGGATACGCGCGATAACGTCGTCCTGGCCTTGCCGGGCGACGCCGGGCCAGCGACCGAATCCCAGGACGTCACCGCTACGCCCCAGCCGATGACGCCGGCAGCAGGAAGCACCGACCCCGCGATCCTCGCCGCCACCGACCTGTCCGCCTTGCCCGCCACCACGTCGCCCGCCGATCCGTACACCGCCACGATCCCGCCGGCCGCGGCGGTGCCGGCGGCGCCCGGCCAGCCGGCGGCGAACCGCCGCTTGCCCGCCGGGGACGCGGCGTCGTACAAGCTGGTGATCAAACCCTGGGGCATGGTGCAGGTCAACGGCGTCGACTACGGCGCCAGCCCGCCGCTCAAGCGCCTGAACCTGGCGCCGGGGCAGCACACGATCCGCATCGTCAACCCGAATTTCCCCGAGCACAGCATCACGGTCAACGCCGTCAAGGGCGCTTCCTCGGTGATCGAAATGGACTTTACCGAAGAGGAGGTCGAGTGATCCCACGCATCCGGCAAACTGGCCTGCGCGCCTGCCTGCTCGGCGCGGTGCTGCTGCTGGGCGGCTGCGCCGAACTGAATTCGCAGCTCAATTCCATCCTGGGCAAGAATGAACCGCGGCCCCACTCGCGCGGCGACGATCGTCCGCGCCCGCGCACCGAGCGCGCAGAGCGCAACGAGCGGCCCGCCCCGCGCCCGGAGCGCCCGGCCGCCGACCGCGACGACAACGCCCTGCGCGATGGCATCGCCCTGTACCACGACGGCGACTTCAACGGCGCGATCAAGCGCCTGAACTCCGGCGACATGAACGGCGGCTCGCTGCGCAACCGCGTCAGCGCGCTCAAGTACACCGCGTTCAGCTATTGCGTCACCAACCGGCCGGGCCCGTGCCGGCAAGCCTTCGAACGCGCATTGCGCCTGGATCCCTCCTTCGACCTGGCGCCTGGCGAGCAGGGCCATCCGCTGTGGGGGCCGCAATTCGCCAAGGCGCGCCAGGGCGGCGCGCGCGAAGCGTCGCGCTGAACGGACAGCCTATTACAGTTTCGGATTGATCGTGGCCGGATACACCGGCGCACGACGGCGCTTCGACGCCTGTTCGTAGGCATAGGCCATGCCGATCAAGGAAGCCTCGCTCCAGGCGCCGCCCACGAACGACATCCCGACCGGCAGCCCACGCGTAAAACCGGCCGGCACCGTGATGTGGGGATAGCCCGCCACCGCGGCCGGGGTCGAGAAACTGCCACCGTAGTGGTCGCCATTGATGTAGTCGGTAAGCCAGGCCGGGCCGCCGGTGGGCGCCACCAGCGCGTCCAGCTTGTGCTCCTTCATGACCTGGTCGATGCCTTCGTCGCGCGAATAGCGCAGGTCATTGGCCAGGGCTTCGCGGTATTCGCGCGCATCCAGTCCCGGCTTGGCCGCGGCGGCCACCAGGTGTTCCTGCTTGAAGTAAGGCATTTCGCGGGCCGCGTTCTTTTCGTTGAACGCGATCACATCACCCATGTTCTTGACCGGCGCATGTGGCGCGTAGTTCTTCAGGTACGCTTGCAGGCCCGGCGCGAATTCGTACAGCAGCACCTGCAGTTCGCTGTCGTTGTACTTGTCGACATTCGGCACTTTCACGTCCACCAGGATCGCGCCCTGGGCCTTCAGTACTGCCAGTTCCTTCTCGATGATCGCGTCGACCGCATCATTGCTGCCGAAGAAATTGCGTGCGACACCGATGCGCTTGCCCTGCAGGCCATCAAGACGCAAGGCCGCCGCATAGTCGGCGAGGTGGTCCTTGCTGTCGGCGGTCGCCTTGTCGTCGGCATCCGGGCCGGCCATGGCGGCCAGCATCAGCGCCGCGTCCGCCACGCTGCGCGTCATCGGGCCGGCCGTGTCCTGCGAATGGGCGATCGGGATGATGCCGCTGCGGCTCAGCAGCCCCAGGGTCGGCTTGAAGCCGACGATGCCGCACGAGGAAGACGGCGAAACGATCGAGCCGTCGGTCTCGGTGCCCACGGTCAGCGTCGCCAGGCTCGCCGCCGCCGCCGCGCCCGAACCCGAGCTGGAACCGCTGGTGTTGCGGTCGAGCGCGTACGGATTCCTGGTTTGCCCGCCGCGGCCGCTCCAGCCGCTGGTCGACCGGGTCGAGCGCATGTTCGCCCATTCGGACAAATTGGTCTTGCCGATGATGACGGCGCCGGCATTGCGCAGCAGCGTGACGATGTGCGCATCCTTGACCGCACGCACGCCGTCGAGGGCCAGGGAACCCGCGCTGGTGCTCATGCGGTCGGCGGTGGCGATGTTGTCTTTCAACAGAACGGGGATGCCGTGCAGCGGTCCGCGCAGCTTGCCGGCGGCGCGTTCGCGGTCCATCTCGGCTGCAATGGCGAGCGCGTCGGGATTGGTTTCGATGACCGCGTTCAGGCGCGGACCGGCCTTGTCCACGGCGGCGATGCGCGCCAGGTATTGCTGCACCAGCGATGTCGAGCTCAGCTTGCCGGCGGCCATCTGGGCGCCCTGCTCGCGCACGCCGGCGTCGAGGACGCCGGCGGCGCCCGCGCCCGGCGCCCTGGCGGCAAAAGCGGTCTGCATTATCCCGGCGCTTGCCCCGACCACTACCCCCGCACCTGCTCCGAGCCGAACGAAATCCCTGCGCTTCATACAAGCCTCCGTGTCAAATAATGCATGAGCATAGCAGCAAAAGTTACTCATGTGACACGTTGCGCCGCTAGCTGCGTGGCCGGTCTTCGAAGGCCGGAGAGCGTCGACGGCCGGACATTGTCTGCTGCGGCGCAGGAGCAGTGTTGCCGGCCCGTTCCATTGTTCCGGAAGCTTTGTTCTGATGCGGGCAAGAAGTTTCCCGATCAGGTGTTCTCCTGTAGCGGCAGAACATGCATACTTGCGAGCTGGGCATGGCGACTCCTTTCGTCTATCTGGAACCGTGCCCACCCGACAGTCGCAAGACCTGATACCATGCACAAAGCGGAACACGATTCCGTATTATAATCGGAACCGCGTTCCGTTTAATAGATATTTTTTATGGATACCACACCCAAGCAAGAAGAAACCGCAGCCTCCGTGGACGGGCCAGCAGGTCGCTCCAAGCGAGTCGATGCCCAGCGCAACCTGCATTCGCTGCTGGAAGCAGCCATGGCGGTGTTCGCGCAATCGGGTGTCGATGCCCCCGTGCGGGAGATCGCCGATCGCGCGGGCGTGGGCGTCGGCACGCTCTACCGCCATTTCCCCCAACGGGCTGACCTGATCATTGCGGTCATGAAATCGCAGATCGATGCCTGTGCCGATGCCGCCGCCGTCTACGCTGCCGCGCATCCACCGGGTGAGGCGTTGGCTCGCTGGATGCAGCGCTACGTCGACTTCATCGTGACCAAACGCGGATTGTCGGGCGCCCTGCAGTCGGACAATGCCGCGTACGCGGCACTGCCCGATTATTTCTACAGCCGCCTGCGCCCTGCCCTTTCCGGCCTGCTGCAAACGGCGGTCGAGCAGGACGTGATACGGCCGGGTTTCGAGGCGGACGAGTTGTTGCGGGCAGTGGCGACGCTGTGCAAGGCGAATCCCGAGGAGGACACGGCAGCGACCAGGAAGATGGTGGGGCTGATGGTGGATGGCCTGCGCTGCCGGCCCGGAGACCGATAGCCGGGTTCGGTGAACGATGAACGAAAAAAAAACGCTGCCGAGGCAGCGTTTTTCTTGTCCAGCAGTCGTTCGCGTGAAGCTTAGTTGCGCACGACTTTCTTGTATTCGTTGGTACGGGTGTCGATTTCGATGACGTCGTCGGTGCTGACGAACAGCGGCACCATCACGATGTGCTGCTTGGCTTCGATGGCGTTCTCGATCTTGGCTTCCTTCAGGACGTTACCCGAAGTGTTGCCCTTGACGGCCGGCTCCGAGTACACCACCAGGCGTGCGATGGTGGTCGGCAGTTCGACCGAGATCGCCTTGCCGTCGTAGAACACCGCTTCGCATTCCATACCGTCTTTCAGGTAGTTGATGGCGTCGCCCATGTTCTCTTCTTCGATTTCGTACTGGTTGTACTCTTCATCCATGAAGACGTACAGCGGGTCGGCGAAGTACGAGTAGGTGACCGGCTTCTTGTCCAGCACGACCACGTCGAACTTGTCGTCGCCGCGGAACACGTTTTCCAGCGGTGCGTTGGTCAGAAGATTCTTCATCTTCCACTTGTAGGTGAAGCCCGTGCGGCTCGAGCCGTTCACGTCGGAACGCAGCACGATGAACGGCTTGTCTTCGACCATAATGATGTTGCCAACACGGATTTCTTTAGCGAATTTCATAGTAATTTTGCGTAAAAAGTAAGTTGCATTAAATCAGCGGTGGCCAGTGAGCGAAGAAAGCCTTAAAGCCTACGTTTGATCCTGTGTATTTCGTTACAGACTAACCGCGCATTATACCGGATTTTCCGCGGCCAACCTCAGGGCGCGGGCAAAATCCAGCAGGTTCGTCGCCAAATCGCCATGGGCCAGTACTTGCTGCTGCCATTCTTCCGTACGAACGGCAAGGCAGGGCAAGGCGGCTTGCAAGTCCTGCCAGGCCGCCGGCATCGAGGCGATCTCGAACGCGCCATTCCAGCCAAGCGAAAAGCGCTCGAGCGCAGCCAGATCGGCGCTGCCGGCATAGCGGCCGAGGAAAGCGCGCAGTTTCTTGTGATGCAGGTTCTCGTCCTGCGGATAGATGTGCCAGACGAAAGGCCGCCCCGCCCACTGGGCGCGCACGAAGGAATCTTCACCGCGCACGAAATTCAGGTCGCAGGCCCACAGCAGCCGGTCGTAGTCGGGTTGCGGCACGAAAGGCAGCACGCGCACAGTGAGTGCACCCCGGGTCGCGCTATCGCCCGCACGGGCCGCACTCCCCAGAAAGGCCCCGACCGCCTGTGCCGCCACACCCTCCGGCACCAGGCAGGTCAGCGGGCGACTGCCCGCCGCCCAGGCGTCCAGCAGTTCGCCGACCGGCGCGTGCGGATAACAGAACAGCGATACCT
The DNA here is from genome assembly GCF_059685695.1 of Telluria sp. PB2R4. Classification (NCBI taxonomy): domain Bacteria; kingdom Pseudomonadati; phylum Pseudomonadota; class Betaproteobacteria; order Burkholderiales; family Oxalobacteraceae; genus Telluria; species Telluria sp. PB2R4. Next base: position 50,129 of record NZ_JCASIC010000011.1, on the reverse strand, counting down.
TCAGCGCATCCATCTCGCCCGCCTCGAGGCCGAAACCGGATAGAAAGCGCGCCATTGCCGCGCGGTCGGCCTGGAAGGCGCGGCGCTGCGCGTCGAGGCCCGCTTCGTGCAACAGTCCGCCGGTTTTTTCGGTGAAGCCGGGGAAGAAAAAATGCTTGGTCAGTTTCAGGCGCGGATGCATGGACGGCAGGCGGTGGCAGCCTTCCACCCACGCTTCCGCCGTCAAGCCTTCGAGGTTGAACCATACCGGACGCGGCGTGCGCTGCGCCATGGCCGCGACGTACGCAGGAGGAATGTCCACCGCGAAAAACTCGATCACGATGTCGGCGATCTCGTTCGGCGTGAAACGACCATCCTGGTCGCGCCAGTGGCGCACCAGCACTTCTTCGACCACCTGCGTGTCGGCAGTGGTGTCGACCGCGGGGCAGATGCGGCGGAAGCTGGCCAGGTCGTCGACCCACAGGGTCACGCCCACGCCATGCTCGCGCCACAGCTGGCGCGCCAGGCGCCAGCAGATGCCGATGTCGCCATAGTTGTCGACGACCTTACAAAAGATCGCGAGGGTCGGTGCTGGATTGACTGGATTGGATGGCATGTCGATCACGCAAAAGCGATGGACAAAAAGAAAAACCGGAGCACCTCTCCGCGCAAGCGCGTTGGTCTACTCCGGTCTTATACTGGCGTCCCCACGGGGATTCGAACCCCGGTACTCACCGTGAAAGGGTGATGTCCTAGGCCTCTAGACGATGGGGACCTAAAACTGATTTTACTACCGATTTTTGCTACAGCTGCTGCCGAATTCTTGGCGTCCCCACGGGGATTCGAACCCCGGTACTCACCGTGAAAGGGTGATGTCCTAGGCCTCTAGACGATGGGGACCCGGACTATAGAACTATTGTTTTTCCAACGTGGTGGAGGTAAGCGGGATCGAACCGCTGACCTCTTGCATGCCATGCAAGCGCTCTCCCAGCTGAGCTATACCCCCTACGGGAAAACAATATTCTAACATACTGCTAATGCATCTACTACTCGCTTACTACCGCGTGCCGCTGGTTGCACGCTGGCGTCCCCACGGGGATTCGAACCCCGGTACTCACCGTGAAAGGGTGATGTCCTAGGCCTCTAGACGATGGGGACCTGGAACTACCGTACTACACTTCAGAGTTTGGTGGAGGTAAGCGGGATCGAACCGCTGACCTCTTGCATGCCATGCAAGCGCTCTCCCAGCTGAGCTATACCCCCTCTTCACTGTACTGACTACCTACTGCTTCGTACCGTGTGCTGCTGAAGTGCGAGCATTATAGCGGGGGTTCTTGCATTACGCAAATAGCGATTTGCGAATCACAAAGCCTTGCCGATACGCGCCAGTACGGTCTCGCGCCCGAACAGTTCCAGCACCGCATCGATGGCCGGCGTCTGCAACTGGCCGGTCACGATCAGGCGCAGCGGCATGGCGATCTGCGGCATCTTGAGGCCGTGCGCGGCCAGCACTTCCTTGAACATGGCGGCAATCGCCGCCTTGTTCCACTCCACGTCCTTGCAGCGCTCGGCAAACGCAGCCAGCGCCGGGCGCACGGCGTCGGTCAGGTGCTGGGCCAGCAGTGCGGCCTCCGGCTGCGGTTCGCGGTAGAACAGCATCGCGGTGTCGGCCAGCTCGTTGATGGTGTTGGTGCGGTCCTTCACCAGCGCAATCACGGTCGGCAGCGCCGGGGCGCCGTCGAAACGCGCACCTTCGCGCTCCAGTACCGGACGGGCCAGCGCAGCCAGGCGTTCGTTGTCGGCCGCCTTGATGTAATGGTTGTTCAGCCAGGCCAGCTTTTCCGGATTGAACTGCGCCGCCGATGCGGTCAGGTGCTCCAGGTTGAACCACTCGGTGAACTGCTCCATCGAGAAGATCTCGTCGTCGCCGTGGCTCCAGCCCAGGCGCGCCAGGTAGTTCAGCATCGCTTCCGGCAGGTAGCCCTGCTCCGGGTACTGCATGACGCTGACCGCGCCATGGCGCTTCGAGAGCTTCTGGCCGTCCGCGCCCAGGATCATCGGCAGGTGGCCGTACTGCGGCAGTTCGGCGCCGAGCGCGCGCAGGATGTTGATCTGGCGCGGCGTGTTGTTCACGTGGTCGTCGCCGCGCAGCACGTGGGTGATCTTCATGTCCCAGTCATCCACCGACACGCAGAAGTTGTAGGTCGGGGTGCCGTCCGGACGCGCGATGATGAGGTCGTCGAGCTCCTTGTTGGCGATGGTGATCGGGCCCTTGACCACATCGTTCCAGGTGACTTCGCCGTCCAGCGGATTCTTGAAGCGCACCACAGGCTTGACACCCTCCGGCACGCTTGGAAGGGTCTTGCCCGGCTCCGGGCGCCAGGTGCCGTCGTAGCGCGGCTTCTCGCCGCTTGCCCGCATGCGCTCGCGCATCGCCTCGACTTCCTCCGGCGAGCAGTAGCACAGGTAGGCAGTGCCCTGCTCCAGCATCGACGCCACCACCTCGCGGTAGCGGTCCATGCGCTGCATCTGGTAGAACGGGCCTTCGTCGTGCGACAGGCCGAGCCACTGCATGCCGTCCAGGATGGCCTGCACGGCTTCCGGCGTCGAGCGCTCGAGGTCGGTGTCCTCGATGCGCAGGATGAAGGTGCCGCCGAAATGGCGGGCATAGGCCCAGGAATACAGCGCGGTGCGGGCGCCGCCCAGGTGGAGGTAGCCGGTCGGGCTGGGTGCGAAGCGGGTGCGGACAGGGGTGCGGGCGGTCATGGCGGGATGCAAAAGAGGTAAAGGAGCTATTTTACCTCGCCCGCGCCCGCCTTTGCCTCCCCTGCGCCTCCCCTACTCGGCCCCGGATGGCTTGATCAGCGGTCGCGGCGCATCGAGCGCACGCCGCACCGCGCCGGCCAGCTGCGGTGCCGCGCGCCGGATCTGGGCCGGCGTATGCCGGGCCATCAACTGCAGCCGCAGGCGCGCCGCGCCCAGTGGCACGCCCGGGAATTCCATCGGATTGACGAACACCTGCTCGCGCGCCAGCAGCATGCCGGCAATCCGCGTGGCCGACTCGCAACCCAGCATCAGCGGGACGATCGGCGACGGGTTGCCGATGCAGCGCATGCCGTCGTCGTGCAGCAGCGCGCGCAGCTCGACGGCGTTGCGCATCACGTCCGCGCGCAGGCGCTCGCCCTCGTCGCCGGCGGCGATGCGCAGGCATTCCAGCACCGTGGCCGCCTGTACCGGCGACAGCGCATTGGAGAACATGTGCGGCCCGGCGAACAGCTGCAACTGGCGCCGCACGCTGCGCTCCGAACAGGCGACGAAGCCGCCGTTCGAGGCGAAGGTCTTGGAAAAGGCGCCCATCACCACGTCGATCTTGCCCAGCATGCCCTGGGCGCCGATCACACCGGTGCCGCCCGGCCCCATCGCGCCAAGGTCGTGCGCCACGTCCACCAGCAGCGTGGCGCCGTATTCGCGGCACAGGTACTGCATCAGCGGCAGGTCGGGGCTGTCCGCATCCATGCTGAACAGGCCTTCGGTGACCACCAGGATCGCGCTGCCGGCATCCACCGCGCGGATCCCGGCCAGCAGTTCGCGCAGGTGGTCGCAATCGAGGTGACGGAACACCGAGACGTTGCGGGTGGCCGCGGCCGCGCCCTGGCGCAGCGAGGCGTGCGCGAGGGCGTCGATCAGCACATGGTCGCCGGCGTGCACCAGCGCCGTGACCGCGCCGAAGGCGGCGCCCCAACCGGTCGGGAACAGCACCACCTGCTGGCAGTGCAGCAGCCTGCCGATGGCCTGTTCCAGCGCGTTCGAATAACGGCTGTTCCCGAGCAGGATGGCCGAGCCGGCGCTGTGCGGGCCGCATTCGGCCAGCACGCGCATGGCGGCGTCGATGACATCGGGGTGGGCGCTCAGGGACAGGTAATCCTGCGACGCGAAATTGATGCCCTGCTGCGCCGCCAGGCCATCGCCCTCGACGGTGGCCAGCGGCGCCGGCGGCCCCTCGAGCGTGCGGCCGTAGGGCCAGACCCCGTGGCGGGCGCGCAGCGCGCACCATTCGTCGAGCGGCGCGGCGCGGCGCATCAGGTCGCGGCCGCGCGGCTGGCGGAACAGGGCGACGTTGCCGCCCAGCGCGCCAGAGGCGGCAAGCGCGTCCAGGTCGTGGGCGGGATCAAGGGGAATCGGTTCATTCAGCACGGCATCCTCCGGCATGAAAACACACATGGGAACAGGGAAAAGGGGAACAGGAATCAGGCTGGCACCAGCGGTAACGGGGGCGATGGCGGCGAAGGCGGCGCCGCCTCGGCCTGGCGCGCCAGCAGCGCCTCGACCCCGCTTGGCGGCAGCGGCCGGGCGAAGAAGTAGCCCTGGGCGGCGTCGCAACCCATCGCGCACAGGTCGGCCAGCTGCTCGGGTGTCTCGACCGCTTCGGCGATCACGCTCAGGCCGAGACGGTGCGCCATCGCCACGATCGCCTCGGCGATCGCAAAGGAGCGGCCGCCGGGCTTGCCATCGCTTGTGGCCGCGCCAAGCCGGCGCACGAACAGGCCATCCATCTTCAGGATGTCGATCGGCAGCTCGGACAGGTAGTTCAGGCTCGAATAACCGGTGCCGAAATCATCGATCGACACCAGCACGCCGGCCTGGCGCAGCCCGCTCATCAGGGCGCAATTACCGGCCAGGTCTTCGATCAGCATCCCTTCGGTGATTTCCAGGTCGAGGCAGCGCGCCGGCATGCCGGTTTCGCCGAGGATCGCCAGCACCCGCGCCGGCAAGTTCGGCTCCTTCAGTTGGCGCGCCGACAGGTTCACCGCGGTCTTGATCTCGGGGAGGCCGGCGGCGCGCCAGGCGCGGTTCTGCAGGCAGGCGGTGCGCAGCGCCCAGTCGCCGATCGGGACGATCATGCCGGTCTCCTCGGCCAGCGGGATGAAGCGGCTCGGCGCGACGCAGCCGTACACCGGATGCTGCCAGCGCAGCAGGGCCTCGACGCCGAGCACCTGCCTGCTGGCCAGGTCGATCTGCGGCTGGTACTCGAGGAACAGCTGGCCCTGCGTGAGGGCGTCGCGCAGGCCATTTTTCAGGGCCAGGCGCTCGCTCTGCGGCTGCACCGTATCGCCGGAGTAGACCTGCACGCCGTTCTCGCCCCAGCGCTTGGCGCCGCGCATGGCGATGTCGGCGCGCTTGAGCAACGCATCGAGGTCGCAATCGGCCGCCGGGTACAGGGCCACGCCCACCGCCAGCGTCACGAAGCATTCGCGCCCCGCCACCGTCAAGGGCAGGCCGAAGCGGTCGAGGACCTTCTCGGCCACCACCTGGGCGTCCGACTCGAAGCTCAGGTCTTCCAGCAGCGCGATGAATTCGTCGCCGCCCCAGCGCGCCACCGTGTCGGCGTCGCGCAGGCAGCGCCGGATCGCGGTCCCGGCCTGGCTCAGCAAATCGTCCCCGGCCTCGTAGCCGAATTCGTCGTTGATCTCCTTGAAGCCGTTGATATTCAGGAGCAGCAGGGCCACCAGCCGCCGGTTGCGGTTGGCGCGGGCCATCGCGTGGCGCAGGCGGTCGCGCAGCAGGTTGCGGTTCAGCAGCCCGGTGAGCTGGTCGCGCTGGGCGCCGTGGAGCCGCCGCGGCGCCCCCGCTCCGCCGGCGGCGTCGCCCTCACCTTCCCCGCTCTCCTGCGCCACCGGTAGGTGTTCGTCCTCGTCGTGGCACTGTACCCGGTTGCGCCCGAGCGACTTGGCCGCGTACAGCGCCTCGTCGGCGCGGGCGATCGCCTGCGCGACGGCTTCGCCCGGGCGGTACTCGGCCACGCCCACCGAGACCGTGAGGCTGATCTCGGCGCCGTTGTCAAGGCAGCGCAGGTCGGCGACAACGCGCCGCACCCGTTCGGCCAGCACCACCGCGTCCGGCGCCGGGGTCTCCGGCAGCATCAATAGGAACTCCTCGCCGCCATAGCGCCCGAAGGCGTCGCTGCCGCGGATCTGGTCCTGCACCGCCTCGGCGAAGCTGCGCAGCACCGCATCGCCCGCCGCATGGCCGTAGGTGTCGTTGATGCGCTTGAAGAAATCGAGGTCGAAAAGACACAGGCAGAACGGGCGGCCGTTGCGGTCGCTGCGCTCCTTTTCGCGGTCGATCAGGCCGAGCAGGAAGCGCCGGTTATGGCTGCCGGTTAGCTCGTCGCGGATCGCCAGCTCGTTGATGGTGGACAGTGCACGCTGCAGCTTGACGAAGCCGGCGGTCTTGGTCAGCTCGAACAGCAGCACGAACACCAGCACAACCACGTACAGGCCCAGGTTGCAGATCAGCTGCAGCAGCGGCATGTCGAGGCTTGGGGCGACTGGTGCGGCCAGGCCTAAGGCCGGCAGGGCCCAGATCGTGGCGGCGGCGACGCAGCTCACCGCCAGCCAGAACACGCCGCTGGCCACGCCGCCGAGGAACATCGACACCACCGGGGCGGTGATCAGCCAGCTGGCCGTGGGCGCATGGATGCCGCCCAGGTGCCAGGTCAGCCAGGTGAAGTTGAAGAACAGGGCGCACAGGAACAGCTCGCGCGCCAGCGCGATGCTGCCGGTCAGGCGCAGCACGGGCGGCGCCATCAGCATCAGCAGGCAGCAGGCCAGGATCTCGACCGCCGCCAGTTCCAGCCCGAGCAGCCAGTAGGCCAGCGCGTACAGCGGGCCGGCAGTGGCCGCCATCAGCGCCGCGTTGACCACGTTCTCCGCACGCGCCAGCACGGCGGCATCGTGCCGCAAGCTGCCGGGGACGAACAGATGGACGGCGTCGAGATAACGCCCGCGCCACCGCTGCGTGCTGCGCTGTGTGCCTTCCTCGCTCATTGGAATCCCATGGGCCACGCTCTAAATGTTGAGTGTAGGCACGGAATTTTGAGGTAATCTTATTTTTAAGCAGAAAGTTCGCCGAAATCTCGGCGCCCTGGAAAAGCGATCCGGGGTTGGCGACGTTGATGGGGGCGCGCACGAGCGCTAGAATTCAGTTCAACAAGGGGGGGGCGGCAGGCATGCCGGATGGAGAACACAAGCAAACATCGCTGGCGACGCTCGACGACATCATTCACTCGGCCGTCGACCTCGCACGCATCTGTCTCGGCATGGACGTCGCCTTCGTGTCCGAATTCAAGGACGGACGCCGGATCTTCCGCCATCTCGTCGCGCGCGACGGCGTCCTTCCGGTCCATGAAGGCCATTCCGACCCGCTCGACGAAAGTTATTGCCAGCATGTGGTGAATGGCACGATCCCCGCCATCGTCGACGACAGCCACATTTTTCCGATCCTGAAACGGCTCGACTGTACCGAGGCGCTGAAGATCCGCGCCCATCTGGGCGTGCCGATCCGCCTGTCGGACGGCTCGGTATTCGGAACCTTTTGCTGCTACAGCCGCAGTCCGTCCAGCAACTTGCGCGAGGTCGACGTGCGGGCCATGTCGCAGTTCGCCACCCTGATCGCCACCATGCTCGAAACCCGGGTGCTGGCCGAGCGGGCGGTCGAAAGTTCCTGCGCCCGCCTTGCCGAAGTCATGCGGGAGCGCAGCTTCCACATGCTGTACCAGCCCATCGTCGACCTGGAAAGCGGCCGCGTCGCCGGTTACGAGGCGCTGGCCCGGTTCCCCGTGCCGCCGGCGCGTGCGCCCGACAAGTGGTTCGAGGAAGCCCACCTGGTGTCGAAAGGAACGCAGCTCGAGCTGCTGGCCATCGAGATGGCCCTGGCCGGCATGGCGCAGTTGCCGCCCGAGGCCTACCTGGCATTGAATGTATCGCCCGCGACGATCCTGAGCGGCGCGCTGGACGCCTGCCTGCACGGCGCACCGCTCGACAGGCTGGTACTGGAACTGACCGAGCACGCGCCCATCGACGAATACGGCAGCCTCGCCGCGGCGCTGGAAGGCTTGCGGCAGGCCGGCCTGAAACTGGCGATCGACGACGCCGGCTCGGGCTACGCGAGTTTCCGCCACATCCTGCTGCTGCGACCCGAGATCATCAAGCTCGACCAGAGCCTGATTCGCGACATCGACCTCGACCCGGGACGCCGCGCGCTGGCCGCGGCACTCACGGGTTTCGCCAGGGACACCGGCAGTAAAGTGGTAGCGGAAGGCATCGAGACGGAACAGGAACTGGCGGTCCTGCGCTCGCTGGGAGTGCAGGCCGGTCAGGGTTACCTGCTGGGCCACCCCGGGGCGATCGCCTGACGCCGGGGGCTGGCCGGATTTTTACCGCTTGGTAAAAAACCTCAGTCGTTCTTGACCACGATGCTCGGGAACTTGCTGGTCATGTCCTTGGCCTTCTCGGCGACCTTGACGGCGACCTTGCGCGCGATCTCCTTGTAGACGCCCGCGACCGGGCCGTCCGGATCGGCCACCACGGTGGGGCGGCCGGAATCGGTCTGTTCGCGGATCGACAGGGTCAGGGGCAGCTTGCCGAGGAAGTCGACGCCGAAGTCGCGGCACATCTTCTCGCCGCCGCCTTCGCCGAAGATCGACTCGTGGTGGCCGCAGTTGGAGCAGATGTGGGTGCTCATGTTCTCGACCACGCCGATGATCGGGATGCCGACCTTCTCGAACATCTTGAGGCCCTTGCGCGCGTCCAGCAGCGCGATGTCCTGCGGCGTGGTGACGATCACGGCGCCGGTGACCGGCACCTTCTGCGACAGGGTCAGCTGGATGTCGCCGGTACCCGGCGGCATGTCGACGATCAGGTAGTCGAGATCGCGCCAGTTGGTCTGCTCGAGCAGCTGCTGCAGCGCGCCGGTGACCATCGGGCCACGCCAGACCATCGGCTCGTCCGGATCGATCATGAAGCCGATCGAGGACACCTGCACGCCGTGGTTCTCGAGCGGTTCCATGGTCTTGCCATCGGTGCTTTCAGGGCGCCCGTTAATCCCCAGCATCATCGGCTGCGAGGGGCCGTAGATGTCGGCATCCAGGATGCCGACGCTGGCGCCTTCGGCAGCCAGCGCCAGCGCCAGGTTGACGGCGGTGGTGGATTTACCGACGCCGCCCTTGCCCGAGGCGACCGCGATGATGTTCTTCACGTTCGGCATGACCTTCAGGCCGCGCTGGACCGCGTGCGACAGGATCTTGCTATATACCTTGACGGTCACGTTGCCGACGCCCGGCAGTGCTTTCAGGCCGGCGAGCACGCTGTCGCGGATAGCCGCGACCTGGCTGGCCGCCGGGTAGCCCAGCTCGACGTCCAGGGAGACGTCAGCGCCGCTGAGCTTGATGTTCTTGATCGATTTGGAAGAAACGAAATCCTTCCCGGTGTTAGGATCGATGACCGCCGACAATGCTGCCTTGACATCGTTCTCAGTGATGCTCATGAGTTTCTCCATGTAATAGGGCCGAAGTGTAGCGCAAAACGCCGCCGGCTTCTTGTTGCTTTGGCAAACCTGGGCCCTGGCCACTGCGCATCGGGGCCCTTCCGCTGTTAAAATGCTTCTTTCCAAAAACCTAAAGCGCTTCGACCATGACCCGCAAGCTGTTCGTCACCACCGCCCTGCCCTACGCCAATGCTGCCTTCCATATCGGCCACATGATGGAATACATCCAGGCCGACATCTGGGTCCGGTTCCAGCGAATGCAGAGCGACAATGGTACCCAGCGCCAGGTGCACTTCGTCTGCGCCGACGACACCCACGGCACCCCGATCATGATCGCGGCCGAGAAGGAAGGCATCACGCCGCAGGAATTCGTGGCCAAGATCGCCGCCGGCCGTCCGCAATACCTGAACGGCTTCCACATCGCCTTCGACAACTGGTATTCCACCGATTCACCCGAAAACGTCGAACTCTCGCAAGGCATCTACCGCAAGCTGCGGGATACCGGCCTGATCGTCACCAAGACCGTCGACCGCTTCTACGACCCGGTCAAGGGCATGTTCCTGGCCGACCGCAACATCAAGGGCGAGTGCCCGGTCTGCCACGCCAAGGACCAGTACGGCGACAACTGCGAAGTCTGCGGCGCGGCCTACCAGCCGACCGAACTGATCAACCCGTTCTCGGTATTCACCGGCTCGACCCCGATCCTCAAGCCTTCGGAACAGTATTTCTTCAAGCTGTCCGACCCGCGCTGCTTCGCCTTCCTGAAGGAATGGCTGAACACCCCCGGCCGCCTGCAGCCGGAAATGGTGAACAAGGTATCGGAATGGCTGGGCGAATCCGGCGAGAAGCTGGCCGACTGGGACATTTCGCGCGACGCGCCCTACTTCGGCATCCCGATTCCCGACGCGCCGGGCAAGTTCTTCTATGTGTGGCTGGACGCGCCGGTCGGCTACCTGGCCTCGCTGAAGAATTATTTCGACAAGCAGGGTCTCGACTACGACGCCTTCCTGAACGACCCGCAAGCCGAGCAGATCCACTTCATCGGCAAGGACATCGTGTCCTTCCACCTGCTGTTCTGGCCGGCGATGCTGAACTTCTCGCAGCACCCGATCATCGACAAGCTGAGGGTCGCGGTGCACGGCCACCTGACCGTGAACAACGAAAAGATGTCGAAGTCGCGCGGCACCGGCATTTCGCCGCTGCGCTACCTCGAGCTGGGCATGAACCCGGAATGGCTGCGTTATTACCTTGCCTTCAAGCTCAATGCGAAAGTCGAAGACCTGGACTTCAACGGCGACGACTTCGTGGCCCGCGTGAACAGCGACCTGATCGGCAAATACATCAATATCGCCAGCCGCTGCGCCGGCTTCATCGCCAAGAAGTTCGACGGCAAGCTGGCCGACAGCCTCTCCGCCACCGCCAAGGGCTGGATCTGCAAGGCCCTCATGAACGAGGGCGCCGAGCGCCAGGCCAGCATCGCGGCCAGCTACGAGGCACGCGATTACGGCCGCGCGATGCGCGAGATCATGGAGATCACCGACGTCGTCAACCAGTATGTGGACGAGAACAAGCCCTGGCTGCTGGCCAAGGACGAGACCAGGACGGCCGAGCTGCACGACGTCTGCACCACCGCGCTGATCCTGTTCCGCCAGCTGAGCATCATGCTGTCGCCGGTGCTGCCGCAAGTGGCGGCGCGGGTCGCCGAGTTCCTCGGCGATGGCGAGTTGAGCTGGCTTGATACCCATGGCGCCGCCGTCTACGAAACCATGCTGGGCCGCAGCATCGGCGCCTACAGCCACCTGATGCAGCGCGTGGATGCGAAGATGGTCGAGAACCTGTTCGACAAGCCGGCAGGCGGCCCTGCGGCCAGCGTCCCTGCTGCCGCGGCTGTCCCGGCGCCCGCCGTTGTGTCCGACGCCAGCCTTGCCGTTGCGGCGCTTTCGCCGGTGCAGGATGAGGATGCCGGCGATATCGAAGCCCTGGCGCCGGAAATCTCGATCGACGATTTCACGAAGATCGACCTACGCGTGGCGCGCATCGTCAACTGCGAACACGTCGAAGGCGCCGGCAAGCTGCTGCGCCTGACCCTGGACGTGGGCGAAGGCCGCTACCGTAACGTGTTCTCGGGCATCAAGTCGGCCTACAAGCCGGAAGACCTGGTCGGCAAGCTGACCGTCATGGTTGCCAACCTGGCGCCGCGCAAGATGAAGTTCGGCGTGTCGGAAGGCATGGTGCTGTGCGCCTCCGCCGCCGACGAGAAGACGAATCCGGGGCTGTACCTGCTCGATCCGATGCCGGGCGCGCAGCCGGGCATGCGCATCCGCTGATCCGTTTTGCCAGAGTCGGGGGAGCAGGGCCGATGGGCTCTTGCTCCCCCGATTTCTTTGTACGGAAGCCGCATGCGCGCACCGACGAAGCCCCCCCAAAATCAACGCCCACGCCCATCCACAGCGTTATAATGGCGTGTTTTTTCTGAAACTCGTGCCCCTACGGCCCTGCCGGCAGGCCTTCTTCAGACCCATAAAATAGGTAGATAACAAGATGACCGAATTGACTCCTCTCCGCCACATCCCCCAAGCCAACGTGTTCCGCAAAGGCGACGTGTTCGTCCTGTTCGGCGAACTGTTCGGCCGCGGCTATGTGAACGGCCTGATCGATGAGGCACGCAAGGCCGGCATGAGCATCGTCGGCATCACGGTCGGCCGCCGCGACGAAACGGGCGCCCTGCGCGCCCTCAACGCGGAAGAGCTGCTCGAGGCGGAAGAAAAGCTCGGCGGCAAGATCATCAACGTGCCGCTCATGGCCGGCTTCGACATGGACGCCCCGGAAGGCGAACAGAACCCGACCGAAATGCTGTCCGGAGTCACCCTCAAAAGCTGGCAGGAAGACAAGCTGGACTGGGAAAAGATCGAACGCTGCCGCGCAGCCGGCGTGCGCCGTTTTACCACTGCGGCGGCGACCGCCATGGCCGAGATCGACAAGCTGATCCCGGACGGCGCCAACGTGTTCTTCGCCCATACCATGGCCGGCGGCATCCCGAAGATCAAGGCCTTCCTGGCGATCGCCAACCGGATCTACAAAGGCCGCGGCGAGCGCTTCATGTCCTCGCGCGCCCTGCTGGACAGCGACCTGGGCAAGCTGATCCTGATGAACTTCGACGAGGTCACCGCCAACACCCTGAAGTACCTGATCGATGCCTCGGCCCCGATCCGCGAGCGCGTCACGAAAGCCGGCGGCGAAGTGCGCTACACCGCCTACGGCTACCACGGTACCGAGATCCTCATCAAGGGCGAGTACACCTGGCAGACCTACACCAACTACACCCAGGGCTATGCCAAGATGCGCCTGGAGTCGGTTGCCCAGGCCGCCTGGAAGTCCGGCGTCTACGCCACCGTGTTCAACTGCCCGGAAATCCGCACCAATTCGTCCGACATCTTCGTGGGCGTCGAGCTGTCGCTGTTCCCCCTGCTGCTCGCGCTGAAGAAGGAAGGCGGCGGCGAGTGGGCGGACAAGCAGTGGGCAATCTGCCAGGACCTGCTGAACGACGGCGTGTCCCTGCAGTCGCTGCTCGACACCATCGAGCACTACAACAACGACGCCACCAGCGCCGAATTCCGCAACTTCGAAGCCTGGCCGATGGACAACACGCCAGCCCTGGCCGAGGTCATGATCGGCACCTCGGAAGCGGCGACCGCGCTGCATAAAGACAAAAAGGCCCTGATCACGGACCACCTGTCGAGCCTGGTGCTGGAAGGCGCCGGCCCACTGATGTTCCATGGCGCTTCCGAAAAGATCGCACCGGTGCTGTGGCTCAGCCACGACATCATCGCCCGCCAGCTGAACGAGCTGCACAAGTAAACTTGACGCGAACGCGCCGGGGGCCAAGAATCGGCTCCGGACGTTTGTCACCTACTTTTTGGAAATCATGTTCTTCAAGAAACAACACTCGATGTACGAATCCGAGCATACCAGGTTCATCAAGGAGCTCAAGGCACAGACCCCTGGCATGGACGAGCGCCAGGTCGAAGGCCGCGCCCTGCTGTGGGACAAGGCCCCGCTCTCGCTCGACGAACAGGAGCGCATCAAGGCGTCGCGCCTGCGCCAGCAGGCCTACCCGTACCAGAGCAAGGTCTGAAGTACAGGTAAGCGTCCCATGCTGCCCGAGCAGGCCGAACCTGCGCAGGATGGGGCGCCGCCGCACCCCGAACAAGGCGCGCACGACGCGCACCTGAACGCCGCGGCCGATGTCGCCGAGGCGTCCATCGCACGCCTGTACGGCGAGCCCTTGATGCGCTTGCCCAACGACCTGTACATCCCGCCGGATGCGCTCGAGGTATTCCTCGACGCCTTCGAAGGTCCGCTCGACTTGCTGCTATACCTGATCCGCAAGCAGAACTTCAATATCCTCGACATCCCGATGGCGCAGGTGACCCTGCAATACCTGAAGTACGTCGAGCAGATCCGCCAGCGGAACCTTGAACTGGCCGCCGAGTACCTGTTGATGGCGGCCATGCTCATCGAGATCAAGTCGCGGATGTTGCTCCCCAAGAGGCAGGACGACCTGGTGGAAGACGCGGGCGACCCGCGCGCGGAACTGGTGCGCCGCCTGCTGGACTACGAGCAGATGAAATCGGCGGCCCTTGCGCTGGGCGCCCTGCCCCAGGAAGGCCGCGACTTCGTGCGCCCGCAGCTGTTCGTCGAACAGGGCCTGGCGCTCGCCCTGCCCGAGGTCGACCCCTGGGACCTGCAGCGCGCCTGGCTCGACGTGCTGCGCCGCGCCAAGCTGACCCAGCACCATCGGATCAGCCGCCAGGAGCTCTCGGTGCGCGAGCACATGTCGGCCATCCTGCGCACACTGCAGTCGCAGCGCTTCGTCGAATTCTCGGAACTTTTTTCGGGCCAGCACACGGTTCCGATTGTGGTTGTACACTTTGTCGCCATGCTCGAACTGGCGAAGGAAACCTTGATCGAGATCACGCAGGCCGAGCCCTTCGCGCCAATCTATGTGCGCCTGGCCTATTCCCCGGCTTGAAAGCCGCTACATTGAATGCATCATTGCAATAAGACTCCATGAAAATCATTTCCTCCATCGACGAACTGCGCGACCATCTGCGCGGCCAGCTGCGCACCGCCTTCGTGCCGACGATGGGCAACCTGCACGAAGGCCACCTGTCGCTGATGCGCCTGGCGCGCAGGCATGGCGACCCGGTGGTCGCATCCATTTTTGTGAACCGCCTGCAGTTCGGCCCGAACGAGGACTTCGACAAGTACCCGCGCACCTTCCAGGACGACGTCGCCAAGCTCGAGAAGGAAGGCGTGTATGTGCTGTTCGCGCCCACCGAGCGCGACATGTACCCGGAGCCGCAGGAATACCGGGTGCGCCCGCCCGATGGCCTGGGCAATACGCTGGAAGGCGAATTCCGCCCCGGTTTCTTCGACGGCGTGTGCACCGTGGTGACCAAGCTGTTCTCCTGCGTGCAACCGCGCGTGGCGGTGTTCGGCAAGAAGGATTACCAGCAGCTGATGATCGTCCGTAACATGGCGCGCCAGTTCGCGCTGCCGACCGAGATCATCGGCGCCGAAACCTTCCGCGCCGACGACGGCCTGGCGCTGTCTTCGCGCAACGGCTATCTGTCGAGCGCGGAACGGGCTGAAGCCCCCGTGTTGTACCAGCAGCTGAACGCGGTCGCCGAGGCGATGCGCGGCGGGGCGCGCGACCCCGTAACCGTCGAGCGCCAGGCGATGGACCACCTGGCCGCGCGCGGCTGGAAGCCGGACTACGTGTCGATTCGCAAGCGCATCGACCTGCAAGCGCCCGGCGTGGCCGACCTGGAAGCGGGCGTCCCACTGGTGGTCCTGGCCGCAGCCAAGCTCGGCGCCACCCGCCTGATCGACAACCTGGAAATCTGAACGTAGCAAAACCACATCTTTGATTGCGTAATTGCAATATTTAGAAGACTGGGCTTATACTTGGCAAGGAACTCTTGCAAGGACATGTTGCCGTGAACGAAACCGCTCCCCTCATCCGCAAGGGCCCGCCGAAGCAGGACGATGCGCTCAAGCGCATCGGCAGCACCGCCGAGCCCCATGAAATGCGCGATCCGTTCGACATCGGCGAGGCGCTGACCGCCCTGTCGTTGTCGGGCGAACCGGTGACGGTGTTCCCGGCCGGCTGGATCGAACCGCTGCTGGCGCGCGTCGAATCGGTCGACCCGGAGCTGCCGCACTTCGTGCTCGATTTCAGCGGCAGCGAGCGCCCGCCCGCAGGCAAGGCCACCCTGGTCGCTTCGCTCGGCGGCAACGCCAAGCTTCAGTTCGAGCTCGACCAGTCCTGGAAACCCCTTGCCGACAACCGCATGCACGTGGCGGCCGAATTCCCGCCGGCCTGCCTGGTGCTGAACCGGCGCGCCGCACGCCGCGTGGAGACGCCGGTCGGCGTCAACTACATGGCGAGTTTCCGCATCAAGGGGAGCTACATGGAACTGCCCCTGTACGATTTTTCACAGGGCGGCGTGGGCCTGCGCGCAACGCCCGAACAATGTTTCGGCCTGCATGTGGGGAAGAAGCTGGAAGGGGTGCGCCTGGAACTGGGACCGAACCTGGTGCTCATGGCCGACCTCGAAGTGCGCCTGCTGCGGCCCTTCCGCACCTTCCTGCTGGGCGAGCAGGTGCAGATCGGCTGCAGCTTCGCGAGCATCTCGATGCAGATGCAGCAGACGCTGGAACGCTTTGTAACGACCGGAACGGTGGATCGGCGGGCCGCGGCGCGGTGAGTCCCTGGCGTGACGCTGCTCAGGCAGCGATCACCGCGTGGGCGGGCAGCCCGCCCACGCTGCAGTGTCAACCGTTAGGCAGCGACGGATTGCGCCCAGGCCAGTGCCGACAGGTGCGCCTTGTTGACCTCCAGCGGACTGATATCGAGCGATTCCGCCAGCGAGGCCACCAGCCTGGAATTGAGCTCGCACGCTTCCGCCAGCGCCAGGTAGGGCCCGTAGCGGCCCTCGCGCCCCAGCAGGGCCTTGACCACTTCTTCCGGCAGCGGCACCGTCTCCAGCACCTCGCCCATCGGCAGTCCCAGCAGGCGGTCCAGCAGCGAGAACATGCCGGCGACGAACAGGTGTTCGCCCTCGCCGCGCAGTTGCGCCGCGCCAAGCAGCTCGGCCAGGCGTCCGCGCACCACCGCGGTTTCCATCAGCACCGGCGAAAAGCCGCTCGAGCTGGCCGTGGCCAGCAGCAGCACCAGCCAGCGGTACAGTGGCGCGTAGCCCATCAGGGCGATCGCCTGGCGCAGCGACTCTACCCTGCGCGCGGCGCCGAAGCCGGCTGAATTGATGTAGCTCAGCAGCTTGTAGGTGAGCGCCGGATCGCGCTTGAGCACGTTCTCGAGCTTCGGAACGTCCTCGTTGTTCTGGACCATCTGCATCAGCTGCAGGATGGTGCTCTGGGTCGGGTTCATACCCTTGACCGGATTGCCGGGACGCGGGGTCAGGTGCAGCTTGCCGACAAAGGCGTCCAGCCCGAGCGCGGCGCAGGCGTCGAAATCGGCCCAGGTGGCCACCGGCCGGCCCACCATGCGCATCTCCGCATGCTTGGCGGCGGCATAGGTGCGCGCCTGGGTGGCCACGTCGTCGCCGGCGAAGCGCACCTCGACATAGGAGGCGTAGGGCGTCAGGTTGCGGCCCAGCAGATTCAGGTCGGCGCCGCGGATCGACACCCCCACCCCGCCGGCGCGCACCGCCTGCACCGCCGCGCGCACGTCAGGGTTGGTCAGCCTGCGGATGTCGAGGGTGAGCACGGTGCGCTCGGGCGGCAGCGCATGCAGCGCATCGAGCGAGAGCATTTCGGGGACGGCGTCGAGGAACAGGATCTTGTCGCGCAGCAGCCAGCCGTGCTCTGCGTGGTTGACGTGCTCGGCGACGAAGGCGACCAGGTCTTCCAGCTCCTCTCCGGTCGGGACCTTGCCGTCGTGGTGCTGCCACGACAGCTCGTAGCCGATGACGCGCTGCTTCGGGTCGAGCAGCGGTTCGCGAACGATGAAGTTAGTTTGTTGCATGTGGGCGCGGAGTGGAAACTGGACGAGCACGCGGCCCGGGCGTATGTGTCAGAAACCGAGGCTGTCGAGCAGGTCGTCGACCTGGCCCTGGTCGGCCACGACTTCGCTCTTGCCTTCCGGCTTGATCTGCGGGCCGTTGAGCAGGCCATTGTCGAGCTCGCGCTTGATCTCGCTCGGCGCGAAGTCGATCAGCACCTGCACCAGCTGGTGCTCGAGGTTCTGGGCGATGCCGGTGATGCGGCCGATCACCTGGCCGGTGAGATCCTGGAAATCCTGGGCCATCATGATGTCCATCAGCTGGCCGCGGGTGGCGACGGCGCCGGCGCGCGACTCGTCAAGCCCGGCGATCGTGCGCTGGGCCAGTGCACGCCACTCGAGCTCCGAGGCGCCATTGTCCAGCAGCGCCTGCCAGGAACCCGCCAGTTCGCTCGACCGGGTCTCGATCGCATCCTGCACCGGGCCGGCGGCGTCGGTGGCGTCCAGCACACGCTTGGCAGCCTGCTCCGACAGGCGCGCCACGTAGTCGAGGCGGTCGCGCGCATCGGGAATGTCGCTTGCGGCCTTTTCGATCAGCTTGTCGAGGCCGAGGCCGCGCAGGCTCTCGTGCAGCGCGCGCGTCATGTGCCCGATTCGGCTCAGCACCTCCTCATGGGAGGCCTCCGCCGGGACGGCAGTCTGCTCCATCATCTCAGCCCGCCTTGTCCATCTTTTCGAAGATCTTGTTGAGCTTCTCGTCCAGCGTGGCGGCCGTGAACGGCTTGACCACGTAGCCGCTGGCGCCCGCCTGCGCGGCCGCGATGATGTTTTCCTTCTTGGCTTCGGCGGTCACCATCAGCACCGGCAGCTTGGCCAGCGCGGGATCGGCACGAATGTTCTGCAGCATGGTCAGGCCGTCCATGTTCGGCATGTTCCAGTCCGAGACCACGAAGTCGAACTGTTCGCTGCGCAGCTTGGCCAGGCCCATCACGCCGTCCTCGGCTTCGTCGACATTGGCATAACCCAGTTCCTTCAACAGATTCCGGACGATGCGGCGCATCGTCGAGAAATCGTCAACAACCAGAAAACGCATCTTTGGATCAGCCATGAATTACTCCGTTTTGAAACTTGTACTTTGGTTTATTGGGCGAAGACCGCATCACAGCCTCCAGAATAGCAGTTTTGTTGCCGTACGGCGATAAAATGGCAGCAATACGCTTGCATACGGATCAAACACGCAACGCCCGGCTGCCCTGCGCCGCCAGGTGCTCGAGCACCATGCGCGGCAGCGCCTGCAAACCGGCGACTTCGTGCGCCGCGCCAAGGGCAATCGCCTCGCGCGGCATGCCGAATACGACGCAGCTGGCCTCGTCCTGGGCGAAATTATGGGCTCCGGCGGTGCGCATGTCGAGCATGCCGGCGGCGCCGTCCTTGCCCATCCCGGTCAGAATAACACCAACGGCATTCTTGCCGGCCGCTTCCGCCGCACTGCGGAACAGCACGTCCACCGAGGGGCGGTGCCGGTTGACCGGCGGGCTTTGCTCGATTCTGGTCATGTAGTTGGCGCCGGAACGGCTCAAGAGCAGGTGCGAATGACCGGGCGCGATATACGCATGGCCGGGCAGCACCCGCTCGTTGCCCTCGGATTCCTTGACGCTGATCTTGCACAGCGAATCGAGGCGCTTGGCGAAGGAGCTGGTGAAGCCTTCCGGCATGTGCTGGGCGATCAGGATGCCCGGGCAGTCCGAGGGCATCTGCATCAGGAATTCGCGGATCGCCTCGGTGCCGCCGGTGGAGGCGCCGATGATGATCAGCTTTTCCGACGAGATCA
This sequence comes from Telluria sp. PB2R4, assembly GCF_059685695.1. Lineage (NCBI taxonomy): Bacteria > Pseudomonadati > Pseudomonadota > Betaproteobacteria > Burkholderiales > Oxalobacteraceae > Telluria > Telluria sp. PB2R4. The sequence continues at coordinate 30,966 of NZ_JCASIC010000011.1, read as the reverse complement.
GGGGGCTGCGCAGGGCCGACAGCTGCGGGGTCGGCACGGCGCCCGGCACGGCGCGCTTGATGCGGGCGCGGCTGGCTGCGCGGATCTTGTCGGCGATGAGTTCGGTGTATTCGCGCATCCCGGTCTGGATCGAGATCTTCGGCTTGGTCACGAAGTCGACCGCGCCCAGTTCGAGCGCGCGCATGGTGATCTCCGAACCGCGCTCGGTCAGCGAGGACACCATCAGCACCGGCATCGGGCGCAGGCGCATCAGTTTTTCCAGGAAGTCGAGGCCGTCCATCTTGGGCATCTCGACGTCGAGGGTCAGCACGTCCGGGTTGTGGCGCTTGATCAGGTCGCGCGCGACCAGCGGGTCGGGGGCGGTGGCCACCACTTCCATGTCGGGCTGGGAGTTGACGATTTCGCTCATCACGCTGCGGATCAGCGCAGAGTCGTCGACGATCAGTACCTTGATTGTCATACGTCGTCCTTTCAGGTCGTTTTTTCTTTTGGTCAGAACAGATCGATGTCGCCGCCGACCGGTTCGACCTTGAGCCGCTTGGCGTAATCGAGTTCGCGTTTGGCCAGCGTATCGTTCTGGGTCTGCATCAGCTTCTTCACCAGCACCTTGCCGGTCTTCGGGAAGAAGTACACCTTGCGCGGGTAAATGTCGTTCAGGTCGGAGGCCAGCACCGGGATCCGTTCGGTCTTCAGGAAACTGGTCACGAAGGCCGCGTTGCGCTCGCCCACGTTCATGGCCGTGAAGCCGCGCAGCACGGCGCCGCCGCCGAACACCTTGGCTTCAAGGTGCTCGCGGCGCGCGCCCGCCTTGAGCAGGTCGTTGATCAGGATCTCCATCGCGAAGCTCCCGTAGCGCATCGAGGCCGACACCGGGCTGCCGTTGTCGCCGCCGCCGTCGGGCAGCATGAAATGGTTCATGCCGCCCAGGCCGGTGATGCGGTCGCGGATGCAGGCCGACACGCAGGAGCCCAGCACGGTCACGATCAGCATGTTCTTGCCGGTGTAATAGTACTCGCCCGGCAGGATCTTGGCCGCGTCGCAATCGAAGGTGCGGTCGTAATAAACGTTGGTGGCGAACTGGTTGTTCATGATCTCGCCGCTAGCCGCGGCCCGCCTGGTCCAGCTCGTACACCGTCTTGCCGCGCAGGCGCAGCGAATCCGACACGTACAGGAAGTTTTCGGAATGCCCGGCAAACAGCAGGGCATGGGGCTTCATCAGGGGCACGAAGCGCGCCAGGATCTTGCGCTGGGTGTCCTTGTCGAAGTAGATCATCACGTTGCGGCAGAAGATGGCGTCGAACTGCCCCTTCACCGGCCACTCGCCGGCGAGCAGGTTCAGCGGGCGGAATTCCACCAGCTTGCCCAGCTCCGGCCGCACCCGCGCCATGCCGGCGTTGGCGCCCTTCCCTTTCAGGAAAAAGCGTCTCAAGCGATCCTGGCCCACCTTCTCCATCCGTTCCATCGGGTAGACCCCGTTGGCGGCGACGCCCAGCACGTTGGTGTCGATATCGGTGGCGACGATCTGCACCGGCGGCGTGAGCGTGTCGAAGGCCTCGCAGGCGGTCATCGCGATCGAATACGGCTCTTCGCCGGTGGACGCCGCAGAACACCAGATGGTGAGCGGCGCGCCGTCGCGGCGGCGCAGGCCGGCCAGGTGTTCGGCCAGCAGCGGGAAATGGTGCGCCTCGCGGAAGAACGAGGTCAGGTTGGTGGTCAGCGCGTTGGTGAAGGCTTCCCATTCGGTCGCCGAGCGCCCGGCTTCGAGGTCGTCGAGGTAGCGCGCGAACGACTGGATGCCGGTGGCGCGCAGGCGCCGCGCCAGGCGGCTGTAGACCATTTCCTGCTTGCTGTCGGCCAGGGAGATGCCGGCGCGCTGGTAGATCAGCGCGCGCACCCGTTCGAAATCAGCTGTCGTGAAATCGAATTCCTTGGCCGTATCGGTTCTTTGCTGCGGCACGTTGTTGCCTCTTCGTTGCTGTTGCTCTGTGTATTACGCGTGCCGGGTCGTGCATGGGATGGCGGACGTCCGCCCATCCCATCACATCATGCTGCCAGCTTGTCCATCAAGCCCATCTCGCCCGACGACATCAGCTTGTCGATGTCCACCAGGATCAGCATGCGCTCGTCGATGGTGCCCAGGCCGATCATGTAGTCGGAATTGAAGGCGGTGCCCATTTCCGGCGCCGGCTTGATCTGGTCCGGGGTGAGCGTGGTCACGTCCGACACGCTGTCCACCACCATGCCCATGATGCGCCCGCCGATGTTCAGGATGATCACCACGGTGAACTGGTCGTACACCGGAGTGCCCAGCTGGAACTTGATGCGCATGTCGACCACCGGGATGATGATGCCACGCAGGTTGATCACGCCCTTGATGAATTCCGGGGCATTGGCGATGCGCGTCACGGCTTCGTAGCCGCGGATTTCCTGCACCTTGAGGATGTCGATGCCGTATTCCTCGGAACCGAGGGTGAAGGCCAGGAATTCGCTGCCGGCGCCTTCGATGCCGGTGTTCTGTACAGTAGACATGTTCAGGTCCTCTTGGTTGATGATTTGTTAGATGCTTTTCGAGACGACCGGGTCGTCCAGCAGCTGACGCGACGAGCGCACCAGCGCGGCCACGTCCAGGATCAGGGCCACGCCGCCGTCGCCCAGGATGGTGGCGCCCGAGATGCCGGCCACCTTGCGGTAATTCGCTTCCAGGTTCTTGACCACCACCTGCTGCTGGCCCACCAGTTCGTCCACGAACAGCGCGGTCTTCTTGCCCTCGGTCTCGAGGATCACCACGATGCCCTCGGAAGGGTCGGTGATGCGCGGGGAGATCTCGAACATCTGGTATAGCGGAATCAGGGGCAGGTACTCGCCGCGCACCTTCAGCACCTGGCCGCGGCCCGCGATCTCGCGGATGTCCTGCGGCGCCGGCTGCAGCGACTCGACCACGAACGAGAGCGGCAGGATATAGATCTCGTCGCCGCTGCGGATCGACATGCCGTCCAGGATGGCCAGCGTGAGCGGCAGCGAGATCGAGATCGTGGTGCCGAAGCCGCGCGCCGAGCGGATGTCGACCGTGCCGCCCATCGCGGCGATATTACGCTTGACCACATCCATGCCCACGCCGCGGCCGGACACGTCGGTCACCTGCTCGGCGGTCGAGAAGCCGGGCGCGAAAATCAGCTGCCAGACGTCCTCGTCGCTCATGCTGTCACTCACCGGCAGCCCGCTCTGGGCCGCCTTGGCCAGGATGCGTTCGCGGTTCAGCCCACCGCCGTCATCGGACACTTCGATGACGATGTTGCCGCCCTGGTGGCCGGCCGACAGGAACAAACGCCCCGCTTCCGATTTGCCGGCGGCGACGCGCGCGGCCGGCATCTCGATGCCATGGTCGATCGAATTGCGCACCAGGTGGGTCAGCGGGTCGACGATGCGCTCGATCAGGCCCTTGTCCAGTTCGGTGGCGGCGCCGTTGGTGATGAAGTCGACCTTCTTGCCCAGCTTCGAGGCCAGGTCGCGCACCATGCGCGGGAAGCGCGAGAACACGAAGTCCATCGGCATCATGCGGATCGACATCACGGCTTCCTGCAGTTCGCGCGTGTTGCGGCCCAGCTGGCTGATCGAATTGAGCAGGCGCTCATGGGCCATCGGGTCGAGGTTGCCGCTTCTCTGCTCGAGCATGGCGTTGGTGATCACCAGTTCGCCGATCAGGTTGATCAGCTGGTCGACTTTCTCGACCGAGACCCGGATCGAGGACGATTCGCCCTGCGGGTCCTTCTTGGCTGCCTTCTTCTCGGAGGCCAGTTCGCTCGCCAGTTCGGACAGCTCGATCGGGTCCGGGCCCTTCGGGCGGGCGGCCTGCGGCGCCGGCTCATTGGTGATGCCGGCCGCGGCGCGGATCTGTTCGATCGGCTGGAAGAAGCCGTAGCCGCGCTCGTCGTCCGAGAGCTCGTCGGCGCCTGCTGTGGCAGCGGCGCCGTCGTCGTCGATGTCGAAGAAGCCGTAGCCCTGCTCGTTTTCGATACGCGTGCGCTCGGCCGCCTCGATGGCGCGCTGCTCCGGGGTCAGGGCCGGGGCTTCGAAGATCTTCAGGTCTTCCGGATCCAGCACGAAGGAGCAGATCGCGATGATGTCGTCCAGGCTCTCGTGGGTGGTGATGATGATGGCGCTGCGCCCGCCGTCGAGCGGCGTGACCTTCACCCGGCCCATCAGGCCGAGTTCATCGACCAGGGCGCTGATGTCACGCTGTTCCACCGGCGGCAGTTCGATCTTGTAGCGGTGCGCGTTCTCAAGCGGATGCTGCACCTTGCTTTCCGCCGTGAGGTAGGACGGCGCCACCACGGGCGCCTGCGGCACCAGGCCCTCGGCCAGGTCGTGCAGCACCATGCGGACGTTGGCGACCGCCTCCTGGTCGACGGCCGCGCCGTGGCGGTGGCCGTCCAGCTGCATCTTGAGGCTGTCCTTGGCCGCCAGGAAGGCGTCCACGTGGTTCGCCGTCAGCGCCATCTCGCCCTTGCGGATGCGGTCCAGCAGCGACTCGAGCACGTGCGTGACGTCGCTCATGTCGGTCAGGCCGAAGGTCGACGCGCCGCCCTTCACCGAATGGGCCGTGCGGAAGATGGCGTTCAGGTCTTCGGCGTCGGGCGCCGCCACGTCGACGGCGAGCAGCAGCCGCTCCATTTCGGCGAGCAGTTCCTCTGCCTCGTCGAAAAAGACCTGGTAAAACTGGCTGATGTCGATCGTCATGATGGAATTCCCTGAAATGCTTGGTGCTTCATCGCAGGGCGCATCGAAAAACCGTAGCGAGCGGAAGCAGTCGCGATCGAGAAGCGCAGCCGTACGAACGTACGGTGAGCATCGCAGACCGCGAATGCGACGCGCAGTAGGTTTTCCGATGCGCCCATTAGCCGATGACTTTCTTGACGACTTCGATCAGGCGCTGCGGATCGAAAGGCTTGACCAGCCAGCCGTTGGCGCCGGCGGCGCGGCCCTTGGCCTTCATCTCGTCGGACGATTCGGTGGTCAGCATCAGGATCGGGGTCTTGGCGTAGGTCGGCAGCGTGCGCAGCGTCTTGATCAGGGCCAGGCCGTCCATGCGCGGCATGTTCTGGTCGGTCAGGACCAGGTCCACGCTCTGCAGCTTCGCCTTCTCGAGACCATCCATGCCATCGACGGCTTCGACCACGTTGTAGCCGGCCGCCTTCAGGCTGAAGGCCACCATCTGGCGCAGCGAACTGGAATCGTCAACCGCGAGAATCGTTTTTGCCATGTTTTGCTCCTGCTGTTTTAAGTCCGGTATGTTCCGGTGTTGAGTGGCGTATGGATGGACAGCGGACTCAGAAGAGTTCGATGTCGCCGCTTTCGAGGTGATGCTGCTCCACCGACTTGCGCAGCATGCTGCGCAGTTCGAGCGACTGGATCGCCAGCGCCATGCTGACCTTGCCGAGGCGTTCGACGATCTCGTCGCTGTCGGTCTCCGGCGCGATCTCGGCGCCATGGTCGCTCAGCGTGCCGAGGAACTCGCGCAGCCCGGCCACGCGCCGCAGCGTGCGGTCGATCAGCTGGCTGGTCATGTCCTGGAACTGCATGCTGGTGATTGCCGAGTTCACGTGCAGGCCGATCTCGCCCGACATGTCGGCCAGGTTCGCGCTGTCCTCGGCGCTCGGCGTCTCGCCCGCCAGCAGGCGGTTGATCGCTTCCTGGCGCGTGCCGACCGCCGTGTGGATGGCCATGAAGCTGCTGGTCAGCTTGTCGATGGCTTCTTCCAGCAGCAATTCGGTCTGCAGCAGGTCGGTCTCGACCTCGTTCAAGTGACGGCGTCCGTGGATGGCCACCCCCGACAGCAGGCGCTTTACGTGCGAACCGAGTATCTTTTTTCTTTTCATTCCAGTCTCCAGTCCTGGATCATTTGGCGGCGGGCACACCGCCGGCCGCGGCAACTGCCTCGGCCACCGCTGCGGGCTGTTGCGCCGGCACCTCGAGCGAAGCGGCGTCGCGCTGGACGGCTTCCTCGGTGCGCTTGTTCATGACGATGATGCTGATGCGGCGGTTGATCGGGTTGAACGGATCCGTGCGGTCGAGATGGGCGGCCGCGGCCAGGCCCACCACGCGCAGCACCTTGTCGTCGGGCAGGCCGCCGCGCACCAGTTCGCGGCGCGAGGCATTGGCGCGGTCTGCCGACAGCTCCCAGTTGCTGTAGCCGGCGTCGCTGAAGTACGGGGTGGCGTCGGTATGCCCCGACAGGCCGATCTTGTTCGGCACTTCGCCCAGCACCATGCCGATCACGTTCAGGATCTCTTTCGTATACGGCTGCAGCTCGGCCTTCGCCAGCGCGAACATCGGGCGGTTCTGCTCGTCCACGATCTGGATCCGCAGGCCTTCGCTGGTGATGTCCAGCAGCAGCTGGTTCTTGTACTTCTTGAGCAGCGGGTTGACCTCGATGACCGACTCGATTTTCGACTTGAGCGACTGCAGGCGGTCGGCTTCGGCCTTGGCCACCTGGGCCTTGGCCGCTTCGAGGTTGTAGGTCTTCGAGCTCGGGTCGATGTCGCCCTTCTTGACCTGGCCGTTGCGGCGGGTCAGGTCGGTGCCGCCGCCTTTGATCACCGACGACGAGTCGCCGGCGCCGGAGCCGCCCGCCATCGCCACCTTGAGCGGGGTCTTGAAGTATTCGGAGATGCCTTCCAGGTCGCCCTTGGCGGTCGAGCCCAGCAGCCACATGAGCAGGAAGAAGGCCATCATCGCGGTCACGAAGTCGGCGTACGCGATCTTCCAGGCGCCACCGTGATGGCCGCCTGCCACCTTCTTGATGCGCTTGACGACGATGGGGCGCATGTTTTCGTCAGCCATGCTTCCTCCCTGCGTCGGGCGTCAAGTGATTGGACAATGCGGACATGCCTGCTTACTTCTTCTTCTTGATGTGCTCTTCGAGCTCGGCGAAGCTCGGGCGCTCGGTCGAATACAGCACCTTGCGCCCGAACTCGACGGCCAGTGCCGGCGCGTAACCGTTCAGGCTCGCCAGGAGCGTCACTTTCACGCACTGGAACATCTTGGTCGATTCCTCCAGCTTCTGTTCCAGCACGTTCCCCAGTGGCGATACGAAGGCATACGCCAGCAGGATGCCCAGGAAAGTACCAACCAGCGCCTTGGCGATCAGGATGCCCAGCTCGGCCGGCGGCAAACCGACCGATTCCATGGTGTGAACCACGCCCATCACGGCCGCCACGATACCGAAGGCCGGCAGGCCGTCACCGATCTTGGCGATCACGTGCGCCGGAATCGCGCCCTCGTGGTGGTGGGTCTCGATCTCGTTGTCCATCAGGTTTTCGATCTGCATCGCGTCCATGTTCCCGGAGACCATCAGGCGCAGGTAGTCGGTCATGAATTCGACGATGTGGTGGTCGGCCAGCACCGCAGGGTATTTCGAGAACAGCGGCGATGCTTCCGGCGCCTCGATATCGCCTTCGATCGACATCAGGCCTTCCTTGCGCACTTTCGAGAGCACGTCGAACTGCAAGGCCATCAGCTCCATATACATGTCCTTCGTGTATTTGGAACCCTGGAAAATGGTCGGCAGGGCCTTGCCGGTCGCCTTGATCGACTTCATGGTATTGCCGACGAAGAGCGCGCCGACCGCCGCGCCGCCGATCATCAGGAGCTCGATCGGCTGCCACAGCGAAGCAAGGTGACCGCCAGCCAGCGCGAAGCCGCCGAAGACGCAGGCACAAACGAACACGTAACCGAAGATGACTAACAAAGAAATGCTCCAGGCAAGCCGGGGATCAAGCTCACCGGCGATACTCAAATTAAGTGATTTCAAGCAAAGTTGACGCAGGGAACCACTCTAGCGGGAGAACGTCCCATCGGCAAGCAGAAAGGCCGGTTTTGTCGCCTAAAAGTGCCAGATATGGAGGGCTGGGCCACCCTCTGTGGGATAGACGGTACGGTTCGGTAAACGATCGTCAATGACGAATTCGTAACTAAGCAGGAGGGACCCGGGACGCATCTCGCGCGCCGCCTTGCGCCACAGGGCGCCCATGGCGGCCGGCGAAAGATAGGCGAACACCAGGTCGTAGTCGGCGAAATTCAGGGCGTTGTAGTCGCCGCGGATGAAGCGCGCCCGGTTTGCGCGCATGCTCCCGCTCCATTGCGCGCGCAGCCGGCTTACCAGCCAGGGCAGCGGCGCCAGCTCGATGCCGGTCGCTTCGATACCGGGGCCGCGGCGCGCCAGGTCCAGCACCAGGCCGCCGAGGCCGCTGCCGATGTCGATCACGCGCACCGGTCGTTGATCGGGCAGCAGGCCGGCCACGGCTTCCCACACGTGCCGGCCGGACGGGTAGTACGGCACCTGGGTGCGGTAGGTGGACCAGTACAGCAGGAGCAGGAACAGGAAGACGACGAGGAAGACAAATGGCGGGATCGCCAGTTGAAAGGCGCCGAACAGGGCCAGCGGGAACAGCAGCTGGATGGCGCGCCACCAGCTGGCCAGGCCGCGCCACCATGTGAGGCCGGCGGCGATCAGGCCCTGGATGAGGGCAATGCTGAGGTAAGACATCGGCACGCCGGCAGTCGCGAGCAGCCAGGTCGCGGCGAGCGTCAGGGGACAGGCGGCAAGCTGCAGGAGCAGCGCCGCAATCGCGGGTTTCACTGGCCCTGCTTGGCGGCGGCCTCGGCCGCGTCCCTGGCGTCTTTGGCGTCCTTGGCCTTGCGCGTCTTGCCCGCCCGCGAAGGCATGTGGCACAGGCCGCACAGGTAATCCGCATTCAGGTCGAGGGCGTTGACGATGAACTTGCCCTGGCATTTATTGCAAGGCGCCAGCAGCAGCATGCCGCTTTGGAAGAAGCGCACCAGGGTCCAGGCGCGCGTCAAGGAAAGCAGCGGCTCTTCGCCCGGCTCCGGCGGAAGTTGTTCGAGGTAGAGTTTATACGCCTTCATCACCGCCTGGATGCCGGTGGCGCCGGCATGTTCGACCAGGAAGTTATGGATATTGATGAACAGCGAGGAGTGGATGTTCGGTTGCCAGGTCAGGAACCAGTCGGTCGAGAATGGCAGCATGCCCTTGGGCGGAGAGACGCCCTTGAGTTCCTTGTACAGCTTGAGCAGGCGCTCGCGCGAGAGCGAGACTTCGGTTTCGAGCAACTGGAGGCGCGCCCCCAGGTTGATCAGTTCGATCGCAAGCTGGATTTCCTGCGCTTCCGACACGACACTTTTCTTGCTCATCCCTGCTCCCGCCGGTTACCGATGTGCGATCCCGACGGGACCGCGTCTAGCGGGATTTTATACGATCTCTTCCACCGGCTGGCCGGCCATCAGGATGGCGGCGTGCGACTGAGCCAGGCTGCGTTCCTTGGTGTGGCTGGTCAGCATCGACAGGATGGCGGTGTCGTCGAAGCGGAAGCGGGCCAGCATCATGTTGCCGCTTGCCAGTTTCAGGATCTGGGCATTGCTCATGCTTTCGATCAGCTCGGCGATATCGGCGGAGATGCCGAGACGGAAGATGGCGGTCACCTTGTCGGCGCGGATCATTTGCTGGGCCAGCATCAGGTAGCTCAGGTTCGCGTCGCGGATTTCAGCCATCATGTCGTTCATCGTCATTTCCATCTCTCCGTATCCGTTGAATCGGCCCTCATTCGCTGCTGAGGTGTTGCCGTTGAGATAGATTCTGACTGTGGAGAAACTTTTTAGATATTGGACGAACTCTGTATTTTGCGTCCGCGAATGACGGACAGGACCCGTAGGAGTTTGTCTGACAAACCCTGCTGGATCACTCTGGCGCCCCTATGGAAAGGGGGTTCTGGAAGGTGTCGAGAATCGACTGAATTGTGTGCGCCCAACATTCCATCTGTCGTGCACTTGCTACGATTTACGTCAAGCTTTCGGGGAACTTTAGGGTTTTCGCAAAATATTTTTGAATTTCTTTCGCCAAGACCCTTTGCCGCGCTTCTGGAAAGGGTAACGGCGGCGCTTCCGGGAACTTTAGGGTTCTTGAGAAAAATTTTTAAAATATTTTCTGTGGTCGAAATAGTTGCCTGAAAGACAGCAAACCGGGACAGCAGCCACTGGAACTTGTTACACTGCGAGACTGGCAACAGCTTCAAGCTTCAATTAATTCAAGGCGCGCATGGAATCTTTACGCATCTGGGATATCAGTCCGACGATCTCGGGCGGCATCCCTGTCTGGCCCGGCGACACCCCGTTCGACGCCAGCCCGACCTGGGAAATCAAGGATGGCTGCCCGGTCCGCGTCAGCCGCATGACGATGACGACCCACCTCGGCGCCCATACCGACGCGCCCAGCCACTACGACCCGGACGGAAAATCGATCGACCAGGTCGATCTGCGGCCCTATATCGGCGCCTGCCGCGTGATCCACTGCCTCGGCGCGACTGCGGTCGAACCGCGCCACCTCGAGGGAAAACTGGATGGCGTCCCGCCGCGCGTGCTGCTGCGTACCTACGCCAGCGCGCCTCGGGCCGCGTGGGATCCGCTGTTCCCGGCAGTTACTCCTGCCGCCATTACACTGCTGGCCAGCAAGGGCGTGCTGCTGGTCGGCACCGACACCCCCTCGCTCGACCCGCAGGATTCCAAGACCCTCGATGCCCACCACGCCGTGCGCCGCGCCGGCATGGCGATCCTGGAAGGCATCGTCCTCGACGAGGTCGCCGAGGACGACTACGAACTGGTCGCCCTGCCCCTGAAATTCGCCGGCATGGACGCCAGTCCGGTGCGCGCCATCCTGCGCCAACTGCCGGGCGAACACACTGCCAAGGAAGCTGCATGAGCACTGCAATGACACGCGAGGCCTGCGTCGCCCGCGACCAGTCCGACCCGCTGCGCGCCCTGCGCGAGCGCTTCGACCTGCCCCAGGGCATGATCTACCTGGACGGCAATTCGCTCGGCGCCCGGCCCAAGGCCGCCCTCGCGCGCGCCCAGGAAGTGGTGGCCCAGGAATGGGGCCGGGACCTGATCAAGAGCTGGAACACGGCCGGCTGGTTCGACCTGCCCAAGCGCCTTGGCAACCGCCTGGCCCCGCTGATCGGCGCCCAGGAGGGCGAAGTCGTGGTTACCGACACCACCTCGCTCAACCTGTTCAAGGCGCTGGCCGCGGCCTTGCGGCTGCAGGCCGGGGCGCTGGATGCGGCGACCCGCGCGCGCCGAACCATCGTCACCGAGCGCAGCAACTTCCCGACCGATATCTACATGGCCGAGGGCCTGGCCGAATGGCTGCAGCAGGGCTACCGCGTCCGCCTGGTCGATTCGGTGGAAGAGATTCCGGCGGCGGTCGACGCCGACTGCGCGGTGCTGATGCTCACCCACGTCAACTACCGCACCGGCTACCAGCACGACATGGCCCTGCTTTCCCGCCATGCGCACGCGGCCGGCGCGCTGACGGTCTGGGACCTGGCCCATTCGGCCGGCGCGGTGCCGGTCGAGCTGCATGCGGCGGAGGCCGACTTCGCGGTCGGCTGCACCTATAAATACCTGAACGGCGGCCCCGGCGCGCCGGCATTCATCTGGGTGCCGCGGCGCCACCAGGCGGCCTTCGCCCATCCGCTCACGGGCTGGTGGAGCCATGCAAAACCGTTCGCGATGGCGCACGGCTTCGCGGCATGCGAGGGTATCGGCCGCGCGCTGTGCGGCACCCAGCCGGTGCTGTCGCTGGCGCTGGTCGAGTGCGGGCTCGCCGTCTTCGAGGAGACCACGATGGCGGCCATCCGCGAGAAATCGCTGCAGCTCACCGACCTGTTCATCGCACTGGTCGAGTCGACCTGCGCAGGCCATCCGCTCGGCCTGGTGACGCCGCGCGAACACGCGCGCCGCGGCAGCCAGGCCAGCTTTACCCATCCGCACGGCTACGCAGTGATGCAGGCGCTGATCGCGCGCGGCGTCATCGGCGACTATCGCGAGCCGGAGATCATGCGCTTCGGCTTCACGCCGCTGTACACCAGCTACGCCGACGTGTGGGATGCGGTAGCGGTCCTGAAGGACATCCTCGACCGCGAAGCCTACGACACCCAGGCCGAACGCAGCGCAGTGACTTGAAGGGGCAGCCATGAACGATGACGCAAACACCAAGTCCGAATGGCATGGCGCCAAGCTGGACTTCAAGGAGTCGATGAGCTACGGCGACTACCTGGGCCTGGACCAGATCCTGTCGGCCCAGCATCCGCTCTCGCCGAACCACAACGAGATGCTGTTCATCATCCAGCACCAGACCAGCGAGCTGTGGATCAAGCTGATGCTGCACGAGCTGCAGGCGGTGCGCCGCCACATCCGGGAAGACAACCTGCCGCCGGCCTTCAAGATGCTGGCGCGGGTGGCCCGCATCATGGACCAGCTGGTGCATGCCTGGGACGTGCTGGCGACGATGACGCCGCCCGAGTACACCGCGATCCGCCCTTACCTGGGCGCCTCCTCGGGCTTCCAGTCCTTCCAGTACCGCGAACTCGAATTCATCCTCGGGAACAAGAACCCGACCCTCTTGGGCGTGCACGAGAAGTCACCCGAGGCGCATGCCATCCTCGAACGCGAACTGCATGCGCCCTCCGTCTACGACGAGGCGGTGATGCTGCTGGCGCGCAGCGGCTTCACGATTGCGCCGGAACGCCTGGCGGCCGACTGGACCCGGCCCACCGCCGGCGACGACAGCGTCAAGGCGGCCTGGCTGGCGGTCTACCAGGACACCGAGCACCACTGGGCGCTGTACGAGCTGGCCGAGAAGCTGGTCGACCTCGAAACCGCCTTCCGTTTCTGGCGCTTCCGCCATGTGAGCACGGTCGAGCGCATCATCGGCTTCAAGCTGGGGACCGGCGGCACCTCCGGCGCCAGCTACCTGCGCAAGATGCTCGACGTGGTGCTGTTTCCCGAATTGTTCGCGCTCAGAACGGCACTGTGATGCCGGCAGGGCGGTCGGCCGATGTACGATCGCCGCCTGCTGGCGCCGCGCCGAACCGGCGCCGAGCCGGTCGCCGAAGTCGAGAAGTCCGGGGCCTGATGGCCGCGTCGCTTTCGACGTACAATCGCCGTTGATAATTTCCCAACGGTGGAGGCGCGATGAAGTGCGACGTACTGATCCTGGCAGGCCTGTGGAATTCCGGCCCCGAGCACTGGCAGAGCCAATGGCAGGCGCGTTACCCGGCATGGACCAAGGCCCGGCACCGCGACTGGAACTGTCCGGACCGCGACGAATGGGTGGCCGAGCTGGATGCGGCGATCGGCGCTTGCAAGGGCGCCCCGATCCTGGTCGCACACAGCCTTGGCTGCATGCTGGTGGCGCACTGGGCGGCCAGCCGTTCGCCCTTGATGGTGGCCGGCGCCTTCATGGTGGCGCCGAGCGACGTCGAGGCGCCGAGCTACCCGGTGCCGGTCAATGGCTTCGCGCCGATCCCGCTCGCTCCCCTGCCCTTCCCGAGCATGGTGCTGGCCAGCGGCGACGATCCGTATATCGCGCCGGAGCGCGCCGCCGCCCTGGCCGCGGCCTGGGGCAGCCGCCTCGTGCACATCGGCGACGCCGGGCACGTGAATGCGGAGTCGGGCCATGGTCCCTGGCCGGAGGGGGAACGCCTGCTGCAGGAATTCTGCGATGAACTGGGGCACCAGGTGGGCAGGTAAACAGTAGGGTGGGCGGCTCCACCCTGGAGTTCGATCGGCGGTTGCACCCGCGCCGCCCACGCGTTCAATCCAAGCTTGCCGGCCGGTGGCGCGCTTCGAGAGGCAAACGCTTGTTGGACGCGTGGGCGGCGCAGGCGCGTCAGGCTGAGTGAGTGTTTCGGTGGAGCCGCCCACCCTACGAAAGACAGAAACAAGAACCGGGGCGCGAGGCCCCGGTTCGGTGTACCACTTACTCTGACGCTTACTTCGCCGTCGCCAGCAGCATCTCGTTCAGGCGCTTCACGAACGAGGCCGGGTCGCTCAGGCTGCCGCCTTCGGCCAGCATGGCCTGGTCGAACAGGATGTGCGACCAGTCGGCGAAGCGTGCGCCCTCCGCGTCTTCGTACTTCAGGCGCGTTACCAGCGGATGGCTCGGGTTGATCTCGAGGATCGGCTTCGATTCCGGTGCGTCCTGGCCGGCTGCCTTCAGCATGCGCAGCAGGTTACCCGACAGCTCGTTCTCGTCCGCGACCAGGCAGGCCGGCGAATCGGTCAGGCGGAAGGTCACGCGCACATCCTTGGCCTTGTCGCCCAGGGCGCCCTTCATTTTCTCGACCAGCTCCTTGTAGCCGGCTTCCGTCTCTGCGTGCTCCTTCTTCTCGGCTTCGTCTTCCAGCGCGCCCAGGTCCAGGCCGCCCTTGGCGACCGATACCAGTTCCTTGCCTTCGAACTCGCTCAGGAAGGACAGCATCCATTCGTCGACGCGGTCCGTCATCAAGAGCACTTCGACGCCCTTCTTGCGGAAGATCTCCAGGTGCGGGCTGTTCTTGGCGGCGTTGAAGTTGTCGGCGGTGACGTAGTAGATCTTGTCCTGGCCTTCCTTCATGCGGCCGATGTAATCGGCAAACGAGACGGTCTGGGCGTCGGACTCGCCGGAAGTCGAGGCGAAGCGCAGCAGCTTGGCGATGCGGTCCTTGTTGCCCGTGTCCTCGCCGATGCCTTCCTTGAGCACCTGGCCGAACTCCTTCCAGAAGGTGGTGTACTTGTCGCGGCCTTCCTGCTCGTCGGCGTTGGCCATCTCTTCCAGCATGCCCAGTACGCGCTTGGTCGAGCCTTCGCGGATCACCTTCACGTCGCGCGACTCCTGCAGGATCTCGCGTGAGACGTTCAGTGGCAGGTCGCTCGAATCGATCACGCCCTTGATGAAGCGCAGGTAGGTCGGCATCAGCTGCTCGGCGTCGTCCATGATGAACACGCGCTTCACGTACAGCTTAATGCCGGCACGCTTGTTGCGGTCCCACAGGTCGAACGGGGCGTGCGCCGGGACGAACAGCAGCTGGGTGTATTCGCTGCGGCCCTCGACCCGGTTGTGGGTGTAGGCCAGCGGGTCCTGGAAGTCGTGCGAGACGTGCTTGTAGAACTCGTTGTACTGTTCCGCGGTGATGTCGCTCTTCGAGCGTGCCCACAGCGCGCTGGCCTGGTTGACGGTCTCTAACTCATCCTTCAGGACGGTCTGCTTCGCCTCTTCGTCCCACTCTTCCTTCTGCATCACGATCGGCAGCGAGATATGGTCCGAGTACTTGCGGATGATCGACTTCAGCTTCCAGGACGACAGCAGCTCTTCCTCGCCGGCGCGCAGGTGCAGGATCACCTCGGTGCCGCGGCCCGGTTTCTCGATCTGCTCGACGCTGTAGTCGCCCTCGCCGGTCGATTCCCAGCGCACGCCATCGGAGGCGAAGGCGCCGGCACGGCGGGTGTTGACGATGACGCGGTCGGCCACGATGAAGGCCGAGTAGAAGCCGACGCCGAACTGGCCGATCAGGGCCGCGTCCTGCTGCTGGTCACCCGACAGCTTGCTGAAGAACTCCTTGGTGCCCGACTTGGCGATGGTGCCCAGGTGCGAGATGACTTCGTCGCGGCTCATGCCGATGCCGTTGTCCGAAATCGTCAGGGTGCGGGCATCCTTGTCGAAGCTGACCTTGATCTTCAATTCATGGTCGTTACCGTACAGGGCGTCGTTGTTGATCGCCTCGAAGCGCAGTTTGTCGGCCGCGTCGGAGGCGTTCGAGATCAGTTCGCGCAGGAAGATCTCCTTGTTCGAATACAAGGAGTGAATCATGAGCTGTAACAGCTGTTTTACTTCCGCCTGGAAGCCAAGGGTTTCTTTTTCGGCGCTTGCCATCTTGTTCCTCGTTAAATAACATGGGTGGTTGAACTCGGAGGCATATAAGGCTCCTTGCGAGGATTTCAAGAGGCATTTTCTGTTCAGAAGCGCGCGGTGCCCGCCGGCCCGGACAGCGGCCGGACCTGGATGTTGCGGTAGAACGTTTCGGCGCCCTCCGACTGCAGCGAGAACTTCCCGCGCGTGTGCGGCACCATCCGGCCGCCGACGTTCTGGCGCGGATTCTCGGCGCGCAGCACTTCAACACCGTTGACGATGTGGATCAGGGTCTTGCCGTCGGCGATCACTTCCATCGTATTCCATTCTCCCGTCGGCTTCTCGAAGTTCCCGCGCTTGAGGATGCGGGCCTTGAGTCCGGTGCGCAGCGGCAGCCCTGGATCGTAGCGATGGAACTTCCAGTCGCCCTCGTTGGCGTCGCCCACGCGCGCATCGACCGTCACGCCGTCCAGGCTGTGGTAGTCGCCGCAATCGCCTTCCTGGATCTGGAACTCGTGACTGCGCATCCAGTGCCCGCTCTCGGCGCCCTCAGGCCCCACCGCGTAGTACAGCAGCCCGCTGTCGCGCGGCGCATCCAGGCGCGGCGCCCATTTCTTGCTCCCCCACTTGAATTCGAACTTCAGGTGGAAGTTCTCGTAGTCGCCGACGGTGGTAACGGCGCCCCACTCCTCGCCCGACACCCGCAGCATGCCGTCGACCACCGAGAACACATTGCGCGGATCCTGGTTCAGGCCGCGCACCGAGGTGGGCGCCTTCATGTTCGGGGAGGTCGGCTGCATGCTGACCCAGGTCGTCCAGCCGGACAGGTCGCGGCCGTTGAACAGCGAGGTCCACCCGGCGTCGGCGGCGTGCAGCGGCGCGCACAGCGTCAGGGCGGCGGCCAGCAGGCCGAGGCGGGCAAGATTGGCGGCGCTGCGCGCCGCAGGAAAACGGGCCATGGGTGTCTCCTCATTATAAATACGGGCCATCGAAAAAGCGCTGCTGCGAATCTAGCACGGCTAACTCTGTTAGCGCTACCACCGAAACCCAGCTTGCCGAATTCGTTATAAATTTTTCCGATTTATTGACACTCTTAAACTTTTCAGAATGCTACTATCAAGTCATAAAGAACCCGGCACGCGATTGAAAAATGGCTGCACGTGGTCCCACCACAAGAACGGAGACAGCCAGGATGAGCACGATTGTCGTCGGCAGGGGCATGGTCATTGCCATGGGTTCGCGCAGCGAACGCTGTGAGCGCAATCAGCGCGACCAGCGCACAAGTGCCGGGCCTACCGCAGCCGTTACGGCGTCCGCCGCCGCTGCCTCGCGCGAGGAATGCGCCAATTTTTATGCCGCGCATGGCATCTCGACCCCGAGCACCCTCTTCGACACGCTCTCCGACACCTATTATTTTGCGAAGAACCGGACCGGCCAGTTCGTCTGGGGCAATCGCCTGCTGCAGGAACAGCATGCGCTGGCCAACGTGAAGGACATCCTCGGCAAGACCGACCATGATTTCTTCCGGCGCGACATCGCCGACCGCATCCGCGCCGACGATCTGTCGGTGATCGAAACCGGCATCACCGTCAAGAACAAGCTGGAAGTGATCGATGGCGGCAACGGCGAGCTGACCTGGCTGTTTACCACCAAGGCGCCGCTTCGCAACCGCGAGGGGGCGATCGTCGGCATCGAAGGCTTCTCGCGCGACGCCCGCCGTTCGCAGGACACGATCGCGCCCTTCCACGAATTCAAGACCTGCATCGAGTACGTGCAGGAACACCTGGGCGAGAACATCAGCATCGACCACCTGGCCAGGCTGTCGTGCATGTCGCTGTCGACCTTCGAGCGCAAGTTCAAGGAGCACTTCTCGCTCACGCCCAAGCAATACGTGCTGCACATGAAGGTGCACGAAGCCTGCCGCCTTCTCCCGGGCGCGACCAGCATCGCCCGGGTGGCGCTGGAGACCGGTTTCGGCGGGCAGAGCTACTTCACCAAGCAGTTCCGCAGCATCGTCGGGATCACCCCCAAGCAGTACCAGCTGGCGCTGGCGGCCGGGCGCCTGACCTGGCCGCGCCAAGCCCTACGCCGTCCATGAGCTTTTCACACAACGAGGAACCCATGTCGAAGCCCCTCAACCCCGCCGGCCAGCCGCGGCGCTCGGCCCTGCTGCGCCTTGGCGCCCTGTGCGGGCTGGCCGGATTGTCCACGCTGGGCTCCAGCGGCGAGGTGCTGGCCGCAGTGAGCGCGGCCGGCAGCAGCGCTGCCTACGAACCCGTCCTCCTCACCCGCGACGAACTGCGGCTCACCGGCGTACTGGCCGAACTGATCATCCCCCAGACCGACACCCCGGGCGCGCTGGCGGCCGGCGCGCACCGCACCATCGACCACCTGCTCAAGGTGGGCGCCCTGGCGCCCGAGCAGGCGCATTTCAAGGCCGGGCTGGCGCGCATCGAGGCGGTGGCGCAGGCGCAGGAAGGGAAGCGCGCTGGTGGATTCCGCGCCCTGCCGGCGGCGCGCCAGACGGCGCTGCTGCACGCCCTCGACGCCGGGCGCGCGCCCTTCAGCGCAGACGACGCGCGCTTCTTCCGCCAGCTGAAGGGCTACGTCGCCTTTGCCTATTACACCTCGGAAGCCGGCGCCACGCGCGAACTGACCTACCTGCCGATACCCGGCGGCTTCAAGGGCAACTACAAGCTCACCCGATCCACCCGCAGCTGGGCAACCTGACACGAAGCGACCATGGCATCCCTCTCCTCGTTCTACATCAAAAGCAGCCCGGAGCAGTTCGACGCGATCGTCGTCGGCTCGGGCATTACCGGCGGCTGGGCCGCCAAGGAATTGACCGAACGCGGGCTCAAGACCCTGATGGTCGAGCGCGGACGTCCGGTCGAGCATGGGGTGGATTACCCCGGCGAATTCAAGGACCCGTGGGCCATGCCCAACCGCGGCAAGGTCGATGCCGTCGTGGCCAACGAGCAGTACCCGGTCCAGCGCCAGTGCTACGCGTTCGACGAGCACACCAAGCAGTTCTTCAACAACGACCGCGACATGCCCTACTCGACACCGGGCGACCGTCCATTCAGCTGGATCCGTGGCAACCAGCTGGGCGGCAAGTCGCTGATGTGGGCGCGCCAGTCCTACCGCTGGAGCGACCTGGACTTCGAGGCCAACCTGAAGGACGGCCACGGCACCGACTGGCCGATCCGCTACGCCGACCTGGCGCCCTGGTACAGCCATGTCGAGCGCCATATCGGCGTCAGCGGCAGCAAGGAAGGCCTGGCGGTGCTGCCGGACGGCGAATTCCTGCCTCCCTACGAATTCAACACGGTCGAACTGGCGCTGAAACAGAAGTTCGACGCCAAATACGCACCGGCGCGCATGATCATCGGCCGCACCGCCAACCTGAACAAGGCAAGCGCGGCCCACCTCGCGCAGGGCCGCGGCCCATGCCAGGCACGCAGCCAGTGCCACCGGGGCTGCTCCTTCGGCGCCTATTTCTCGACCCAGAGCTCGACCCTGCCGGCCGCGCTCAAGACCGGCCGCCTGCGCATCGCCACCGACAGCATCGTGCACAGCGTGATCTACGATCCGAAGACCAACCGCGCCACTGGCGTGCGCGTGATCGATGCCGCGACCATGGAAACGCGCGAGTACCACGCCAAGGTGGTGCTGCTGTGCGCATCGACGCTGGCCTCCACCGCGATCCTGCTGAACTCGACGTCGAGCGCCTTCCCGAACGGCCTGGCCAACTCCTCCGGCGTACTGGGCCACTACCTGATGGACCACCTGTGGGCCGCCGGCGCCAGCGGCCGGGTCGAGGGGTTCGAGAACGACTACTATCGGGGCCGCCGTCCGACCGCGACCTACATCCCGCGCTTCCGCAACGTGCTCGACCGGCACCCGGCCTTCCTGCGCGGCTACGCGCTGGCCGGCGGCGCCTCGCGCGAGGGCTGGCAGTCAGCCGCCTGGAAACCCGGCTTCGGCAAGGACTTCAAGGCCATGCTGCGCAAACCCGGCGCCTGGCATTTCAGCCTGGGCGGACAAGGGGAGATGCTGCCGCGCTTCGAGAACAGCGTCAGCCTGCACCCCACCAAAAAGGACAAATGGGGCATGCCGCTGCTGCACATCGACGTCACCCATGGCGACAACGACCGCAAGATGCGCGAGGACATGGCCGATACCGCCGCCAACATCCTCGAAGACCTCGGCCTCAAGGACGTACGCAAGAGAGCGCTGACGGAACAGGAATACCCGCCGGGGCTGGCGATCCACGAAGTGGGCACGGCGCGCATGGGGCGCGACCCCAAGACCTCGGTGCTCAACGGCTTCAACCAGGCGCACGACGTGCCGAACCTGTTCGTCACCGATGGTTCCTCGCTGGCCTCCAGCGCCTGGCAGAACCCGTCGCTGACCTTCATGGCGCTGACCGCGCGCGCCTGTGCCTACGCGGTGGACCAGCTCAAGGCCGGCAAGATCTGAGCACGAACACCAACGAAACGGAGACAAGATGAACAAGCAAACGATGCTGTGCGCCGTGCTGGCCACAAGCCTGGGGGCGGTTTCCCATCCGATGGCCGCCGAGTCCAACCCGCGCATCGGCGTGCAGCTGTGGTCCGTCAAGGACGAGATCAAGCAGGATTTCGAAGGCACGCTGACCAGGATCGCCGGGCTTGGCTTCCAGGGCGTGGAGTTCGCGGGCGAGTTCGGTCCCTACAAGACCAACCCGGCCGGGCTGAAGACCTTCCTGGACAAGAACAAGCTGCAATGCGCGGGCGCCCACGTGCACTTCGACGCATTGGCGGACGCCCGCTTCGACGCCACCACCGCCTTCTACAAGACGCTCGGCTGCACCAACCTGGTCATTCCGATGGATGCGCGCGGCGCCAGCGTCGATGGAAGCCTCGCGATGAGCCGCGAGCTGAGCGCCCTCTCCGGCAAGCTGGCCGCGAAAGGCATGCGCATCGGCTACCACAACCACGCGGAGGAGATGGCAGGTGCAATCGGCAGCACCCCCTGGGACGTCATCGCCCAGAACACGCCGAAGGAGTCGATCATGCAGCAGGACGTGGGCTGGACCACGCACGCCGGCAAGGACCCGGTGGCCTATGTCTACAAGTATCCGGGACGCACCGTGAGCACCCACTACAAGGCCAAGTTCGCCCCGGGCTCCAGCGGCACGCCGATCATCGGCCAGGACAAGACCGACTGGGCGGGCCTGACGCGCGCCCTGCGCCAGGCCGGCGGCACCGACTGGATCATCGTCGAGCAGGAAGAATACCCGAACGGCATGGGCCAGCTCGACAGCGTGGCGGCGTCCTTGAAAGGCTTGAACGCCGTGCTGGCGAAGATGCCGGCGAAATGACATGAGCCTGTCCGTCTGCTTCAAGCACATCGTCAAGGAGTTCGGCCCGGTACGCGTGCTGCACGGGGTCGACTTCGCGCTGGAACCCGGGCGCGTGGTCGGGCTGCTGGGAGAAAACGGGGCCGGCAAATCGACCCTGATGAAGATCCTGGCCGGCTACGAACGCGCCACCGGCGGCCAGCTGGAGATCGACGGCGTCGCACGCAGCTTCGCCAATGCGCGCGAGGCCGAAGCGCTCGGCATCGCCCTGATCCACCAGGAATTCAACCTGGCCGAGCACCTGAGCATCTCCCAGAACATCTTCCTCGGCCATGAGAAGACCCGCCGCGGCCTGCTCGACCGCCAGGCCATGGCGGCGGAGGCTGCCGCCTGCCTGGCGCAGGTGGGGCTGGAGCGCGCCCCCGATACCCGCGTGGCCGACCTGATCGTCGCCGAAAAGCAGCTGGTCGAGATCGCCAAGGCCCTGTCGCGCAATGCGCGCCTCCTGATCATGGACGAGCCGACCGCCAGCCTGTCGGCGGGCGAGACGGCCAAGCTGTTCGCCCTGATGGCGCGGCTGAAACAGGAGGGCGTGACCATCGTCTACATCTCGCACAAGCTCGACGAGATGGAAGCGCACACCGACGAAGTCGTGGTCATGCGCGACGGGAAGTTCGTCACCCGCGCCCTCACCCGCGAAGTGAACCGGCGCCAGATGGCCAACCTGATGGTCGGGCGCGACGTCTCGGATATGTTCCCGCCCAAGCACCCCGCAGCGCAGGATGCGCCGGTGCTGCTGCGCGTGGCGAACCTGAACGTCCCGGGCTGGGTCGAGCATCTCGGTTTCGAGGTACGGGCCGGTGAAATCCTCGGCTTCGCCGGCCTGGTCGGCGCCGGCCGCACCGAGGCCTTCGAGGCGATCCTCGGCCTGCGCCCGCGGCGAGGGGGCAGCATCGAGATCGGTGGGAACGCGGTGGACATCCGCAGCCCGCGCGACGCCATGCGCCACGGCCTGACGTATTTGAGCGAAGACCGCAAGGGCAAGGGCCTGCACGTCGACCTCGGCCTGCGCGAGAACCTCACCATGATGACCCTGGAGCGCGACGCCCGTCCCTGGGTCGACCTCAAGGCGGGCCGCGCGGCGCTCGATCGAGCCATCACGGACTTCGGCATCCGCCTGCGCGACCCCGATTGCGCGGCGCGATCCCTCTCCGGCGGCAACCAGCAAAAACTGGCGCTGGCCAAGTACCTGCATTCCGATCCGCGCGTGATCGTGCTCGACGAACCGACCCGCGGCGTGGACGTCGGCGCCAAGCGCGACATCTATGCGCTGATCCATCGCCTCGCCGGCGAGGGCCGCGCGGTGATCGTCATCTCGTCCGAACTGATCGAGCTGATCGGCCTGTCGCACCGGGTCGCGGTGCTGCACGGCGGGCGCCTGCAGGCCGTGCTCGGTCCCGACCAACTCAGTGAAGAAAACATCATTTCCCATGCAACCGACACCCAACATACCCGCCACTGAGCCCCCCTTCAAGAGGGGCCTCCCTTCGCTGCCCCTGGCGCGCCTGAAAGGCGCCGGCCCGGTGCTGGCCCTGGTCCTCCTGTGCATCGCGGGCGGCCTGCTGAACCCGGATTTCGCCACCTTCGACAACCTGATGAACGTGCTGACCCGCACCGCCTTCATCGGCATCATCGCGGTCGGCATGACGTTCGTGGTCGTATCCGGGGGCATCGACCTGTCGGTGGGCTCGATGGCGGCGCTCATCGCAGGCGCCATGATCGTGGCGATGAACGCCCTGGCGAGCGGCGCGAATCCGCCCGGCGCGGCCACCATCGTGCTGCTCGGCGTCGGGCTGGCGCTCGCCTTCGGCGCGGTGTTCGGCATCCTGCACGGCTTCCTGATCACGCACGGCCGCATCGAGGCCTTCATCGTCACGCTCGGCACCCTCGGCGTGTTCCGCGCGGTGCTCACCTGGCTGTCGGACGGCGGCGCCCTGACCCTCGACTTCACGCTGTCCGACACCTATAGCCCGGTGTACTACCAGAGCGTGCTGGGCGTGCCAATCCCGGTGTGGGTGTTCGGCGTGGTGGCGTTGCTGGGCGCCCTGATCCTGAACCGCACCGCCTACGGCCAGCACGTGCAGGCGATCGGCTCCAACGAACAGGTGGCGCGTTATGCCGCCATTCGCGTCGACCGCGTCAAGGTGCTGACCTACCTGCTGCTGGGGGTGTGCGTGGCGATCGCGACCATCCTGTACGTGCCGCGCCTGGGGTCGGCCACGCCCACCACCGGCCTGCTGTGGGAACTCGAGGCCATCGCCGCCGTGGTCGTGGGCGGCACCTCGCTCAAGGGCGGGTCGGGGCGCGTCATGGGCACCGTGGTCGGCGCGATCCTGCTGTCCGTGATCGGCAACATCCTCAACCTCACCAGCATCATCAGCGTGCACCTGAACCCCGCCGTACAGGGTCTGGTCATCATTGCCGTGGCCTACCTGCAGCGCGGCCGCCGCTGAACCGCTTGGCTTATCAATCAAACAAGGAATCTTCATGCACACATCCGTTCGACATTTTGGCAAACTCGCCCTCGCCTGCCTGCTGGCTGTTGGTGCCGGCCAGGTCCTGGCCGCGGACAAGCTGACGGTCGGCGTGGCCATCCCCACCGCCACCCATGGTTTCACCGGCGGCATCGTCTGGTGGGCCAACCAGGCCAAGCGCGAGCTGGAAGCTGCCAACCCGGGCTTGAAGATCATCGTCAAGACCGCCGCCAGCACGCCCGAGCAGGCCAACCAGGTGCAGGACCTGCTGGTGGTGAACAAGATGAACGCCCTGGTGATCCTGCCGCTCGAGTCGGCATCGCTGACCCAGCCGGTGGCCCAGGTCAAGAACAAGGGCGTGTACGTGACCGTGGTGGACCGTGGGCTGACCAACCCGGCGGCCCAGCATGCCTATGTCGCCGGCGACAACACCGCCTTCGGCAGGCTGCCGGCCGAGTACCTGGCCAAGCGCCTGAACGGCAAGGGCAACATCGTGGTCCTGCGCGGCATGCCGAGCACGATCGACAACGAGCGCGTGAACGCCTTCAATGCCGAGATCGGCAAGCACCCGGGCATCAAGGTGCTGGATGCCAAGTACGGCAACTGGAACCGCGACGACGCCTTCAAGGTCATGCAGGATTACCTGACCCGCTTCAAGGGGATCGACGCCGTGTGGGCGTCCGACGACGACATGGCGATCGGCGTGCTGAAGGCGATC
The DNA here is from genome assembly GCF_059685695.1 of Telluria sp. PB2R4. NCBI lineage: Bacteria > Pseudomonadati > Pseudomonadota > Betaproteobacteria > Burkholderiales > Oxalobacteraceae > Telluria > Telluria sp. PB2R4. The sequence continues at coordinate 6,631 of NZ_JCASIC010000011.1, read as the reverse complement.
GAGCAGGCCAGGCGCAGCGACATCAAGGAGGTGTTCGGCGGCGCCGGCGCCAAGTTCGCGGTCAAGAAGGTCATGGACGGCGACCGGCTGGTGCAGGCGAACGTGTCCTATTCGCCCAAGTTCATCTACGACGCCATCAAGATGACCGTCAACGCGCGCCTGAAGGGCCAGGCCTTGCCGGGCAAGACCATCATTCCATCGGTCCTGATCACGCGCGCGAACGCCAAGCAGTTCTATTTCCCCGATTCGCCCTACTGATACCGCTGCCATCATGAAAACCATCAAGGGACCGGCGATCTTCCTCGCCCAGTTCATGGGCGACCAGCCGCCCTTCGACACCCTCGCCAACCTGGCCGCCTGGGCCGCAGGCCTGGGCTACGAGGGCATCCAGCTGCCGACCGACAAGCGCCTGTTCGACCTCGACATCGCTGCCGACAGCCAGACTTACTGCGACGAGATCGCGGGCGTGCTGGGCGAACACGGCCTGGCGATCACCGAGCTGTCGACCCACCTGCAGGGCCAGCTGGTGGCCGTGCATCCGGCCTACGACACGCTGTTCGACGGCTTCGCCGCGCCGCATGTGCGCGGCAAGCCGCAGGCGCGCCAGGAATGGGCGGTCGACCAGATGAAAAAAGCCGCGCGCGCTTCTAAACGTCTCGGCTTGACGACCCATGCGAGTTTCTCGGGCGCGCTCGCCTGGCCCTACCTGTACCCGTGGCCGCAGCGCCCGAGCGGCCTGGTGGAAGAAGCCTTCGGTGAACTGGCGCGGCGCTGGCTGCCGATCCTGGATGCGTTCGAGGACGCCGGGGTGGATGTCTGCTATGAGCTGCACCCTGGCGAAGACCTGCACGACGGCGTGACGTTCGAGCGCTTCCTGGACGGCGTGGGCGGCCACCGGCGCGCCAACATCCTGTACGACCCCAGCCACTTCATGCTGCAGCAGCTCGACTACCTGGCCTTCATCGACATCTATCACGCGCGCATCAAGGCCTTCCACGTCAAGGATGCGGAGTTCCGTCCGAACGGGCGCCAGGGCGTCTACGGCGGCTATGGGTCCTGGCTGGAGCGCGCCGGGCGCTTCCGCTCGCTGGGCGACGGCCAGATCGATTTTTCGGCGATCTTCTCGAAACTGGCGCAGTACGACTATGCCGGCTGGGCCGTGCTCGAATGGGAGTGCTGCCTCAAGCATCCCGAAGACGGCGCGCGCGAAGGGGCGGAATTCATCCGCCGCCATATAATCCGGGTGGCGGAGCGCGCGTTCGACGATTTCGCCGGCAGCGGCGCCGACCAGAGCGCCCTGCGCCAGCTGATGGGGATCGCATGATGGGAGCGGAACAATGACGGCAATCGGACAGAATGGAGCAAACAGCGGCGGCCAGCCCGCACGCAGGCTGCGCCTCGGCATGGTGGGCGGCGGCGACGGCGCCTTCATCGGTGCCGTGCACCGCATCGCGGCGCGCCTGGACGACTGCTACGAGGTGGTGGCCGGCGCCCTGTCCAGCAACCCGGAGCGGGCATCGAGCAGCGGCGCGGCGATCCGGCTCGACCCGGCGCGCAGCTACACCGACTACCGCGAGATGGCGCGCCTGGAAGCGGCACGCCCGGACGGCATCGACGTGGTGGCGATCGTCACGCCCAACCACCTGCACGCCCCGGTGGCGACCGCCTTCCTGGAGGCCGGCATCCACGTCATCTGCGACAAGCCGCTCGGCATCTCGCTGGCCGAGGGCGAGGCGCTGGCCGCGCTGGCGCGCTCCAGGAACCGGGTGTTCGCGCTCACCCACACCTACACCGGCTATCCGATGGTGCGCCACGCACGCGAACTGGTGGCATCCGGCGCGATCGGCGAGGTGCGCCTGGTCCACGTGGAGTACGCGCAGGACTGGATGGCCGACGCAGCCAACCAGGACCCCGGTTTCCAGGCCACCAACTGGCACAACGATCCGCAGCGCGCCGGCCCGACCGGCTGCACCGGCGACATCGGCACCCACGCCTTCCAGCTGGCCGGTTTTGTCGCCGGCATCCAGCCCAGCGAACTGCTGGCCGAGCTGCACGCGTTCACGCCCGACCGGGTGTTGGACGACCATGTGCAGGTAATGCTGCGCTACCCGAACGGGGCGCGCGGCATGCTGTGGTCGAGCCAGATGGCGACCGGCTGCGAGAATGCGCTCACGCTGCGGGTGTTCGGCAGCAAGGCCAGCCTCGCCTTCGCGCAGGAGAGTCCGAACGAACTGCTCCTTACGCCCCAGGGCGGCTGCGCCCAGCGGCTCACGCGTGGCCGGGTACGTGGCGCGGCGGCCGAGCATGCCACACGCGTCCCCAGCGGCCATCCGGAAGGCTACCTGGAAGCCTTCGCCCAGCTGTACCGCGACGCGGCCGCGCAGATCCATGCCGTGGAGGCCGGCCAGCCGCTGCCCGCGGCAAGCGCCATCCTGCCTACGGTCGAGGACGGTGTCGCTGGGCTGCGCTTCATCGACGCGGTGCTGGCCAGCCATGGCGGCGGCTCGCGTTGGGTGAAACTGGACAATAGGTAAATGCGGGTCACTCGAGAGCCGCCGGGTTGTCGTAGGGTGGGCGGCTTCACCTGTCACGACGGCGTGCCCGCATCACGCGCGCCGCCCACGCGTTCAAACTCCATTTGAACAGCGAGTTGGCTGCGCGCCTTCCGTTTGAACGCGTGGGCGGCGCCCGGCAAAAGGGGCTGACCAGATCGCCGGGTAGAGCCGCCCACCGTACGATTCGCTCGGCACTAACTGGTTTTTTATGCGGCGCGTGTCGATTGGCCGCCTCCCCGTTCGTCGTAGTGGCAGCAACACCCCACAACCAGAACAGGAGGTCCATCATGAAGCAGGCAGCACGTCCCATCCCCGAAGGTTTCCACAGCGTCACCCCGCACCTGGTCTGCGAAGGCGCTGCCAAGGCCATCGCCTTCTACCAGCAAGCCTTCGGCGCGGTCGAGGTCGACCGCATGCCGGGTCCCGGCGGCAAGATCATGCACGCCACGGTGCGCATCGGCGATTCGCTCGTCATGCTGTGCGACGACTTTCCCGAGTTCGGCAGCCCCGGGCCGCTCGCCCTGAAGGGCTCGCCCGTAGTCGTCCACCTGTACGTGCCGGATGCCGACGCCGTGTGGGAACGCGCGCTGGCGGCCGGCGCCAAGCCGATCATGCCGCTGGGCGATGCCTTCTGGGGCGACCGCTACGGCCAGTTGGTCGATCCCTTCGGCCACCGCTGGTCGATCGCCACCCACCAGCGCGACATGACGCCGCAGGAAATCCAGGACGAGATGGCCAAGGCGATGCCGTGCGGCTGCGGGAACGCTTGACAGCGTGCGATCCTGGCTGCGCCCGTCGCCGGCGCAGCCAGTTGTGATCCCGGGCATTCTGCCAAGGGCCGGCCGCGCATCATGCCGCTAGCGGCCGCGTCGCATTCTTCTGCGCCTTCAAGACCAGTTCGGCCGCCAGCAAGGCCTGGTCCTGATCTTGTGCCGTCTCGGTCCGGTTGAACAGGTCCGCAACGAAATCGCGCCCGAACGGCAGGTCGAGTTTGCTGCAATCCATGTAACGCGCTTCCTTTCGATCGACGATCAGCAAATGGTTGCCGCCCTGTCGCCCGAGCGGATCGATGGTCTTGCGCAGTTCGATATAACCTTCGGTGCCGAGGATGAACAGACGGCCGTCACCCCAGCTCGCCAAGCCATCGGGCGTAAACCAGTCCACACGCACATAGCCGGTACCGCCATTGCCCGTCAGCAGCATGTCGCCGAAGTCGTCGAAATTCGGGTATGCCGGATGGGCGAGGTTGCCGGTCTGGGAAGCGACCACGCTTGCCTTGGTCGATCCGGTATAGAACAGGAACTGGTCGGCCTGGTGCGAGCCGATATCCGTCAGGATGCCGCCGAAACGCCGCCGATCGAAAAACCAGGCTGGTCGCGACGATGCCCTCAGGCGGTGCGGCGCCAGGTTCACCGTTTGAATGACCTTGCCGATGGCGCCGGCCTGCACAAGCTCTCCTGCTTTCACGGCTGCCGGTACTTCCAGCCGTTCGGAATACATGATCGCGAACTTGCGCCTGGTCTCACGGATCGTCTTGCGCACTGCCGCCAGTTGGGCAAGGCTGGTGACGGCGGGTTTGTCGCTCAAAAAATCCTTGTCGGCTTTCATCACCCGGATGCCCAGCGGGGCGCGCTGGTCGGGAACCGGTGCCGCAATCACAAGTTGGATAGAACGGTCCTGCAGGACGGCATCCTCGCTGGCTGCTTCGCGTACGTCGCCGAAGCGCGCGCGGAACTCGGCGAGCTGCCGGTTCTTCAGACCGTCCTGATTCGTCGACAGGACGCAGACGAGTTGCCCGCCGCCCCGCAGGACCGCCGCGGTCATGCTCATGATGTGGGCGTGATCCAGTCCGATGACGGCAAAGCGGATGGCCTGGACACGCGCCGGGACGGCTGGTTCGGGTTCGAGCACCTGGTGCCGGATGTTTTCCGACGCCGCTTGGGCGAAGCCAGTGCCGGTGCCGACAATGGAAGCGGAGCCGGCAAACCCGGCCACATGGAGAAAGCGTCTGCGATCGAACGCGTTCATGTCGCCGCCCCCTGCGCGGCGCGACCAAGCCATCCGGTGTCGGCGGACGTCCAGTCAGCGGCGTGGCAAGCGGCCGGCATCGTGCCGCCAGCGGTGGTGGCTGAGGTATTCTCGCCCCAGTCGATAGTTAGCGGAGCGGTCAAAGCTGGAATGTCTGCAGTCAAGGTGAACTCCACGTGGTGCTTGCGCAAGCGGTAGTAGATGGTGACAGGAGACAGCCGTCACGGCAACTCCGGATGAGCATTGTCGGCGGTCCGTTCCTGGCCAACTTCCGCCGGTCGGGACCTGCACCAGCCGAGCCGATTTCAGACAGCCAAATACCTGGATATGAATAAGCGAGGAGACTATAGGGTGCATTACAACATCATTTGCAAGAACGCTTCTTGCCGAGTGCTTCTATTTGCTCTGAAGTCATAGTACGAGGCATCGGATCGTCGAGAGGAAAACCGTCGGGACCCAGGGCCGCTCGCTTGGGCGGAGGCTCGTCAGGACAGGCTGGGATCGAAACGGGTTTTTACTGTTAGCCAGGAACCTTCTCACTCATTCCCAGTCTTACTCATATGAGTAAGTTCGTACCCATCACTACGGCGGCAAAAGCCCTGGGCGTTTCGGCAACCACCTTGCGCCGCTGGGAAGCGTCTGGGAGGCTGGTCCCGGCCAGGACCGCCACCGGGCAGCGCCGCTACGACCTGGCCGCCCTGCGCCCCGGGCAGTTGCACGGCGCACCGGGGCCGCGCGCGACCCTGGCGTACGCCCGCGTCTCGAGCCACGACCAGAAGGGCGATCTCGAACGCCAGAAACAGGTGCTCGAGCTGTACTGCGCCAGCCAGGGCTGGACCTTCGAGGTGATCGCAGACCTCGGCTCGGGCATGAACTACCACAAGAGGGGTTTGAAAAAACTGCTCGACGCGATCCTCGCTGGCGGCGTCGGCCGCATCGTGCTCACCCACAAGGACCGCCTCCTGCGCTTCGGCGCCGAGCTGGTGTTCGCCCTGTGCGAGGCGAAGCAGGTCGAGGTTGTCATCATCAACCAGGGCGAGGAAGGCAGCTTCGAGGAGGAGCTGGCCACGGACGTGCTCGAGATCATCACCGTGTTCTCCGCCCGGCTGTACGGCAGCCGCAGCCACAAGAACCGCAAGCTGATCGACGGCGTGCGCCAAGCCGTGCAGGAGGCGCAGTGCTAGCGGCGCACCGGATCCGGCTCGCTCCGAACAAGGCGCAGGCGACCCACCTGGCGCGCGCCGCCGGCACTGCCCGCTTCGCCTTCAACTGGGCGCTGGCCGAATGGCAGAAACAGTATCTGGCGCGCCAGGACGACCCGGCGCTCCCGGCCCCTTCGCAGTTGTCGCTGCGGCGCCAATTGAACGCCGTCAAGCGCGACCAGTTCCCCTGGATGCTCGAGGTAAGCAAAAACGCGCCACAGATGGCGATCATCCAACTGGGCCAAGCCTTCGAGAATTTTTTTGCGAAACGGGCCCGCTACCCGCAGTTCCGCCGCAGGGGGCGCGACGACCGTTTTACCTTGTCGAACGACCAGTTTGCCGTCGAGGGCCAACGCATCCGCATCCCGAAGCTCGGCTGGATCCGCATGCGCGAAGCCTTGCGCTTCACCGGGCGCATCGTTTCGGCCTGCGTCGCGCGCCGCGCAGGTCACTGGTACGCCAGCATCACCGTCGACACCCTTGAGGATCTACCCTTACCGCCTGCCGAAAACCAAGGCACGGTCGGGGTCGACCTGGGGATATCGACGCTGGCGACGCTATCGACTGGCGAGAAGTGGCCTGGCCCGAAGGCGCTGCGCACCCTGCTGGCACGGCTGCGCCGCCTGTCGCGGGCGCTGTCCCGGAAAGTGAAGGGGTCAAGCAACCGGCGCAAGGCAAAGGACAGGCTGGCGAGGCTGCATGTCCGGATCGCCAACGTCCGCGCCGACTCCCTGCACAAGCTTACTACCAGCATCACGCGCCGCTTCCATTCAATCGGGATCGAGGACCTGAACGTGAAGGGCATGCTGGCCAACCGCCACTTGGCGCGAGCGGTGGCCGACATGG
>NZ_JCASIC010000010.1:0-217794 GCF_059685695.1 Telluria sp. PB2R4 | reverse complement strand
CGGTCGCGGTGCCGGCAGCGCCAGCACCACCCGCGCCACCTGCGCCGCCAGTGCCGGAAGCGCCTGCGCCGCCGGTGCCTGCGCCGCCAGCACCACCAGTGCCGGTCAAGGCCGCACCGTTGCCGGCGGTACCGCCGCTGCCTGCACCGCCGGCAGCGCCTGCGCCGCCGGTCGAGGTGCCGGCAGCGCCGGACCCGCCTGCGCCGCCAGTTGCGCCCGCACCGCCGGCGCCGGAGGTGGAATCACCTGCGGTGTTCGACACGGTGCCGGTGCTCGAAGCACCCGACGAAGCTTCGCCACTATTCGAAGTGGCGGCGCCGCCCGCGCCCGCTGCGGTGTCGTCACCCGACATGCCGCCGGTGCCGCCATTGGCCATGTTGCCGCCGCTGCCCGCATTGCCGCTCATCGCGGAACCGGTTGCGCCCTGGTCCGATCCGCTCGCGTTGCCGCTGGCACCGCCCATGCCGCCGGCGCCGCCGGCCGAGCCGCTGCCGCCATTGGCGTCGGAGCCGCCGCCGTTGGCGCCCATGCCGCCGGTCACTGCGCCGTTGCTGCCGCCATTGCCGCCGGACAGGCGGCCAGCGCGGCCACCATCGCCGCCGTCGGCCATGCCGCCGGTGCCGCCGGTGCCGGTGCCGGCTTCCCCACCGCGGGCGCCGTTGCCGCCCATCGCATCGGCATTGCCGCCACGGCCACCCGTCGCGTCGGCGTTCCCGCCGCGGCCGCCCGTCGCGTCTGCGCTGCCACCGCTGCCGCCGGTGCCACCCAACGCGCCGCTGCCGCCGGTGTTACCGCCGCCGCCCGCGCCGCCCAGGCCGCCAGCTGCGCCACGGCCGCCGTCGCCGCCTGCGGCGCCGCTGCCGCCTTCACCGCCCATGGCGCCCGAACCGCCGGCGCCGCTGCGCGCGTTGCCGGTCATGCCGCCTGCGCCGCCTGCGCCGCCGCTGGACATGCCGGTATCCGATGCGCCGCTGGTGGCATCGCCGCTGCGGCCGTTAGCGCCCGAGCCGCCCATGTCGCCATTGGCGCCGCGTGCCGCGCCGCTTGCACCGCCGTCGCCGCCGCGTGCTGCACCACCGGTGGCATCGCCGCCGGCTGCGCCACGACCGGCTGCGCCATTGGCGTTACCGCTATTGACGGCCGTATTGCCGATATTGCGGATGTCATTGCCGGTGACCGTACCGGTCAGGTTGCTGGTGGCGGTAGCGCTCGAGTTGTTGAACGAGCTCGACACGTCCGAGGTCGAGGTGCTGTTGTTGTTGGCAGCCGCTGCAGCCACTTCGCTGGCGTTTGCGTTGCCGGTACTGCGATTCTGGCCCGACGAGTTACGATTATCCGAGTTGTTGCTCTGGTCAGTAGTTTGCGTTTGGGTGTTGCCGCCGCGGACGTCGCCCACGGTATTGCCGTCCTGTGCTTGGGCCAGGCCGAATGCCAGTGCGATTGCGGTCGCCAGAATAGTGCGCTTCATCTGATACTCCCCTTGTGTGTCACTGAAAGTTGAAATGCCCGGCGCTCAATGTCACCGGTCCACTCTGGTCTTAGCAGTTTGCGTGCCACGCTAACAGCGGTTTCGCAAGTCGTTGATTTATTGGCGAATTGTTATGCCGAGCAAGCTTGTAGGACTGGATTGATGGGTTAATTCAATAAGTTGCCTGGATCCTGTCGCAGATCTGTGACAGTTGCCCCGAGATCGTCACGAAACTGTATCAGCGTGTAACAGCAAGCTTGGGGGACAGTCGCTTTCTTCGACCGACTGTTTCTTTGGAGGTGTAGGAAAAAATGAAGAGCAAGAAGGGATGGCGAAGCGCGTGAAGCTGCAGCGGGCCCGGATCCTCAGGCAGGGTAGAGCAGGCTAATCAAGTGCCCAGGGCTTGGTTCAAAAAAAAACCGCGCGGACGATGCCGCGCGGTAGTTACTGCCGGACCTAAATTATTGGCCGACGTTCATGTTGGACTGAACGTTGACGCTCTGCTGCACCAGCGACGAGAAGCCGCCGTTCTGGCTGATCACCGAGACGCCTGCAGCTGCCTGGGAAACGGCGGACATCGCGTTCGACATGTTGAACTCGCCGGTGGTCACTTCCTGGCTGCCTCCGGCGCCGCCAGTGCCGGCTGCGCCCGCGCCGCCGGTGCCTGCACCGCCGGTATTTGCGCCGCCAGCGCCGCCTGCGCCCGAGGTGTTGCTGCCGCCAGCGCCGCCTGCGGCGCCGCTACCGCCGGTGGCCGTGCCCGAGGTGGCCGCGCCGCTAGTGGACTCGCCACCAGTGGCTTCGCCGCCTGCCGCGCCTTCGCCGCCGGTATTGGAGGCTGCACCGCTCGCTGCGCCGGAGCCGCCTGCAGCGCCGGCAGCGCCAGCACCGCCCGCACCGCCGGCTGCGCCCGAACCGCCTGCGCCGCCTGCCGCACCGGAGCCACCGGTGCCGCCTTCAGCACCCGCACCACCAGTGCCGCCTGCCGCACCGGCGCCGCCGGTCGCGGTGCCGGCTGCGCCGGCGCCTGCGGTCGAGGTGCCGGCCGCGCCAGCGCCTGCGGTCGAGCTGCCTTCAGCGCCTGCGCCGCCCGCGGCACCTGCACCGCCAGTTCCTTCTGCGCCTGCACCGCCGGTACCGGCAGCACCTTCTCCGCCGGTGCCGCTCAACGCCGCTCCGGCGCCAGCTGTGCCGCCGGTGGCGGTGCCGCCAGCCGCGCCCGCGCCGCCGGTCGAGCCGGCCTCGGCGCCTGCGCCGCCTGCGCCGCCCGCTGCGCCCGCGCCGGCAGTGCCGGACGTGGAAGCGCCTGCATCATTGGTGGCTGCGCCGCCGGTTGCCGTGCCCGAGGTGCCGGCGCCGCTGTTCGCATCCGCGGTACCGCCAGCCCCGGAGCCGCCATCACCGGCGGTGGCGGTGTTCATGCCGGTACCGGCCGCGCCGCTGCTGGTGGTGCTGTTGGCGTCCTGGCCCGAGCCGCTCGCCATGCCGCTGTCGCCGCCGGTACCGCCTTCACCGCCCCGGCCGCCATCGCCGCCGGTGGCAGTCGAGCGACCGCCTGCGCCGCCGTCGCCGGCGTTGACCGCGCGATTGTCGCCGCCATTGCCGCCTACGATACGGCCGGTCGAGCCGCCCATGCCGCCGGTGCCGTCGCCGCCTGCACCGCCGCGCGCGTCGCCGCCTGCGCCGCCAGCCGCGCCGCGGCCGCCGGTTGCATCGGCATTGCCGCCACGGCCACCGGTTGCATCGGCGTTGCCGCCACGGCCACCGGTTGCATCGGCATTCGCGCCGCGGCCGCCGTCACCGCCGGAGGCGCCGTCGCCCCCCAGGTTACCGCCACCGCCATCGCCACCGGCAGCGCCCATGGCGCCGCGGCCGCCGTCGCCACCCATCGCGCCACGGCCGCCATCGCCGCCGCGGGCGCCGTCGCCGCCGGCGCCGGTGCGTGCGTTGCCGGTTTCGCCACCGGCGCCGCCTTCGCCACCACGTGCCGCGCCAGCCGAGGCGTTGCCACTGCGCGCAGCGCCGCTGGTGGCGGTCGATCCGTCACCGCCTGCGCCACCGTTGCCGCCACGTGCATTGCCGCTGTCGCCGCCGTCGCTTCCGTTGGCGTTACCGCCATTCCCGGCACCGCCTGCTTCGCCGCGGCCTGCGCCGCCGTTGGCGCTGCCGCGGTTTTCGGCCGCGTTACCGATGTTGTTGACGGAGTTGTTTGCCGCACGGCCCTCGAGCGTGCTCATCGAGCTTGCGTCCGAGGTGTTGAACGAATCGGTCACGGTGGCGGAGGCGGTGCCGTTGTTATTGGCCGAAGCGGCGCCGACAGCGGAAGCCCTGGCATCGCCCCTGCTGCGGTTTTGGCCCGAAGAGTTTCGATTATCCGCGTTGTTGCTCTGATCAGTCATTTGAACCTGATTGTTGCCTTGGCGGACTTCGCCTGCCGTGTTGCCGTCCTGTGCGTGGGCCATGCCGAATGCCAGTGCGATCGCGGTCGCCAGAAGTGTGCGCTTCATCTGTTACTCCCCATTATGTGTAACGAAAGTTGAAATGCCCGGCGTGCGATCACACCGGTCCATTTTACCCCTAAGCACTTTGCATGCCATACGCTGCTTATCTCGCCAAGTCGTTGATTAATCTGAGTATTTTTACGTGGGGAAAAACTGTAGGACTGAATCGATGGTCTTGTTCAATATGTCGGGCAAATGCTGTCGCAAAGCTGTGACAGTCGACGTTGAATTGTCACCAGACCGTATCAAGCTGTAACAGCAGGCACTTGGAGGGCGCACGAAGACGTATCCAGGAATTGCGCTGGATATGTAGGATGAGACGAGGGGAGGCCGGTATCAGGGCGCGATGGAATGCTTGGCCATCAGACGGTACAAGGTCATCCGCGAGACACCGAGCTCGCGTGCCGCCTGGCTGATGTTATTGCCGCACTTGGCCAGGCTATTCGAGATGGCCGTGCGTTCGGCACTGCCGCGCGAGTTATCGAGGCCATCTCGCAGGATGATGGCGTCGTCGTGCGGTGTCAGCTCCAGGTCTTCCGGCATGATCAGGCGGTTTTCGGCCAGCACCATGGCACGCCGCATGCGGTTGATCAGTTCGCGGATATTGCCCGGCCAGTTATGTTGGGCCATGGCGCGCAATGCCTGATTGCTGATGCCTTTGAGCTGCGGGCTCTTTTCATCCGCATATTTGTTGAAGATGATTTCAGTCAGCAGCGGCAAGTCTTCCTTGCGCTCGCGCAGCGATGGCACCCGGATCGGGAACACGCTCAGGCGGTAGTACAGGTCTTCGCGGAAGCGTCCTTCGGCCACCGCCTTGGGCAGGTCGACGTGGGTGGCGGTGATCACGCGTGCATCGACCGCTACCGTGCGGGTGCCGCCCACGCGGTAGATGCTGCGTTCCTGCAGGAAGCGCAACAGGCTGGCCTGCAGGTCGAGCGGCAGGTCGCCGATTTCGTCCAGGAAGATGCTGCCGCCCGAGGCTGCTTCGATGAGGCCCGGCTTGTCTTTCGCCGCGCCAGTGAAAGCGCCGCGCTCGTAGCCGAACAGTTCGGAGTGGATCAACGACGGCGGGATCGCTGCGCAATTGATGGCGATGAAGGGGCCGCCGGCGCGCGGCGACTGCGCGTGGATTTCTTGCGCCGCCAGTTCCTTGCCGCTGCCGCTTTCGCCCGAGATGAGCACCGGCGCATCGACCGCGGCGATCTTGTCGATGTGGGCGCGCAGGCGCCGGATCGCCACCGACTGGCCGTCGATGCGGCGCGCGGTGGCAGCCTGCTTGTGCGGCGGCGTGGATTTGGCGAGCATGGCCATGCCGTGCGCGTGGCCCAGCGAATGCTGCAGGCGCACGGTGTCGACCGGGCGGGTATGGAAATCGGACAGGTGGGTGGCGATGGCCTGGCGCAACTGCGGGCGGTGCAGCAGGTCGGGGCCGAACACGCCGATCCAGCGGATATGGTGGTGCTGCTGGAGGAAGCGTTCGATGTCGTCGTGCTCGAGGTCGTCGCCGTCGAGCAGCAGGCCGACCGCGTAGTGCTGGTGCGCGAGTACCTTGCGCGCGGCGGCGATACTGTCCACCGTGCACACGTCCCAGCCCCGCAATTCTCCGCAGGCTGCGCGGACCGCTGCGTTCCCCTCGTTGGTGATGCATAAGAGTCGTTTCACCGACACATTAACCTCGTTTTTATTCGTTATTACTGGTAATGCGGGCGACGTCGTCGGCCGATTGTCCGGAAGTCTTGCAGGAAAAATCCCGGGTAGAGAATGCCGGATAAATCCGACACCGCGTTGACCGTCATTTAACCAGAAATGGCCACCTTCCGGCGCACGAATATTGCCGAGTTGGTAATTAACATCGAAAAAATTCCCTCAGGAATCAATGCCTTACGGCATTTGTTCATCTTGGCTGTTCGTGGTGGCTGCCGCGAGCAGGCTCACCAGGCGTTCGATCGGATAGGGCTTGGCCAGGACCTGTACGCCGGGGATGGCGGCCTGGCGTTCGGTATAGCCGGTGGCCAGCACCACCGGCAAGGACGGATGGCGCTGGCGCACGATGGCGGCCAGGTCGATGCCGCTCACCCTGCCCGGCATGACGATGTCGGAGAACACCGCGGCAGGACGCGCGCCGCCGTCGAGCAGGGCCACCGCCTGTTCGCCGTCGTCCGCCACCAGCACTTCGAAGCCGGCGTCCGTGAGCGCACGCGACACCGCTTCGCGCACCAGCGGGTCGTCCTCGACGAACAGTACTTTGCCTCGCGCACGCGGCAGCGGCGCGTCGGCCGGCGCATAGTCCGACGTCGCGGCTGCAGGCGCCGGCGTGGCCGCCGCCTGCGCGCGCGGCAGGTAGATGTCCACCCGCGTTCCCTTGCCCGGTGCGCTGTCGAGCAGCAGCAAGCCCTGCGACTGCAGGGCGAAGGCATAGGCCTGCGGCAGGCCGAGGCCGGTACCCTGGCCCTGGCTCTTGGTGGTATAGAAGGGATCGAGTGCGCGTGCCAGCACCTCGGGCGTCATGCCGCTGCCGGTGTCGCCCACGGTCACCCGCACGTAGTCGCCGGCGGGCAGCGCCGCCAGCGCCGAACCCGGCGCCGGCGCGGCCAGCGCGACATTGCGCGCTTCGATGCGCAGCACCCCGCCGCGCGGCATGGCGTCGCGCGCATTCACCGCCAGGTTCAGCAGCGCCAGGTCGAACTGCAGGGGCTCGACCTTCACTGGCCAGGCCGGCTCGTCGCATTCGATCCGCAGGTCGATGTCGTCGCGCAGCGCGCCGCTCATCAGCTGGCGCGCGCTGCGCAGCTGCTGGCAGGCGTCCACCGTTTCCTGGCGCGCTTCCTGGATCCGGCCGAACGAACCGAGCTGGCCGGTCAGGGCGGTGGCGCGCTGTACGGTCTTCTTGCAGGTCTGGACCAGGCTGTGCACCTTGCCGTCCTTGTTGTTGAACTCCACCAGTTGCAGCGCCGTACTCAGGGTCTGCAGCAGGTTGTTGAATTCGTGGGCGATGCCGCCGGTCAGGCGCCCCAGCGCTTCCAGTTTCTGCGCCTTGAGCAGGGCGCTTTGCACGCGCTCGGTGGCGGCGACGGCTTCGGCCACGCGCTGCTCGAGTTCCTGCTGCGATTGACGGATCTGGCGACCGGCCTCCTGCATGCGTTGCGCCACGTTGTCGATTTCGGCGATGTCTTGCGGCTGGTAACCCGGTTCCTTGCCCTGGCCGAGTTCGTCGGCGGCGAGCCCGAGGTATTCGATCGGCCGGATGGCCCGCTGCGCCAGACGGTGGGCCGCAAGCACGCCCGCGGCGAGCAGGGCCGCCATCAGTCCGCCCAGCAGGGCGGCGGCCTGCAAGGGCAGGCGCTGGATCTCGCTCATGGGAATGCTGATCAACACTTTCCAGTTCGATGCCGGCACCGTGTCGAAGAAGGCGCGCACCTCGATCCCGTCGAGTGTGCGGCTTTCGCCGATCCCCTTGCTGGTGGCCTGGAGGCGCTGCCGGGTCGACGGACTGGCCGCGTGGCCGACGAAGCGCTCGGGATGGCGCGAACGCGCCAGCACCTTGCCCTGGCGGTCGACCAGGGTGACGATCCATTCACTGCGGAAATCCTGGCGCTCGACCAGTTTCTGCAGCGTCGCCACGCTGACGCCCACCAGCAGGTGGTAGCGCAGCGCGCCGCCGACCATGACCGGCACTTGCACCGTGTAGTCGTAGACTTTGCCGATCGGGGCCATGAACATGTCGGAAACATAGGTGCCCGCAGGGCCGCCGCGCCGCATCAGCTCGCCCACGTTCGACGAGCGCTGCGTCGGCAGCGCTGCGCCGAAGGGGCGGCGCGTGTTGACCAGCTGGCGCCCATCGAGGTCGGCCAGCACGATGACGGTCTCGGGGGTGGGCGCCATGCGCCGCGCGAAATCATAAAACGTGCGCAGGTCGCCTTCGTGCAGGGCCGGGGAGCCTGCCAGCGTGTGCAGGATGGCGGTATGCGCCCGCAGTTCGGTGTCCACCATCAGCGCGAAGGTGCGCGTGGCTTCGCTCACGCTTTGCACCTGCGACTTCTGTTCCTCGTGATAGACGTAGCCCACCGCCAGGGCCGCCGCAATGAAGGAGGGCACCAGGATGGCCAGCACGAGGATCAGGAGACGGGTTCGGATGCGCATGAGAAGGATCTTGCATAGCGCAAATTGCGTAATTTAACGATTATACAAGATGCAACATTGTTGCATCATGACTTGCAAGCGTGCACGCCCTGCACGCAGGCGCCGCCCGACCACCTTGTATAATGTGGCAACCCCAACCTGCCTGCACATATGACGAATACCACCCACTTCGGCTACAAGACCGTCGCCGAGGACCAGAAGGTCCAGGAAGTCGCCAAGGTCTTCCATTCGGTCGCCTCGAAATACGACGTCATGAACGACCTGATGTCGGCCGGCCTGCACCGCGCCTGGAAGCTGTTCACCATCGCGCAGGCTGGGGTACGGCCCGGCTTCAAGGTGCTCGACATCGCCGGCGGCACCGGCGACCTGGCCAAGGCCTTTGCGAAGCAGGCGGGCCGCACCGGCGAGGTCTGGCTCACCGACATCAACGAGTCGATGCTGCGCGTCGGCCGGGATAGACTATTGAATAAGGGCCTGGTGACCCCACTTCTCTTGTGCGACGCCGAGAAGCTGCCGTTCCCGGACAATTATTTCGACCGCGTCAGCGTGGCCTTTGGCCTGCGCAACATGACGCACAAGGACCAGGCGCTGGCGGAAATGCGCCGCGTATTGAAACCCGGCGGCAAGCTGCTGGTGCTGGAGTTCTCGAAAGTGATCGCGCCGCTGCAGAAGCCCTACGACCTGTATTCGTTCTCGGTGCTGCCGTGGATGGGCCAGAAGATCGCCGGCGACGCCGAGAGCTACCGTTACCTGGCCGAATCGATCCGCATGCATCCCGACCAGGAAACCCTGAAGTCCATGATGCTCGATGCGGGACTGGAGCGGGTCCAGTATCACAACCTGACGGCGGGTGTGGCCGCATTACACACCGGTATCAAGCTGTAGTATCACGCTTTAAAACAGGAAGAACGGACATGAAAAAACTCGTGGCAACGATGGTACTGGCGATCACCGCGGTCTCGATGATCGCCGAAGCGACCGCGCGCCCGATGGGCGGCAAGCGTTCGATCGGCCGCCAGTCGCAGGCCGTGCAGCGGATGCCGGCCCCGGCGCCGGCCCCGACACCCGGATTCCAGCAGCAGCGCGCGCCAAGCGCGGTGCCGGCCGCCGGCGCCGCGGGCGCCGCTGCCGCCGCGCAGGCCAAGCGCCCCAGCATGTGGAAGGGCATCCTCGGCGGCGCACTGCTGGGTCTCGGCCTGGGCGCACTGCTGTCGCACCTCGGCATCGGCGGCGCGCTCGCGAGCGCGATCTCGGCGATCCTCATGATCGGCCTGCTCGCGCTGGCGGTGCTGTTCGTGGTGCGCATGTTCCGCCGCAAGGACACCCCGGCCAACCCGGCCTTCGGCGGCGGCTATACCAATCCGGTGCCGGCGGGCGCCGCGCCGCATGCCTCGGCAGCCGGCGTGGCGACACCCGAAATCGGTTCCGGCCTGCGCCGCCCGGCGGCCTTCCAGGGCCAGCAATCGGCCCACGCCGGCGGCGTTTCGCTCGGCAAGCCGGGCTCGGAACCGCCTGTCATGCACAACCAGTGGGGCGTGCCTTCCGACTTCGACCAGGACGCCTTCCTGCGCCATGCGAAAGCCTCGTTCATCCGCATGCAGGCCGCCTGGGACCGTGGCGACACCAACGACCTGCGCGAATTCACCTCGCCGGAAGTGTTCGCCGAGCTGAAGTTGCAGATCCAGGAGCGTAACGGCGCCACCGACTTCACCGACGTGGTCACGATCGACGGCCAGCTGCTGGGCATCGAGACCACCGCCACCGACTACCTGGCCAGCGTGCAGTTCAACGGCATGATCCGCACCGCCCCGAACGCGCCGGCCGAGCCGTTCGTGGAAGTCTGGAACATGTCCAAGCCGCTGTCGGGTTCCGGCGGCTGGGTCCTCGCCGGCATCCAGCAAGTGGCGTAATTTTTTCCGGTAAAGCTTCGTGCCGCCGGGTTTGTGTCCGGCGAACTGGTAAGATCGAACCGCCCGCTAACACCGGGCGGTTTTTTTTGATAAAGAATGCCTGCCATGTTCCCGAGTTCCGCCATGCTGGCGACCCCAGCGGTCGCCACGATCAACCATCTGCTGGCCCAGGAAGCCTGGGCGCGCGATGCCCTGCTGCGCCATGCCGGCAAGGAAGCCTGTATTGATACCGGCCACATTGCACTGCGCCTGCGCGTGGCGCGCGACGGCATGCTCGAGGCGGGCAAGGGCGATGGTCCGGCGAACGTGACCATCCGCGTCAAGCTGACCGACCTGCCGCTGATCGCGCAGAACCGCGAGCGCGCGTTCTCCTATGTGAAGATCGAGGGTGACGCCGAGTTCGCCAACACCATCTCTTCGCTGTCGAAGGGCCTGCGCTGGGACGCCGAGTACGACCTGGAACGCGTGGTCGGCCCGATCGGCGCGCGCCACCTGGTGCAGGGCACGCGCGGCGCCGCCGGCGGCGTGCTGGGCGCCGGGCGCCGGCTGGCCGAGAACCTGGCCGAATTCCTGCTGGAAGAGCGGCCGGTCCTGGTGCGGCCCGCCGCGCTGAACGAATTCGCCGCCGACGTGGTGCGCCTGCGCGACGACGTCGAACGCACTGCCAAACGCATCGCCCGGCTGGAGCAGCGCCTCGCGCAGAGCGCCGCCGCCGAGACGAGCGTGATACTGAGTCCGGATAACCGATGATATTGAAATTCCTGCGCCTGCTGAAAATCCTGACTGTCGCGACCAAATATGGTCTCGACGAAATCGCGGTCACGAGCCTGCACGCTCCCCGTACCGCGCGCTTCATGAGTACCGTGTTCTTCTGGCGCCGCATCACCTCGCCGCGTGCCATCCGCCTGCGCCAGGCGCTCGAGGAACTGGGACCGATCTTCATCAAGTTCGGCCAGGTGCTGTCGACCCGGCGTGACCTGATGCCGCAGGACATTGCCGACGAGCTGTCGCTGCTGCAGGACCGGGTGCCGCCTTTCGATTCCGACCTGGCGATCGCCCAGATCACGGAGTCGCTCGGCGCCCACCCCGATCAATTGTTCGCCAGCTTCGAGCGCACGCCCGTGGCCTCGGCCTCGATCGCCCAGGTACACTTCGCGACGCTGAAGAACGGCCTGGAGGTCGCGGTCAAGGTGCTACGTCCCGGCATGAAGAAGACCATCGACGAAGACCTGGCGCTGATGGACCTGGCCGCCGGCCTGATCGAGCGGGTGTGGACGGAAAGCCGCCGCCTGAAGCCGCGCGAAGTGGTCGCCGAGTTCGACAAGTACCTGCACGACGAGCTCGACCTGATGCGCGAGGCCGCCAACGCCAGCCAGCTGCGCCGCAACTTCGCCGACTCGAACCTCTTGATGGTGCCGGAGATGTACTGGGACTATTGTTCCAGCAGCGTGATCGTCATGGAACGCATGAACGGCATCCCGGTGTCGCAGATCGACCGCCTGGCGGCCGAAGGCGTCGACCTGAAAAAACTGTCGAGCGACGGCGTGGAGATCTTCTTCACCCAGGTGTTCCGCGACGGCTTCTTCCACGCTGACATGCACCCGGGGAACATCCTGGTGTCGGTGGAGAAAGAGACC
The DNA here is from genome assembly GCF_059685695.1 of Telluria sp. PB2R4. Lineage (NCBI taxonomy): Bacteria > Pseudomonadati > Pseudomonadota > Betaproteobacteria > Burkholderiales > Oxalobacteraceae > Telluria > Telluria sp. PB2R4. The sequence continues at coordinate 206,138 of NZ_JCASIC010000010.1, read as the reverse complement.
TTCGGCCGCTACATTGCCCTGGACTTCGGCATCGTCGGCACCCTGAACGACTTCGACAAGGACTACCTGTCGCAGAACTTCCTGGCCTTCTTCCGCCGCGACTACAAGCGCGTGGCCGAGGCCCACATCGAATCGGGATGGGCGCCGCGCGACACCCGCGTCGACGAACTGGAATCGGCGGTGCGCGCCTGCTGCGAGCCGATCTTCGACCGCCCGCTAAAGGATATTTCCTTCGGTCAGATCCTGCTGCGCCTGTTTCAGACCTCGCGCCGCTTCAACGTCGAAGTGCAGCCGCAGCTGGTGCTGCTGCAGAAGACGCTGCTCAACATCGAGGGCCTGGGCCGCCAGCTCGACCCCGAGCTCGACCTGTGGAAGACCGCCAGGCCCCACCTGGAGAGCTGGATGGGCGAGCAGGTGGGCTGGCGCGGCATGGTCGAGCGCCTGCGCGCCGAGGCGCCGCGCTACGCCCACATCTTCCCGCAACTGCCGCGCCTGCTGCACCAGACGCTGGAGCGCCATGCGCATTCCGGCATGGCGACCCAGAACGGCCATCCGATGGGCCAGGCCGAGCTGATGGCGATGGTGCTGGTCGAGCAGCGCCGCACCAACCGGCTGCTGGGCCTGATGACCTTCCTGGGACTGACCACGGGAGCGCTGGGCGTGGCCGTGATCGGCTGGTTCTTCTACACCGGGGCCTGAATGGCGCTTGCGCCGCCCGCTTTCACCAGCCGCGATCCGCTCAGCCCGCAGTTCTGGGACGAGCGCTTCGCCAACGCCTTTACGCCCTGGGACCGTGGCGGCGTGCCGCAAGCCTTGCGCGATTTTGTCAGCGCTTCCCCGTACCCGCTATCCACCCTGATTCCCGGCTGCGGCAGCGCCTACGAGCTGGTGGTTCTCTGCGACGCCGGCTGGGATGCCACGGCGATCGACTTCGCGCCGGAAGCGGTGGCGCGCGGCAAGGCACTGGCGGGGCGGTGGGCCGGCAAGATCGTCGAGGCGGATTTCTTCGCCTGGCAGCCGGCGCGCCCGCTCGAACTCATCTACGAATGCGCCTTCCTGTGCGCCTTGCCGCCCGCCATGCGGCCGCAAGTGGCGGCGCGCTGGGCCCACTTGCTGGCGCCCGGGGGCAGGGTGGCCGGCTTCTTCTTTTTTGACCAGACGGTCAAAGGTCCGCCTTTCGGTATCGACGGAAAAGAGCTCGACGCCTTGATGGCGCCGTATTTCGATTGCGTCGAGGATGCGGCGGTGGCCGATTCGATCCCTATCTTCGTAGGCAAGGAACGCTGGATGATCTGGCAACGCCGCTGACCACGATTGTCAATGGTGCCCGCTTCTCGTAGATCGATACGGGCTCCGTTATCGTGCGCGATGATCTTGCAGTTAACTATCACCGCGTGGGCAGGGAACCTGCCCACCCTACGAACCCGACGTCAACGCTAACAAAAAGAAAAAGCCCGCAAGAAGCGGGCTCATGAAATACAGCATTCTTTTACGGACCAGCGGCGGTGCAGCACCGCGCAAAATCTTCTGTTTCTTCTTAACTTGTAGCAGCAGAGCTTGCCTGTTGCCATCATGTTCTCAAGAAAGATGCTATTTAATCACCCGAGCCTGCTGTTGAGCAAACGAAACATCGTGTGGCGAGGAAGAAAAACAACACCCGCGGCCGGCACCCATAGCATCCCGGTCCGGCCGCTGCGGCCAAAAAGGGCAAGCCATCCCATAAAAGCTTTATAATTCAGGGTTTTGAGATTTTTGCGGAGTATCAGATGCCGATTTACGCCTACCGCTGCGACGAATGCGGTTTTACTAAAGATGTGCTGCAAAAAATTTCTGACCCAGTTTTGAGTCTCTGTCCCTCATGCGGCAAGGAAGCCTTTAAAAAACAGGTGACCGCTGCCGGCTTCCAGCTCAAGGGCACGGGTTGGTATGTCACCGATTTCCGCGGCGGCAGCGCGCCGGCCACCGGTACGGCTGCGGGCGCTGCTGCCCCGGCAACCCCGGCTGCTCCTGCGTCCGACAGCGGCGGCAGCCCTGGCACGCCGGCTGCGGCCCCCGCGGCTCCCGCGGCCAGCGGCGGCGACAAGAGCAGCACCTGACATCAGCAGCCCGAAAAGAACAAGAGAACGCGATGCGTAAATATTTCCTGACCGGCCTGCTGGTGCTGGTGCCCCTGGTGATTACGGCCTGGGTGCTGAGCATGATCATCAGTACCCTGGACCAGTCGCTGCTGTTCGTGCCGGAATCCTGGACGCCGCAAGTCATGTTCGGCCGCGACATCCCGGGTGTCGGGGCAGTGCTGACCATCGCCGTCATCTTCATTACCGGCCTGCTGACCAATAACCTGGTGGGCGGCTACATCGTGCGCCTGGGCGACCGCGTGATGAAGCGCATCCCGGTGGTCAGCTCGCTGTACGGCAGCGTCAAGCAGGTGTCGGACACGCTGTTCTCGTCCTCTGGCAACGCATTCCGCACGCCGGTCCTGATTCCGTACCCGCATGCGGATTCCTATACCATCGCTTTCCTGACCGGTGTGCCGGGCGGCGACGTGAAGAACCACCTGGTGGGCGACTACGTGAGCGTGTACGTGCCGACCACCCCGAACCCGACCTCGGGCTTCTTCCTGATGATGGAACGCAGCAAGGTCGTCGAACTGAACATGTCCGTGGACGCGGCCCTGAAGCACATCGTCTCGATGGGCGTGGTCGCTCCGGAATAAAGAAAACGCAGCATCCAAGAACAGGTCGCCGGCTACGGTGGCGGCCTCTGAATGAATAACCAACCTGGAACGAAAATTATGTCCTCCATGCGTACCAACTACTGCGGCCTCGTCACCGAGGAACTGCTGGGCCAAACCGTCAGCCTGTGCGGCTGGGTGCACCGTCGCCGCGACCACGGCGGCGTGATCTTCATCGACCTGCGCGACCGCGAAGGCCTGGTGCAGGTGGTCTGCCACCCGGATAACGCCGAGGTGTTCAAGGCCGCGGAACACGTGCGCAACGAGTACTGCCTGCGCATCACCGGCACCGTGGTGAACCGCCTGGAAGGCACCGCCAATGCCAACCTGAAGTCGGGCAAGATCGAGATCAACACCACCGCCCTGGAAGTGCTGAACGCATCGGTGCCGGTGCCGTTCCAGCTGGACGACGACAACCTGTCGGAAACCACCCGCCTGACCCACCGCGTGCTCGACCTGCGCCGCAACCAGATGCAGCACAACCTGCGCCTGCGCTACAAGGTGTCGATGGAAGTGCGCAAGTACCTCGACAACCTGGGCTTCATCGACATCGAGACCCCGATGCTGACCAAGTCGACCCCGGAAGGCGCCCGCGACTACCTGGTGCCGTCGCGCGTCAACCCGGGCAACTTCTTCGCGCTGCCGCAGTCGCCGCAGCTGTTCAAGCAGCTGCTGATGGTCGCCAACTTCGACCGCTACTACCAGATCACCAAGTGCTTCCGCGACGAAGACCTGCGCGCCGACCGCCAGCCGGAATTCACCCAGATCGACTGCGAAACCTCGTTCCTGACCGAACAGGAAATCCGTGACCTGTTCGAAGACATGATGCGCGTCGTGTTCAAGAACGCGGCCGGCATCGACCTGCCGAACCCGTTCCCGGTGATGGACTTCGCCACCGCCATGGGCATGTACGGCTCGGACAAGCCGGACATGCGCGTCAAGCTCGAATTCACCGAACTGACCGAGCTGATGAAGTCGGTCGAGTTCAAGGTGTTCAACAGCGCCGCCAACATGACCGGCGGCCGTGTGGTCGGCATGCGGGTGCCGCAGGGCGCCTCGATGCCGCGTTCGGAAATCGACGCGTACACCCAGTTCGTCGCCATCTACGGCGCCAAGGGCCTGGCCTACATCAAGGTCAACGAGAAGGCCAAGGGCCGTGACGGCCTGCAGTCGCCGATCGTCAAGAACATCTCCGACGAAGTCCTTGCCCAGATCCTGGAACTGACCAAGGCTGAAGACGGCGACCTGATCTTCTTCGGCGCCGACAAGGCGAAAGTCGTCAACGACGCCATCGGCGCGCTGCGCGTGAAGATCGGCCACTCGGAGTTCGGCAAGAAGGCCGGCGTGTTCGACGACGTCTGGGCGCCGCTGTGGGTGATCGACTTCCCGATGTTCGAGCACGACGAGGAATCGAACCGCTGGACCGCGACCCACCACCCGTTCACCGCACCGAAGGACGGTCACGAAGACATGCTCGAGACCAATCCGGGCGCCTGCGTCGCCAAGGCCTATGACATGGTCCTGAACGGCTGGGAGCTGGGCGGCGGTTCGATCCGTATCCACCGTGAAGAAGTCCAGAGCAAGGTGTTCCGCGCCCTCAAGATCGACGCCGAGGAAGCGCAGCTGAAGTTCGGCTTCCTGCTCGACGCCCTGCAGTACGGCGCGCCGCCGCACGGTGGCCTGGCCTTCGGCCTGGATCGCCTGATCACCCTGATGACCGGTTCGGAATCGATTCGCGACGTGATCGCCTTCCCGAAGACCCAGCGCGCGCAGTGCCTCCTGACCAACGCGCCGTCGGAAGTCGACGAGAAGCAGCTCAAGGAACTGCACATCCGCCTGCGTAACGAGACCAAAGTCGCTTAAGTAGCGCGGTCGGCTTTGCCGACCGCGCGTCCAACTCACGCGGGCCTGGCCAATACATCGGCTGCGCCCGCGTTTGTTTTATCTGCCCTCATGCCCCACAAAATCCCCGAGTCGGTCCTGGTCGTCATCCACACCTCCGCCATGGAGGTGCTGTTGATCGAACGCGCCGACCGTCCGGGTTTCTGGCAATCCGTCACCGGCTCGCTCGACGCCCACGACGAACCCTTGCTGCACACCGCTACCCGCGAACTGTTCGAGGAAACCGGCATCGTGGCCGACGGAGACAACATCCGCCTGCACGACTGGCAGCTCGCCAACATCTACGAAATCTACCCCGTCTGGCGCCACCGCTACGCGCCCGGCGTCACCCACAATACCGAGCACGTGTTCTCGGTCTGCGTACCGCGTGACATTCCAGTGATCCTGAGTCCGCGCGAACACACGCAGTACGCCTGGCTGCCCTGGCTCGAAGCCGCCGACCGCTGCTTCTCGTCGTCCAATGCCGAAGCCATCCTGCAGTTGCCCGCGCATACCCTGTAAGTTATCGAAACTCCCCCTGGCGTGGGGTTGGCAATAATTCCGCGCGGAAAATAAACTGTAGTGATACCACAACAGTAGCCAAATTTTTATTTGCGAACGGTTATGCAGTTTCTGCGGTCATTTCTGTGCGTTAGCGCTCTTTTGATGCCATTTTGACCCCATAAACTGTTGTTTTTACGGATATTGCTGAGTTTTATGAAGCCATTTTCGTAATTAATTGACTGAAGGAAATTAGGCAATTTCCAAGCTGCACGATAGATTCGTCGTTTGACAGGGGTCAATCTCTGGCATATCGTCAATGAAGTCGCCTGCAGTCAATTTTCGCGACGCAACTCTAACTAGATCACCAGGGAGAAAAACATGGACGTTGAACTGAAGCACGATGGCAAGGTAAAAGAGATCAGCATTGATAACGGCTGCATCCAGATTGACCTGTTGTCCGGCCTGCGCTTGTCCGGCCCTCTGCTGTCGAACGACGAAGTGATCCAGGCATCGGCGCGTCCACGCCGCATGATGGTGAGCGGCCACGAGGCCATGTCCGGCCAGATGGCATTTGGCTGAACACGGCGGGCCAGGCCCGAAAGCGAATCACCCGGCAGCGCACAATTGGGCCTCGTTCCACGAGGACAACCGCCCGATGCGGTTAGAATGTTCCCATGAAAATTCGTGTGGCTACCTACAACATTCACAAGGGCGTCTCTTCACTACGCAGTACGCCCCGGGTGATCGCCCTCAAGAAAGCAATCGCCGAGTTCAACGCTGATATCGTCTTTCTACAGGAAGTGCAGGGGCGGCATGACCGTTTCCAGGCGCGCTACGGCAAGGAAGACCTCGCGCATCGGCACTGGCCCGAAACCGCGCAATACGATTATTTCAAGAACGAGAAACACCACAGCGCCTACGGCATGAATGCCGTCTACGACCATGGCCACCACGGCAATGCGCTGCTGAGCGCCTTCCCGATCGAGAATTCGCATAACCACGACGTCTCCGACCACGCCTACGAGCAGCGCGGCATCCTGCACTGCGTGCTGAACACGCAGGCTGGCCGGGTCCACTGCTACGTGGTGCACCTCGGCCTGTTCGAGGCCGGCCGCGGGCGCCAGGCCGACGCCCTGATCGAGCACGTCAATACTTCCTCGCATGGGGAGCCGGTGATCATTGCGGGCGACTTCAATGATTGGCGCAATATCCTCAGCGACCGCCTGCGCAACGCGCTCGGCGTGACCGAGGTGTTCGACGAACTGGGTCCGAAGTCGCCGCTGGGCGACATGGTGCGCAGCTGGGCGGGCCGCCAGCCGCGGCTGGCGCCGGCGCGCACCTTTCCGGCCATGCTGCCCTGGTTCCGCCTCGACCGCATCTACGTGCGCGGCTTCAAGGTCGACAACGCCCAGGTGATGCACGGCGCGCTGTGGGCCAAGCTGTCCGACCACGCACCGATCGTGGCCGAACTGCAGCTCTCCTAGCTGCCATGCGCCACGTCAGCTTTGTCGACAACAACGAGGTCACCCTGCTGGAAAGCGGCACCGCTTTCTTCCCGGCCCTGATCGCGGCCATCGATGCAGCGGAAAATGACATCCTGTTCGAAACCTACATTTTCGCCGAGGACGAGACCGCCGTCACGGTACGCGATGCGCTGACCCGGGCCGCGCAGCGCGGAGTCAAGGTGCGCGTCCTGGTCGACTGGATCGGGACCGAGCACCGGCCGGCCACGCGCCTGGGCGCGGTGCTCGCCGAGGCGGGGGTGCAGTACCGCGTCTTCAACCCCTGGTGCAAGCGCGGCATCGCGCGCTCGCACCGCAAGATCGTGGTGGTGGACCGCGCCATCGCTTTTGTCGGCGGCATCAACGTCAACGACGACTGGCAATGCGACCACGCCGACCGCCACCGCCTGCCGGCGCCGCGCTGGGACTTTACCGTACGGGTAGCAGGCCCACTGGTGGCCGAGATCCACGACGAGGCGCAAGGGCAGTGGCTGCGCGCCGGACGCCTGAAGCTGAAGCAGCGCATCGAACTGTTCAAGGAAATGCGCAAGGAGCCGCCGCAGTCCTGCGCCTATCCGGCGCGCGCGGCGTTCGTCGTGCGCGACAACCTGCGCAACCGTTCCACCATCCAGCGCGCCTACCTGCAAGCCTTGGGGCGCGCCAAGGAAAGCGTGCTGCTGGCCACGCCGTACTTCGCCCCGGGACGCAAGTTCCGCAAGGCGCTGGCCCACGCGGCGCGGCGCGGGGTGCAGGTCACCTTGCTGATCGGAGTCGGGGAGTTCCGCATCCAGGACATGGTGGCCCACTCCTTCTACCCGAAGCTGCTGCAGGACGGCATCCGCGTGGTCGAGTACCAGAAGACCCAGCTGCACGCCAAGGTCGCGGTGGTCGACGACGACTGGGCCACGGTCGGCTCGAGCAATTGCGACGGCCTGTCGCTGTTCCTGAACCAGGAAGCCAACGTGGTGGTGCTGGACCAGCGTTTCGCCGCCACCGTGCGCGCGCACATCGAGCGCGGCATCCTTGACGGTGTTCCGGTGCGGGCCGAGGATTTCGCCGGCATCGGCTGGATCCGGCGTGCCAGCTACGGATTGGCCTACATGATGTATAAACTGGTCATGCGGGTCTTCGCGATCGGCTATGCATGAATGGAAGCTGCCCGAAAGCAGGAGGAACACCATGGAAGACAACAACGTACGACTCGACAAATGGCTGTGGGCGGCGCGCTTTTTCAAGACGCGCTCGATGGCGACCGACGCGATCGATCGCGGCCGCGTGCGCGTCGAGGGCGAGCCGGTCAAGCCTTCGCGCAACGTCAAGGTGAACGACAAGCTGGTCATCGACAACGGGTCGGACCGCTGGGAAGTCATCGTCGCCGCCATCTCCGACAAGCGCGGGCCCGCGCCGGTGGCGCGCACGCTCTATTTTGAAACCGACGAAAGCATCGCCAAGCGCGAGAACGACAAGACGGCGCGCCGGCTGTTCCCCGAACCCAGCCTGGACATCAAGGGGCGGCCGACCAAGCGCGACCGCCGCGCCATGACCCGCATCGGCGACGAATAGACTGCCGGGCCGCCGCGCCCGCCAGATTTCAGTTTGCATTTTCTTTCGAGAATGTAAAATGCCCGTTCCCGGCCGCCAGGCTTCCGGTCGGGCATCACCGCGGGTTGCGCCCGGCGCGATGTCCGGCAGCTCTCGATGATCATCCCATGCAAACTGCTGTTCCTCTCGTCACCAACGATGCCGTCGTGCTCGGCATACTCGCCACCATCCTGGGCTGCGTGTTCTGGACCGCCTCGCGGTCCGACGGCTTGTGGAAGAAGTTATATACCTACGTGCCGGCCCTGCTGCTGTGCTACCTGATCCCGGCCATCCTGAACACCCTGGGCGTCATCGACGGCAGCCTGTCGAAACTGTATCCGGTGGCGCGCGACTACCTGCTCCCCAGCGCGCTGGTCCTGCTGTGCATCGCGATCGACTTCGGCGCCATCGTGCGGCTCGGCCCCAAGGCCATCATCATGTTCCTGACCGGTACCGCCGGCATCATGCTGGGGGCGATCGTGTCGTTCGAGCTCATGCGCGTCATCCATCCGGAGACGGTCGCCGGCGAAACCTGGCGCGGCATGACCACCATTACCGGGGCATGGATCGGCGGCGGCGCCAACCAGGCAGCGATGAAGGAGGTGTTCGAGGTCGACGCCAACGTGTTCGGCCAGTTTGTCGCCGTCGACGTGCTGGTCGCGAACGTGTGGACGGCGGTGCTGCTGTTCATAACGGGGCGTGCCCAGGCCTTCGACCGCTGGACCGGCGCCGACCTGAGCGCCATCAACGCGCTGAAAACGCGCATCGAAAGCTTCCAGGCCGAACACGCGCGCATGCCGAGCCTGACCGACTTGATGGTGATCCTGGCGGTGGGCATCGGCGCCACCGGCCTGTCGCATGCGTTGACCGGCCCCACCGTCGGCTGGATCGCCGGCCTGCCGGCCGAATGGCGGCTGCAGGACTACAGCCTGACCTCGTCCTTCTTCTGGATCGTGGTGTTCGCCACGACCATCGGCCTGCTGCTCAGTTTTACGCGCGCGCGCAGCCTGGAAGGGGCGGGCGCATCGAAGATCGGTTCGGCCATGCTGTACTTCCTGGTGGCGACCATCGGCATGCAGATGGACCTGAACGCGCTGCTCGACCGGCCATGGCTGTTCGTGCTGGGCCTGATCTGGATCTGCGTGCACGGCGGCCTGCTGCTCCTGATGGCAAAGCTGATCCGCGCGCCGCTGTTCTTCCTGGCGGTCGGCTCGCAGGCCAATGTAGGCGGCGCCGCATCGGCACCGGTGGTGGCCAGCGCCTTCCATCCGGCCCTGGCGCCGGTGGGCGTGCTGCTGGCGGTGCTCGGCTACGCGCTCGGCACCTATGGCGCCTACGTGACCGGGCTGGTGCTGCGCGCGCTGGCCACCTGAAGGCATCGGCCGGGTAAATATAAAGCGTCCGGCCACGCCCGCGTACGCCACACGCCCCGAAAATCGGTTACCTTTACATCTGCGACAAGCTTGTCTCCGCCACATCGTGGCGGAGATGCCGCGCGGGCGCTCCATCTCGCCCGCCCTTGGCCTGCATCAATAGAATCTCGCCTCTAAGTTCCCGTTTGACATTTCATCTCTGGTAGATAATAGTACGAGCGTTCGGATTTTTTCGATTCAGGGGCCGCTATCACTACTTCAGCAAAATTCATGCGCAAGGGCGAACTCACGCGGGCAGCGATTCTCGACGTGGCGCTCGAGCTGTCGAGCCGCGACGGCCTGGAGGGCCTGACCATCGGCCTGCTGGCCGACCGGATGAACATGAGCAAATCCGGCGTGTTCGCGCACTTCGGTTCGCGCGAGGACCTGCAGCTGGAAGTCGTCAAGCTGTATCACCACCGCTTCGAGCAGGAAGTGTTCTTCCCGAGCGTGCGCGAGCCGCGCGGCCTGCCGCGCCTGCAGTCGATGTTCGACCGCTGGCTCGAGCGGGTGTCGGTCGAGATCGCATCCGGCTGCATCTACATCAGCGGCGCCGTCGAGTACGACGACCGTCCAGGCCCGATCCGCGAGGAGCTGGTCAAGATGGTGCAGGCCTGGCAGGGCGCCCTGCAGCGCAGTGCGCGCCAGGCGGTCGAGGTCGGCCACCTGCGGCCCGACACCGATGCCGAGCAGCTGGTGTACGAGATGTACGGGCTGATCCTGGCCCTGCATCACGACGCGCGCTTCCTGCGCATGCCGGGCTCGGTCGAACGTGCACGCCGCGGTTTCGAGCGGCTGGTCGAGAACTACCGTAACCCCAATCCGCCGCAAGGCACCCCGGCGCCGCAGTAATCATTACCAGCGCCGGCAGTCAACTACACTTTTACCTTCGTCAGGAGAAAACCATGGGTCAGTACGTCGCGCCAATCCGGGATATGCAGTTCGTTCTGCACGAATTCCTCAATGTCAGCGAAGAGTTCAAGAACCTGCCTGCCTACCAGGAAATCGACGCCGACATCATCAACCAGGTGCTCGAGGAAGGTGCGAAGTTCACGCAAGAGGTGCTGTTCCCGCTGAACCACTCGGGCGACCGCGAAGGCTGCCATTTCGACGCCGCCACCAAGGCCGTCACCACCCCGAAGGGCTTCAAGGAAGCGTATAAACAGTATGTCGAAGGCGGCTGGGCCGCGCTGGCGTGCGATCCGGAATACGGCGGCCAGGGCCTGCCGGTCTCGCTGAACAACTCGTTCTACGAGATGCTGAACTCGTCGAACCAGGCATGGACCATGTACCCGGGCCTGTCGCACGGCGCCTACGAGTGCCTGAAGGAGCACGGCACCGACGAGCAGAAGAAGCTGTTCCTGCCGAAGCTGGTCTCGGGCGAGTGGACCGGCACCATGTGCCTGACCGAAGCGCACTGCGGCACCGACCTGGGCCTGCTGCGCACCAAGGCCGAGCCGCAAACCGACGGCAGCTACAGCATCACCGGTTCCAAGATCTTCATCTCGGCCGGCGAACACGACATGTCCGACAATATCGTTCACCTGGTGCTGGCGCGCCTGCCGGACGCACCGGAAGGCTCGAAGGGCATCTCGCTGTTCCTGGTGCCGAAGTTCAAGGTGAATGCCGACGGCTCGCTCGGCGAGCGCAACGGCATCGCCTGCGGCGCCATCGAAGAGAAAATGGGCATCCACGCCAACTCCACCTGCCAGATGAACCTGGACGGCGCGATCGGCACCCTGATCGGCCAGCCGCACAAGGGCCTGCAGGCGATGTTCGTGTTCATGAACGCCGCCCGCCTGGGCGTCGGCATGCAGTCGCTGGGCCTGACCGAAGTCGCGTACCAGAACGCGCTGGTCTACGCCAAGGAACGCATCCAGATGCGTTCGCTGTCGGGCCCGAAGGCACCGGACAAGCCGGCCGACCCGATCATCGTGCACCCGGACGTGCGGCGCATGCTGCTGACCGCCAAGGCCTACGCCGAAGGCGCGCGCGCCCTGACCTCGTACATCGCGCTGCAGATCGACCGTGAACTGAACCATCCGGACGAAGAAGTGCGCAAGGAAGCCGCGGGCGAAGTCGCACTCTTGACCCCGATCGTGAAGGCCTTCATCACCGACAACGGCTGGATCGCCACCTCGGAAGCGATGCAGGTGTACGGCGGCCACGGCTACATCAGCGAGTGGGGCATGGAGCAGTACGTGCGCGACGCCCGCATCAACATGATCTACGAAGGCACCAACACCGTGCAGTCGCTCGACCTGCTGGGCCGGAAGATCCTGATGGACAACGGCACCAAGCTGCGTGCCTTCGGCGAGAAGATCAAGGCTTTCGTCGAAGAGAACGGCCTGGACGAGTCGATGTCCGAGTTCGTGACCCCGCTGGGCGAGCTGGGCGACAAGGTCGGCAAGCTGACCATGGAAATCGGCATGAAGGCTTTCCAGAACCAGGACGAAGTCGGCGCCGCCGCCGTGCCTTACCTGCGCGTCGTGGGCCATCTGGTGTTCAGCTACTTCTTCGCGCAGATGGCGAAGATCGCGCTGGCCAAGCAGGATTCGGACGACAAATTCTACGTTGCCAAGCTGCACACCGCGCGCTTCTACTTCGCCCGCCTGTACCCGGAAACCGCCATGCTGATCCGCCAGGCTCGTTCGGGCGCATCGAACCTGCTGGCCATGGACGCAGACCTGTTCTAACACTCATCACGCACACTCAAGGAATACTTACATGTCCAATTTCATCGTGAAGAAAGTCGCCGTGCTGGGCGCCGGCGTGATGGGCGCGCAGATCGCTGCGCACTGCGTGAACGCCAAGGTGCCGGTCGTGCTGTTCGACCTGCCGGCAAAGGAAGGCGCCAAGAACGGCATCGTCCTGCGCGCCATCGAGAACCTGAAGAAACTGTCGCCGGCCCCGCTGGGCAACAAGGACGACGCGGCCCTGATCGAAGTGGCCAACTACGAGGACAACCTCGAGGTGCTGGCAGGCTGCGACCTGATCATCGAAGCCATCGCCGAGCGCATGGACTGGAAACACGACCTGTACAAGAAGGTCGCGCCGCACATTGCCCCGAACGCGATCTTCGCATCGAATACCTCGGGCCTGTCGATCAACAAGCTGGCCGAAGGCTTCGACGAAGAACTGAAGGCGCGCTTCTGCGGCGTGCACTTCTTCAACCCGCCGCGCTACATGCACCTGGTCGAACTGATCCCGACCACCAGCACCCGTCCGGAAATCCTGGACCAGCTGGAAACCTTCCTGACCTCGACCCTGGGCAAGGGCGTGGTGCGGGCGAAAGACACCCCGAACTTCATCGCCAACCGCGTCGGCATCTTCGGCATGCTGGCCACCATCCACGAAGCCGAGAAGTTCGGCCTGTCGGTGGACGTGGTCGACGACCTCACCGGCGCCAAGCTGGGCCGCGCCAAGTCGGGCACCTTCCGCACCGCCGACGTCGTGGGCCTGGACACCATGGGCCACGTCATCAAGACCATGCAGGACACCCTGCAGGACGACCCGTTCTTCAGCCTGTACAAGACCCCGGACGTGCTGGCCAAGCTGATCGAGAAGGGCGCGCTGGGCCAGAAGACCGGCGGCGGCTTCTACAAGAAGGTCGGCAAGGAGATCCAGCGCCTCGACTTCGCCACCGGCGAATACGTGGCAGGCGGCGCCAAGGCGGCCGACATCGTCGCCCGCATCCTGAAAGAGAAAGACCCGGTCAAGAAGTTCAAGGCCATGCGCGAATCGACCAACCCGCAGGCGCAGTTCCTGTGGGCGATCTTCCGCGACGCCTTCCACTACATCGCGGTCCACCTCGACACCATCGCCGACAACGCGCGCGATATCGACTTCGCGATGCGCTGGGGCTTCGGCTGGAGCGTCGGTCCGTTCGAAACCTGGCAGGCCGCCGGCTGGACGCAAATTGCCCAGTGGGTGAAGGAAGACATCGACAGCGGCAAGGCTTTGGTCAACGCACCGCTCCCAAGCTGGGTGTTCGAAGCCCCGGTCGCCGAGAAGGGCGTGCACACCGCCGAAGGTTCGTACTCGGCCTCGAAGAACGCCTATGTTCCGGTGTCCGACCTGCCGGTGTACCAGCGCCAGCAGTTCCGCGCCCCGGTGGCCGGCTCGACCACCGTCGATCCGAAGACCTTCGGCACCACCGTGTTCGAGGACGATTCGGTGCGCCTGTGGCACTCGGGCGACGATGTCCTCATCATCTCGCTCAAGACCAAGATGCACGTCATCGGCGAAGGCGTGGTGAAGGGCCTGCAGCGCGGCATGGCTGAAGCGGAGAAGGGCTACAAGGGCCTGGTGATCTGGAACACCGATGCGGCCGAAGGCGGCGCCTTCTCGGCCGGCGCCGACCTGCAGTCGGCCATGCCGGCATTCATGATGGGCGGCGCCAAGGCGATGGACCCGATGGTGCGCGACCTGCAGAACGTCTTCATGCAGATGAAGTATTCGAACATCCCGGTGGTCGCTGCTGTCGCAGGCCTGGCGCTGGGCGGCGGCTGCGAGATGATGCTGCACGCGTCGAAGCGCGTGGCCTCGATCGAGTCCTACATCGGCCTGGTCGAAGTCGGCGTCGGCCTGGTGCCGGCCGGCGGCGGCCTGAAGGAAGCGGCCGTGCGCGCCTTCACCGAAGCGAAGGGCAACGACATCCTGCAATTCCTGAAGACCGGCTTCACCAACGCGGCCACCGCGCAGGTGTCGAAGTCGGCCCTGGAAGCGAAGGCCATGGGCTACCTGAAGGAAGACGACGTCATCGTCTTCAACCCGTACGAACTGCTGCACGTGGCAAAGACCACCGCGCGCGCCATGTTCGACGCCGGCTACCGCGCACCAATGCGCCGTCCGATTACCGTCACGGGCCGCTACGGCTGGGCGACGATCCGCGGCCAGCTGGTCAACATGCGTGACGGCGGCTTCATCTCGGCCTATGACTACAAGCTGGGCGACATGATCGCCGAGATCGTGACCGGCGGTGACATCGACCAGGGCAGCGTGGTGTCCGAGCAGTGGCTGCTCGACATGGAGCGCAAGGCCTTCATCGAGCTGCTGGCCAACCCGAAAACCCAGGAACGCATCATGGGCATGATGCAGACCGGCAAGCCAGTGCGTAACTAAGTCGCTGACAAAGAACAGGACGACCAATCATGAGCAAACAACTTCAAGACGCATACATCGTCGCAGCGACTCGTACTCCGATCGGCAAGGCGCCGCGCGGCTTCTTCAACAAGACCCGCCCGGATGACCTGCTGGTGCACGCCATCCGCGGCGCCATGGCCGCCGTGCCGAACCTGGATCCGGCCCTGATCATCGACGCCATCGTCGGCTGCTCGTTCCCGGAAGCGGAGCAGGGCTTCAACGTGGCGCGTAACGCCGTCGTGCTGGCAGGCCTGCCGAACACCGTGGGCGGCGTCACCGTCAACCGCTACTGCGCCTCGGGCATCACCGCCCTGGCGATGGCGGCCGACCGCATCCGCGTGGGCGAAGCCGACGTGATGATCGCCGGCGGCGTCGAATCGATGTCGATGGTCCCGATGATGGGCCACCATCCGTCGATCAATATGGAGACGTTCAGGGACGAGAACGTGGGCCTGGCCTACGGCATGGGCCTGACCGCGGAAAAGGTGGCCGAGCAGTGGAAGGTGTCGCGCGAAGACCAGGACGCCTTCGGCCTGGAATCGCACCGCCGCGCCATCGCCGCCCAGCAGGCCGGCTACTTCAAGGACGAGATCACCCCGGTCGAGATCGTCACCCGCACGCCGAACCTGGCCACCGGCGAGATCACCGTGAAGCGCCGCACCGTCGACCTGGACGAAGGCCCGCGCGCCGATGCCAGCCCGGAGGGCATGGCCAAGCTCAAGCCGGTGTTCGCCGCCAAGGGCTCGGTGACCGCCGCGACCTCGTCGCAGATGTCGGACGGCGCCGGTGCGCTGATCGTCGTCAGCGAAAAAATCCTGCGCGAGCACAACCTGACCCCGCTGGCCAAGTTCTCCTCGTTCGCCGTGCGCGGCGTGCCGCCGGAAATCATGGGCATCGGCCCGAAGGTCGCGATTCCCGCGGCGCTGGCCGCTGCCGGCATCACCCAGGACCAGCTGGACTGGATCGAGCTGAACGAAGCCTTTGCCGCCCAGGCGCTGGCCGTGATCCGCGATTTGGGTCTGGACACCAGCAAGGTCAACCCGATGGGTGGCGCGATTGCGCTGGGCCACCCGCTGGGCGCGACCGGCGCCATCCGCGCCGCGACCGTCGTGCACGCACTGCGTCGCAACAACCTGAAGTACGGCATGGTGACGATGTGCGTCGGCGCCGGCATGGGCGCAGCCGGTATCATCGAACGCGTTTAATCATCGATTAGCGTATCACCGCGTGGGCGGGGCACGGTAGGCCAGTGGCCTTCCGTGCCCCGCCCACGCGTCCAACCAGCTTAAGAAATTCCGGAGACTCCCTGAACATGGACATGCTGATCACCAAGGCCGCCGGCCTCTTGACCATCGAATTCAACCGCCTCGAACGCAAGAACGCCATCACCGGCGCGATGTACCAATCGATGGCCGACGCCCTCGTCGAAGCAGAGCAAGACAGCGCCGTGCGCGCCATCCTGATCGCCGGCAAACCGGAGATCTTCACCGCCGGTAACGACCTCGACGACTTCATGAAGAATTCGGCCCCGGTGCCCGGCGTCCCCGCCGAAAACCGCCCGGTCTTCCAGTTCATGCGCGCGCTGCACGGCTCGACCAAGCCGGTCATCGCTGCGGTGGCCGGCGCCGCCATCGGCATCGGCACCACCATGCTGATGCACTGCGACCTGGTCTACGCCGCCGACAACGCCAAGTTCTCGGTTCCCTTCACCCAGCTCGGCCTGTGCCCGGAATTCGGCTCCTCGCTGCTGCTGCCACAACTGGCCGGCTACCCGCGCGCGGCCGAAAAGCTGCTGCTGGGCGAAACCTTCGGCGCGCAAGAGGCTTTCGAGATGGGCTTGCTGACCAAAGTGCTGCCCGCCGCCGAGCTGCGCGCCTTTGCCGAACAGCAGGCCGCCAAGCTGGTCGCGCTGCCGGCCGCCTCGATCCGCACCACGAAAGCGCTGATGAAGCGTCCGCGTATCAAGGACATCGAAGCCGCCATCGGCGCCGAGAACGAACGCTTCGCCGCCATGCTGCTGGCGCCGGAAGCGAAGGAAGCCTTCACCGCCTTTTTTGAAAAGCGCAAGCCGGATTTCTCGAAATTCGACTGACGCGTCAACGGTAGGCGAGCCTGCGCCGGATGGCCACCATCGTTCCACGGCCGCGCCGTCCGTAGATGCGGATGCTGGCGCGGATGCTGGCGGCGCGCTCGCGCATGCCCTTGAGGCCCAGGGACCCGGCATCGTGCAGGCGTTCCCTCGGGATCCCGGCGCCGTTGTCGCAGATGCGCACGAGCAGGGAAGCGTTACGCATGGCGACCTGGATGATGACGCGCGTCGCGCCGGCGTGGCGCAACACATTGGTCAGGGCCTCCTGGCACATCCGCAGCAATTCCCCCGCCACGAAAGGCGGCTGTTCGACGTAACTCTCGGGGTCATGCAGGACGCTGAAGTCGATGCCGGTGCGGCGTTGCAGATCGGCTGCCTGCCAGCGCAGCGCCGCCACCAAGCCGCCTTCCTCGAGCTCGGGCGGCCGCAGCAGCGCCGTAATGTCCTGCACCGCGGCGATTGCCAGGTCGACGCTGGATAGTACCGCTGTCAGTTCCCTCACGATGTCTGGTGCGGACGGCTGCTGGCCGGGCGCCGCGACGCGATCCTGCAACAGGCGGATATCGATCTTCGCTGCCGTCAGGATCTGGCCGAGCTGGTCGTGCACTTCGCGCGCCAGCATGCGCCGCTCGTCGTCGCGCACGTGCTGGACCGTGTCGAGCAAGGTGCGTAGTTCCTGTTGCGACTGCTGCAGCCGCAGCAGCTCGCCCTGGCGCCACACCGCGTCACGCCGCAGCCGCACAAGGCGGACGTTGGCCTCGATCCGTGCCACCAGGTCTTTTGCGCTGAAGGGCTTGGCGACGAAATCGTCGGCGCCCGCGCCCAGGGCCGCGACCCGCGCGGTCTCGTCGGCCTGGCCGGACAGCATGATGACCGGGACAGTGCTGAGCACCTCGTTGCAGCGCATCATGCGCAGCAGCTTGATGCCGTCCAGGTCCGGCATGACCTTGTCGACCAGGATCACATCGGGCTGGATCGACCTGGCCAGCTCGAAGCCTTCGCGCGCGTTGTGCGCCGCATCGAAGGCGAAGCCGGTCTGTTCCAGGATACGCCTGACGTAGGCGGCCAGGAGTTCATCGTCATCGATGAGCAGTACCCGGGTCTTGCCCGCGCCGGTCCCGCCCTGGCCATGGGCCGGCGCGCCGTCCCGCATCAGCACCTGGGAGAGCTTGTGCACGGCCAGTTCCAGCAGCGCCGCGAGCGACGGCGCATGGTCGGCATGCCGCAACATGAACAGCGCGAGGCCATGCGGCTGCTGCGCAACCCGGGCGCCGAACGGCACGACCGCCAGCGCGGACGGGTGTTCACCGATCCAGGCCGGGCGAGCCGGGCCGATGTCACCGATGCGTGCGTGCCCGCCATAGCCGGCAAATTCGTCCGGCTCGACGTCCAGGACCGTCTTCAGGTCGGCGGCATGCGCAGGCGGAGGCTGCCGGCAGCCTGCGTGCAGCAGCAAGGACAGGCTCCCGTCCGCATTGACGAGGTAGATGACCAGTGCGTCGACGTCGTCGCGCAGGGAAGCGAGCATCTGGCTTCCCAGGGCGGACAAATCGTTCGGGATGGCGAGGTGCTCGACCACGCTGGCGAACGCCAGCATCCTGCGGCATACGAGGTCGCGTTCGCGCTGGCCGTCTGCCGGCGAGTTCATGGCGCCGTCCCCAGGCCGCCGAGCACTTCCGACAGCACCTGCGCCAGGACGGTCTTTCCGTACGGTTTGTTCAGGAACCGGATGTCCGGTCCCAGTGCATCCTGGTGCGGCATGGCCTCGAAGGTGTAGCCGGAGCTCAGCAGGATACGCAATCCAGGCCGCATTGCGCGTGCTTGCGCGGCAAGTTCGATGCCGGAAATGCCGGGCATGACGACATCCGTAAACAGCAGGTCGAAGGGCTGTCCGTCCGCCAGCCGCGCCAGCGCTTCTTCGGCCCTGGAAGCTTCCGTGACCTCGCACCCGAGCTCGCGCAACAGGGCGTAGATATGCGCACGGACGATCGGATCGTCCTCGACCAGGAGAACGGCGCATCCGCGTGGGGGCGGCGTGCCGGCAGCCGTGGCAAGTTCGGGCCGCGCCTCGGGTTCGCTGTACGCGCGCGGCAGGTACAGTTTTACCTGCGTGCCCTCGCCCGGCTCGGAGTAGATCGTGACGTCGCCATTGGACTGCTTGACGAAGCCGTAGACCATGCTCAAGCCGAGCCCGCTGCCGGATGCTTCGTCCTTGGTCGTGAAAAAGGGTTCGAACACATGCTCCATCACATCCTGGGGAATGCCATGGCCGTTGTCCGCAACGGCGATCACGACGTACTCGCCCGGCGGCAGCGGCTTGCTCAGCTCATCCAGCTGCTCTTCCATCTCGACCAGCTGGAGCTGGATGATCAGCTTCCCGCCGTCGGGCATGGCGTCGCGCGCATTGATACAGAGGTTCACGATGGCTGCTTCGAGCTGCGCGCGGTCGGCATACACGCACCAGTGGCGTTCCATGTCCAGCAACTGGAGCTCGATATTCTCGGGCAGGCTGCGCGCGATCAGCGGGCGGATCGACTCGATGGCTTCGCCGACGGCCAGGATTTGCGGCGTCAGCGGCTGCCTGCGTGCAAACGCCAGCAGGCGGCGTGTCAGTTCCGCGCCGCGCTCGCCGGCCAGCTGGATCATGTGGGCGATGTCGCGCAAGGCCGGCTGCGCCTCGAGCGCTTCGACCAGTTCTTCGGCGCTGCCGAGGATCACGGTCAGCCAGTTGTTGAAGTCGTGCGCCAGGCCGCCGGTCAGGCGGCCGAGCGATTCGAGCTTCTGGATCTGCAGCAGGCGCTGCTCCAGTGCGATCCGCTCGCTCAGGTCGGTCACCACGGACAGGATCGCACGCGGCGTGCCATCTTCGCGACGCACCAGGATCCAGTGCACATGAACGACGAAGGTGCGGCCGTCCGCCGCCGCGTGCACCATGCGGCCGGAATAGTCGCCGTGCCGCATCAGCACCTGCATCGCATGCTGGAAATCGGAAGGCGCACACTGGGCATACAGGGTCTCGCTCACGTTCCGTCCGATGACCTCGTCGCTGCTCCAGCCGTAGCGCGCGGCGGCAGCCTGGTTCCAGTAGAGCATCCGGTTGTCGAGGTCCCGCACCAGGATGGCATCGGTCGCATAGTCGAGCATTTCGGCCTGCATGCGCAGGCGCGCCTCCTGGCGCTTCTGCTCGGTCAGGTCGGCGATGCTGCCGACCATCCGCTGCGGCTTGCCTTCCTCGTCGATGACCATGAAGCAGCGATGCAGCACCTGGCGCTCCACGTCCCCCGGCAGGCGGAGCCGGTATTCTGCGGCCCAGTTTTCGCGCCCGGCGGCCACGCCCGCATGCAGGCTCGCGCCGACCCGCTCGCGATCGTCGGGGTGGATGCAGGCCTCCCAATCCGCCAGGCGGGTCGAGCGCGCCAGCGCGCTGCCGAGCGGTTCCAGTGCACTGCGGCTGCACCACAGGGCATCGTCCGCCATGCTCCAATCCCAGACCACGTCGTTGGTGGCGCGCGTGACATAGCGCAGCCGCTGCTCGCTCAGCGCCAGCGAATCGGCCATGCGCTTGAGCTCGTACGAGCGCAGCACGATTTCCGCTTCGAGCCGGGTGGTCTTGGCATGGGGTGCGTCGGTGTCCAGGGGCCTGTGCGTCAGCACGTAGTCGGTCACGTCTTCGACCCGATGGATGATGAACATGACACGTCCATCCGCGTCCAGGACAGGGGAGTTGACCGGGCTCCAATAGCGCACCTCGAACATTCCTCCCGGCCGGCGGATCGGATAGCGCTGCACCGCCATCACGTCGGGAACGCGGGTCTGCCGCACACGCTGCAGCGATGCGCTCAGCGCCGCGACGCCGCCGTCGTGGTCGTCGTCATCCTCATCCTCATCGTCGGGGTCGTCGGGGAACACGTCGAACATGGCGCGGCCGATGATCTGCTCGCGCGTGACCATGGTCGCCTCGAGATAGGCATTGCTGGCCGCCACGATGCGGAAGCTGTCGGGCGCCAGTACCAGATAGAGGCCTGGCGCGGACTCGAACAGCAGGCGGAACTGTTCCTGCGCCTGCGCAGACTCGTTGCGCGGCGCCGTTACTGCGCCGGCGGCAGGATGGAATCCGAACATGGCGTCGGCGTCATGTGCGCCACCGGCCATCCCGCCTGCACGCGCCGACACACTGTCCACGAACAGGTCGGCGGTCAAGCCCAGCCCGGAGTCGGCCGCCGGTTCGCGCGGATGTGCGCCGGCGACGGCCAGCACGCAGGTGCCCTGTTCCGTCCCGTAGGGGAAGCTGCGCCGGACCGCGCGGTAGCTGCGCACGCCGGCGCGCTCCGCCAGTTCCCGGCAGGCAGGCGGCAACCCGCTGAGGCGCAGGTCGGGCAGTGCGCACGCTTCCGCGCTTACCTGTGCTTCGAGCGCCTCGAGCGCTGCGTGGACAGCCGGGTTGCCTTCCGTGCAAAAGCGTTGCGGTGCACTGCCGTCGGGCAAGTGAAGGCTGAGCATGGCCCAGTCTTCGCTGGACGCGATACGCGCCAGTTCCGCGGTCTTCTCCATCCTGGCTGCGTCGTTCGCCATGCTCGTTCGTTTTCCTGGACGCTTTGCGTAAATGTCACTAATAATTTCACGATAGCACAAGGCTTGGCACATGCACGTCCCGAAAGGGCGCGCTCACGCGCGCAGGCGCGCCAGGATGTCGACCAGTACGTCGACCTTGATTGGCTTGGTGAAGTGGAAATCCATGCCTGCCTGGATGGGGCAGCATGGCAGGTCATTGTCGCTCCATGCCGTCAGTGCCGCAATGCAGGCCTGCGGTCCCCAGGGCCGTTCACGCATGCGCCGCGCAGTTTCGCAACCGTCCATGCCGGGCATGCCGATGTCGAGGATGACCAGCTGGGGATGCAGCGCGTCGCCACGGGCGAGCGCCTCGCTGCCCGAATAGGCAACCTCTATAGTGCAATCGAAGAGCGCCAGCAGGGTGGCCAGGATGTCGGCGGCATCGGCGTTGTCGTCGACGACGAGGACGCGCACGCGTGGCGTGGGCTCATGCAGGGGCAGCTTGTCCAAGTTGGTGTCCTGCTGGAGCACAGCATGGGAAAGAAACCGTGCAGCTTACTGGGACAAATGCCGGCGATGAAGTCGGATAGATTGCGACACGCTGTCGCGACTTTGCTCATCGCGCGCCGCATTCGAAGTTCATATCATCGCGGACTGCCCGCGATGTGGCGCTTCCATGTCCGGCGGCAGGGCCACGCTTCCATTCAAACGGCATGTTTATTTCATTTTTGCTAACATCCTCTTACACGAACTTTTCTTTACCCGGCAATCATCAATGATCAGAGTTGTCATCGCTGACGACCACCAGTTGGTGCGTGAAGGCGTCAAGAAGGTGCTGTCTGTCGACCCCGAAATCGTTCTGGTGGGGGAGGCTGCGGACCTGGAATCGACGCTGACCGTGCTTGAAAACACGGAAACCGACCTCCTGCTGCTCGACCTCACCCTCAGCCCCATCCATGAGCTGGATGCGTTGCGGACGGTCGTCGAACGCTTTCCCGGCCTTCGGGTACTCGTGCTGAGTTCACACAGCGAAGAACGTTATGGCATTGCCGTCTTGAAGCTCGGCGCCGCAGGCTATATTCCGAAATCGCTGACGGTCGATATCGTGCTGAAAGCCATTCATAACGTCTATGCGGGCGGGAGCTACCTGAGCGACGGCCTGGCCAAGCTGCTGGTCCACGAGGTGTCTTCCCCCAAACCTCGCCACGCCCATGAGCGCCTGACCGAACGTGAGCTGCAGGTGTTGCGCCTGCTGGCAATGGGTCATCCAGTCAAGCAGGTGGCGGCCAGGCTCGACATCAGCATCAGCTCGGTCAATACCTATCGCAGCCGTATCTTCACGAAGCTGCAGATCAGGAGCAATGCGGAATTGATACGCTACGCCATCCATCACGGCCTGGTCGCCTGAGCACCTCGACACGACCCCCTTGTCATGCCTGCTGCGACCCGCGCGTCACATTTTTCGCGATGATAAATAGGTTGGCAACACGTTAAAATCAGCGCAGCCCAGTTTTGCAATTAGCCTTTCCCTTTCCATCTACCGGCTGTTGCAATGACCGAACACACACTACAAGCTCCTTCCATTCTTCTGGTTGACGACGAATCGTTCTCCAGAGACATTATTTCTCATGGATTGGCATTGTGTGGGCCGCATCGCTTTCGTTACACCAACATGCCGGAGATGGCAGTCGAATTGGCCAGGGAGATAGCAGCCACCGTCGTCCTGGTCGACATGCGCATGCCGGGGATGGATGGCCTCGAAGTGACGCGCCGCCTCTGCGCAGACGCCGATACCAGGCACGTGGCCGTGATCGTATTGTCTTCGGAAGACGATCCGGATTTGAAAGCCCAGGCCTTCGATGTCGGCGCCAGCGATTATCTCGTCAAGTGGCCGGATCCGCGCGAGCTGGTCGCACGTGTGCGCCATCACAGCAATTCCTGCGCTGCCCGGCGCCAGCTCGATGCTGCTTTTACTTCCTTGTCCAAGAGTCGGGAAGATCTGGCTGCCAGCCAATCGGCCCTGCTCCAGTCGCAGAAAATGGAAGCGATCGGCCAGCTCACCGGCGGTGTCGCCCATGACTTCAATAATGTCTTGCAGATCGTCGGCGGCAATCTGCAATTGCTGAAGCTCGGCAACGGGGTGACTGAAACCGGCAGGATTCGCGTGGAGGCCGCATTGACCGGCGTGAAACGTGGCGCCGAGCTGGCCTCGCACTTGCTGGCGTTTGCACGCCGCCAGCCCCTGCAGGCAATCGCCACGAATCCCGAGCATCTGCTGCGTGAAATGGCGGACATGATGCGCAGGATGTTCGGATTACGTCCCAATGTCATCACCCAGATCTCCCATGGCCTGGGCAGTATCGTGGTTGACCCTAACCAGCTGCACAATGTCTTGCTGAACCTGGCCATCAACGCCCGCGACGCCATGGCCGGCAGCGGTACCCTGGTCATCCGCGCCGCCAACGTCGATGGGGCGGATGGCCTGCCGCCGGAGGTGGCAGCCGGATCCTGGGTCATGATCGAGGTCGCGGATAACGGCCGGGGCATGACGCCGCAAGTCCTGGCGCGAGTCTTCGAGCCATTTTTCACCACAAAGCCGATCGGGCAGGGCACCGGCCTGGGTTTGTCGATGGCGTATGGCTTCGTCAAGCAGTCGGGTGGAGAAATCGTCTTGTCCAGCGTGCCCGGAGAAGGAACGAGCGTCAAGATCTACCTGCCGCGCAGTGATGCCGAGCCGGTCGTGCAGGATATTCCGGTGACAACACGGCTGGAGGGCGGCTCGGAAACCATCCTGGTGGTCGAGGACGAGGACAGTGTACGCCAGTCCACCTGCAGCGGCTTGTCGATATTGGGTTATCAGGTATTGCAGGCTTCCAGCGCCGCGGGTGCGCTCGAGATCATCAACAGCGGCCAGAAGATCGACCTGGTGTTCACGGACGTGATCATGCCCGGACCGGTGAGCAGCTTGCAGCTGGGTGAACTGGTGCGCGTCTACCTGCCGCGTGCACGGATCTTGTACACATCAGGCTACGCTGAAGGTGTGCTGGCCCATGAGGGCAGGCTGCACGCCAACGTCAATCTCCTGCAGAAACCCTATGACCTGAGTACGCTCAGCACGCGCATCCGTCACCTTCTCGGGAATGCGAAGGCTGAGCAAATGGAACAAGCTCAGAAATCGTAGCGGATGCCGACAGCAAAGGCCTGGCCGCCACTGATGCCGGCATCGAAATCGTCCAGGCCGCCGCGGCGTTGGGTGAGAACGGCGGTCGAGCCCTCGCGGTAGTACTCGGCGAAGAGCTTCACATCGTCCCTGAGTCGATGGTCGACGCCGAGATGGACGATGTTGTCGCCATAGTTTTCCACTCTCGCGAGCATCAGCTTGAAGGTGGTCTTGCCCATGGCATAGCTGCCGAACAGGTTGACGGCCTTGTTGCCATCGCTCGAAAAACTGCCGCGCTGGCGGTTTCCCGTGTCGAAGCGCTCGAGCTTGGCGGCCAGGTAGAGATTGCCGGCCTGGTGGCTGGCCGACAAGCCGACCAGGCGGTTGCGTCCATAGCCGGCGTCGCCCCGCTCGTCGATGCCCGCGGCAAGGCGGGTGTCGCCGGATGTGTAGGTGGCTGCGACTTGCCGACGCCGCGCATCGATGCGCGAGGTCGAGCGCGCATTGCCACCGCTGCCGGTGTAACCCGCGCTGAGGGAAAACCCCGCGACTTCCGGCGTCGCATAGGCAAGCGTCTGCGCCACGCGGAAGACGGTATAGGTGGCGAAACCGCTGTAATAGGTGCTGAACATGTCCACCGGTGCCGCCACCGCACTGTAGTAAGGCATCCACTGTTGACCGTAGGTGACGGTTCCGAAACGGCTCCGCAATCCAAGCTGGGCGAGCCTGATCCGCTCGCCGTGGGGACGGTTGGCGTCGCCCTGGTCGTAGGGGTCGCGCATGCGGAAGTTTGCAGAATCGACGGGGAGTTCCAGTTGACCGGTCAGCGCCAGCCCGGCGCCCAGCGGATGGTCGAACTTGACGCCCACCCGCGAATAGGCGTCCCGGAAGCCCGCATAACTGTCCAGGCGATCGCCGCGATCGGGAACGACCGCCTCGGCCTGGGTGCGCAGCGAGCCATAGAAGTCGACAGCGGGGGCGCCTTCGGCCACACAGCCCAATAGTCCAAGCGCGAAGCCCGTCAGCGGCTTAAGCATGCATTGTCTCCGGATGATGGATAGGCAGGCCCGGCGGAACTGCAACCAGGTGAGGAGAGACCGACAAGATCTCGAGCAGCAATTCGCTGACGCCATCCCATACGATCTGCACGCCGAGGCACAACAGGATGAAGGCGGTGAGGCGCAGGAACACCGCTGTTCCGGCCTCGCCGATCAGGCGCAGGAAATGTTCCCCATAGCGAAAGGCGAGATACAGCAGTATGCCGATCACCGCCAGCGCCAGCAGTGCGCCGCCCATGCGCGCCAGCGATATCACCAGCTGTACATCGTGCAGGGCGACCCCCACCGTGATGGCGACCGAGATCGAGGCCGGCCCGCAGCTGATCGGAAAGGTCAGCGGATAGAATGCCTGGCGGTGCGCATGGTCCGGCGTGAACGCTTCGGCCAGGGCTGCCCGGCTGTCGGGCGTGCTTGGCGTCGCGCCGAGCAGGCGCCATGCCACGGAAGCCAGGAGCAGGCCACCGCCGACGCGGACGATGGGCAGCGAAATGCCGAAGAAATCGAGGACGTAGGAGCCGATCAGCATCGAGCCTGTCATCAGCCAGAACATGTTGCGCGCGATGCGGCGCGCCAGCAGCGTACGGGTTTCGGCCGACGCCCCGTCGGTCAGGCTCAGGAAGATCGGAGCAGTGGCTGCCGGATTGAGGATGGGCAACATGGTCGCGAGCACAAATAGAAAGCTTTTGGCTGCTGCGACGAATAATTCAATCGTCATGACAATGGGTGCGGTGACGACGACAAAAACGACGCCTGGGGACAGTATATGACCCCAGCGAAAAGCGTGACGCCCGCTGCGGCATGCCGGGGCGGCGGCCCCGGCGCATGCCGCTATCTCGCCTCAGCGCTGCTCCGCCAGCCTGTCGCCCACGTACACTCGATAGCCCCGGATCCGTCCGGTCACGGTGTCCGGCCCCTGGCGCGGCGTGTAACGCAGGCCGGTAATGTCCACCGAGGCGCCGAGATCGATGATCAGGCGCGCCGGGCCTGAGGTGGGAAGCCCCTTGCTGTAGGCCGTGTGCCAGTAGTCGCTTGCCTGACCGTTGATGGCGTTCAGGGCGCCGCCGTCCTCCTTGTGCGCTTCCTCGCTGCTGGCATGGGCGATGGTCCAGCTGCTCTGGTTCATGCGGGTGCCGCCCGGACCGAGCAGCGCCAGTTCGGCCACCGCCGCATGCGGCTTGCCATCGAAGGTGTCGACCACCTCCAGGCACAGTTGGCGCCCGCGTGCCGGCTGTGCGAACGTGACGTCCTGGGTGCCCGGGCCGCTGGCAAACTCCCCGGCATGTACCGGCGCCACGCCTGCCAGACGCGCCCGCGCCGTGCTGGCTGGACGCGCGAGGTCGAGCTCCGGACGCAGTTGGTCGAGGATGGGCGTGGTGCGGCCCTCGATGCGGCTGGCGCGCGGCCCGGTCAGGTCGAGCACGACGACTTCGTTACGGCCGGCCCTGATCCACGGGCCGGGCAGGTACATGGTCTGGGTCGGGCCAATGCTCCAGTAGCGGCCCAGGCAGCGGCCATTGATCCAGACGATGCCCTGGCCCCAGCTCGACATGTCGAGGAAGGTATCGGCCCGTGCCGGGGCTTCGAAACTGCCGCGCCAGAACGCCGGGCCGCTGGTACGCTCGGCCTGCCAGCGCAGCGGCGGCAGGTCGCCGTCGGCGCCGAAATCGATGGCGCGGATTTCCCAGCCTTTCAGTTCTGCGGCGGCGCCGTCCGCCGTGCGCAGCAACACCGGGCCTTGCAGTCCCTTGCGGTCATGCACCTCGACCCCGAAATTCACGCGCGCGATCGTGTACAGCAGGATCTCCACCTTGGCCGCCTTGCTGCGCGCAGGCAGGTCGACGCTGAAGCGGCGGTGCCGGGTATCCATCGTCCCAAGCAGGCGGCCGCCGGCAAACACCCAGGCCAGGTCGCGCGCGTTCGCCGCTTCCAGCTTCGCCGCAGGCCCGGGCGGCAGCACGATGCTGTAGGCAAGCAGGCCGCGGCTGATGTCGTATTGCTCGATGTTGCGCGGCGACGCGTCGCGGATCACCTTCTCCGGCAGGTTCGCGAACACGGGTGCGGTCTCGCGCAGGGCGAAGGGCGGAATCGCCATCACCGGCAGGCGCGCCGGCGCGGCGCTCAAGGTCTCGCCGGGCGCCAGGTGGCGGCCCAGGCATGCGCGGTAGGTGTCGAATTTTTCGCCGAGCCAGCCCGCCTCGCTGATCGGGGCGTCGTAGTCGTAGCTGGTCGTATCGGGACGGAAGGGGCGGTCGCAGCCGCCCCACAGGCCGAAGGTGGTGCCGCCATGCGCCATGTACAGGCTGAACGAGCCGTTCGCCTTCAGCATGGTATCGATATCCCGGATGGCGCGGGCATTGTCGCCGCGCTTGTGCGGCGTGCCCCAGGTGTCGAACCAGCCGGAGTAATACTCGCCGCACATCAGGGGGCCTTGCTGCACGGCGGCCAGCGCCTTGAAACCGCGTTCCGGGTCGCTGCCGAAGTTCGCCACCGAGAGCAGTTCCGGAATATGGGTCTTGGGCACCGCATTGGTCGGGTTGCACTGGAACAGGGGGACCTCGAAGCCCCCGTCGAGCACGGCCTGGCGCATGGTCCGCATGTAGTCGCGGTCGTCGGCGAAGAAACCGTATTCGTTCTCGACCTGCACCATCAGGATCGGGCCGCCCCGGGTCACCTGCATCGGCGCCAGCACCCGGCCGACTTCCTTCAGCCAGCGCCGCGCCGGCTGCACGAAAGCCGGGGCGCGGCTGCGCAGGAAGCTGTCGCCCGGATGCTTCAGCAGCCACCACGGCAGGCCGCCCATTTCCCACTCGGCGCAGGCGTAGGGGCCGGGACGCAGGATGACCCACAGGCCTTCGGCCTGGGCCAGCCGGCAGAACTCGGCGGCGTCGCGCTGGCCGTCCCATTGGTACTGGCCTTCGCGCCATTCGTGGTAATTCCAGAACAGGTAGGCGCACACCGTGTTCAGGCCCATCGCCTTGATCGCCTTCAGGCGATGCCCCCAGTATTCGCGCGGCACGCGGGCGAAGTGCATTTCGCCGCAGCGGATCTGCAGCGGCTTCCCGTCGAGCAGGAAATCCTTGTCGCCGACGGCGAAGCGGGACGCCGCGGCCGCGGCCGGGGGCAGGTTCAGCGCAAGCGCGGTTCCGGCGGCGGCGCCGAGGAAGCCGCGGCGCGATGGGTGAAGGGGCATGGCGGGTCCTGGTCGAGAGGCTGGTGCCCTTCATGGTAGAGGAAGTCCGCGTGTCCGGGCAGCTCCGCCCCACAATGATCATCAGCTTGATTCCGGAGGCGCTGAATTGCATAGTAAGGTAGCCGGATTCGCTTGGAGAAAACATGAGAAGGAATCGCGGGATGTGGCGCCTGGCGCTGCCCCTCATGCTGTGCGCATGCGCGGGGCCGGCGCAACAGCACACACCGCAGCAGCACGTGCGCATCGTCGAGGTGGCCGACGGCTGGGCGGCCAACTCGGTCAATGCCGTGGTGTTCCGCAAGAACTCCCTGGTCACCCACGCAGGCCACCAGTACATCGCCTTCTACGACGCCGCGGGCAGGGTGGTGCTGGGCAAGCGTGCTTCCGGCGCCCCGGACTGGCAGCTGGCGCCCACCCAGTACCTGGGCAATGCGAAGGACGCGCACAACAGCATCAGCATCATGGTCGACGGCGCCGGGACCCTGCACGTGGCCTGGGACCACCACAACGGCCGCTTGCGCTACGCCCGCGGCACGGCGCCCGGTGCGCTGAGCCTGGGCCCCCAGGAAGCCATGACCGGGGTTGATGAGGCATCCGTGTCCTATCCGGAGTTCTACCGCAGGCCGCAGGGCGATGTGCTGTTCATGTACCGCGACGGCGGCTCCGGCCGCGGCAACCTGGTGCTGAACCGCTACGACCCGGCCAGCCGCACCTGGCAGCGGCTGCAGGACAATCTCCTGAGCGGAGAGCGCAAGCGCAACGCCTATTGGCAGGCCTTCGTCGACGCGACCGGGACCCTGCACCTGTCCTGGGTATGGCGCGAATCGCCCGACGTCGCCAGCAACCATGACCTGGCCTATGCCCGCTCGCGCGATGGTGGACGCACCTGGGAGCGCAGCACCGGCGAGCGCTACAGCCTGCCGATCACGGCGGCCAGCGCGGAAGTCGCGGCCCACATCCCGCAGCGCAGCGAATTGATCAACCAGACCGCGATGGCGGCCGACCGCGACGGCAACCCGGTCATCGCGAGCTACTGGCGCAGTGTCGGCAGCGCCGTCCCGCAATACCGCGTGCTGCATCACGACGGCACGGCCTGGCGCTTGCACGATCTCGGCTTCCGGACGGCGCCCTTCTCGCTGTCCGGCCTGGGGACCAAGGCGATTCCGATAGCGCGGCCGCAGATCCTGGTCGATGGCGCGGGCGCGGCGCCGGGGGCCTGGCTGGTGTTTCGCGACGCGGAGCGCGGCAACAAGGTGTCGGTGGCCTGCACGGGCGACCTGCGCCGTGGCGGCTGGCAGGTGTTCGACCTGCTTGACCAGGCCATGGGTGCGTGGGAGCCGAGCTTCGACACCGAGTTGTGGCGCCAGTCCGGCCGATTGAACCTCTACCTGCAAACCGTCCACCAGGCCGATGCCGAAGGTGTCCTGCCCGCCGGGCCGACCCGGGTCGGCGTACTGGAATGGACCCCCGCATGCCCACCCCAACCATGAACCACATGAACCTCAAAACAAGCTGTATCGGCCTGCTGGCGACACTGAGCTTCGTGCTCGGTGGCTGCGCGACGCCCCCTCCCTCGGACACCGGCGTCAGGCGCAGCGAAGTGGTCGCCATCATCGACAAGGTCAACACCCACTGGCAGTCGACGACGCCGGCGAAGCAGTGGGCCTTCTGGGACGTCGCCGCCTACCACACCGGCAACATCGAAGCCTACCGCGTGACCGGCAACGAGCGTTACCGACGCTATTCCGAGGAGTGGGCCGAGCATAACGCCTGGATGGGGGCGAAGTCGAACGACCGGGCGCGCTGGAAGTACAACTATGGCGAAACCGATGAACACGTGCTGTTCGGCGACTGGCAGATCGCGTTCCAGACCTACGCCGACCTGTATCAACTGGACAAGGACCCGCGCAAAGGTCTACACAAAATCTCCCGCGCCCGCGAGGTCATGGAATACCAGATGAGCACCCCCCACAAGGATTACTGGTGGTGGGCGGACGGCCTGTACATGGTCATGCCGGTCATGACGAAGATGTACAACATTACCGGGAACCGCCGGTACCTGGAGAAGCTGCACGAATACTACGAGTACGCCAACAGCATCATGTACGACCCGGAGGAGCAGCTGTACTACCGCGACGCCAAGTACGTCTATCCGAAGCACAAGAGCGCCAGCGGCAAGAAGGATTTCTGGGCCCGCGGCGATGGCTGGGTGTTCGCAGGACTGGCCAAGGTGCTGGCCGACCTGCCGCAGGACGATCCCCACCGCGCGGCCTACATCGCGCGCTACCGGGCGATGGCCGCTGCCATCGTTCGCAGCCAGCAGCCCGAGGGCTACTGGACCCGCAGCATGCTCGACCCGGCGCACGCACCGGGACCGGAGACCAGCGGCACCGCGTTCTTCACCTACGGGCTGCTGTGGGGGATCAACAATGGCATGCTCGCGCGCGGCGAATACCTGCCGGCGGCGCAGCGCGGCTGGCGCTACCTCAGCAGCTTCGCGCTGCAGGCGGACGGCAAGGTCGGCTACGTCCAGCCGATCGGCGAGCGCGCGATCCCCGGACAGGTCGTGAACCAGCACTCGACGACGCCCTTCGGCGTGGGCGCCTTCCTGCTGGCCGCGGCGGAAATGGCGCGCCTGGCCGACCAATAACAGAGACAAGTTAGAACATGGAACGACGACACTTCATGCGTGCGTTGGCCGCTGCGCCGGCCGCGCCAGGCATGCTCGCGGCAGGCCAGGCATTCGGCGCAGCGCCAGCCGAAGGGGAGCGCGACTACCAGCTGCGCCTGCTGCAGCGGATGGCCGAGCCGGTCCTGACCCTGATGTCGAAGGGGGAACTGAAAAAGAAGTTCGCGCTCGAAGTGAGCCCGACCTGGGACGGGCGCGACCGCTCGGTCGCCTACCTCGAGTGCTTCGGGCGCCTGATGTCGGGCATCGCTCCGTGGCTCGCCCTGCCGGTGGACGGCACCCAGGAAGGCAAGCTGCGCCAACGCCTGCAGCAGATGGCGCTGCAAAGCTATGCCAACGCGGTCGATCCGCGCAGCCCCGACTACCTGACATGGAAGGGCGAGGGCCAGGCGCTGGTCGATTCCGCCTATTTCACCAATGCCCTGCTGCGTGCGCCCAAGGTCTTGTGGGAGCCGCTCGACGCTTCCACCAAGGCGCGCGTCATCGCGGAAATCAAGGGCCTGCGCCGGGTCGAGCCCCCGTACACCAACTGGCTGCTGTTCGCCGCGATGAACGAAGCCTGGCTGCTGTCGATCGGGGAAGAGTTCGACCCGATGCGCATGAACGGGGCGATCCGCAAGATCAACGAGTGGTACATCGGCGACGGCTGGATCAGGGACGGCAAGGACTTCCACTTCGACTACTACAACTCCTACGTCATGTATCCGATGCTGCTGGAAGTGCTGGACGTACTGGCCGCGAAGAAGGGACCGTTCTGGCAAGCCAAGCCGCAGGAACTGCTGGCGCAGGCGACCAGGCGCGCGCAGCGTTACTGTGAACACCTGGAGCGTTTCGTGGGCCCCGACGGCAGCTATCCGCCGATCGGCCGCTCGCTCACCTACCGCACCGCCGCCTTCCAGCCGCTGGCCCTGCTGGCCTGGCGCAAACAGCTTCCGGCCTCGCTGCCGGAAGGGCAGGTGCGCGCCGCGCTGCATGCGGTACACCGGGCCATCTGGGATGCGCCCGGCAACTTCACGCAAGACGGCTTCCTGACCATCGGTTTTCGCGGCCACCAGCCGGACCTGGGGGACTGGTACTCGAACAACGGCAGCATGTACATCGCATCAAGCAGCCTGCTGGCCCTGGGACTGCCCGCCAGCGACACCTTCTGGACCGCGCCAGGACAGGATTGGACCCAGAAGAAAGCGTTCAGCGGCCGCAGCTTCCCGAAGGACTATCCGGTTACGTACTGACACAGGGCTGGCACGACGACGGTTGATACATGGGACCACATGGCCAGCCCCAACGCGGCCGTGGCCGCCAGCGCCAGGAGTAGCCGAAACAGCCGGCGCGAAGCGATGTTGCGCTGAACGGTGAGGTGGTGCATGTGTTCCTCCTGATCCAGTTTGTGCGCTCAGTCAACATATCACGTCGGAACAAGTGGTAAACGGCGCTCTCGTTTCAGCTTAGAGACTGTGGTCGGGATCGCTTCTGTTCCAGCGCAAGCACCGGTCTGCGCGTTCCGGCCGCGCATAGTAGACTGGCAAGACTCTTCATCCTGCGTCCACCCTGCGTACATCCTGCGCCTTCCCATGTCCACACCACCTTCGCACCCGTCCGCAGCGCTGTCCGCACCGCCGGCCGCGGTGATGCAGATCCTGTTTTCGGTCGCCTTTGTTCACCTGTTGAACGACTGTGTGCAGGCCGTCCTGCCCGCCATCTATCCGCTGCTCAAGCAGGAATTCGCGCTCAGCTTCACCCAGATCGGCCTGATCACGCTGAGCTTCCAGTGCACCGCCTCGATCCTGCAGCCGTGGATCGGCCTGTATACCGACAAGCGCCCGATTCCCTTTCTGCTGCCGGCCGGGATGTGCGTCACGCTGCTCGGCGTGGCGCTGCTGGCCACGGCCGGCAGCTTCGGCATGCTGCTGCTGGCGGCCGGCCTGATCGGCGTCGGTTCCTCGACCTTCCACCCGGAAGCCTCGCGCGTCGCGCGGCTGGCCTCGGGCGGGCGCTTCGGCTTCGCGCAGTCGCTGTTCCAGGTGGGCGGCAACCTCGGTTCTGCCTTCGGGCCGCTGCTGGCCGCCGCCATCATCGTCGGGCAGGGACAGGGCAGGATCGCCTGGCTGATGCTGCTGGTGCTGCTGGCGGTGGCCGTGCTGGTGGGCGTCAGCCGCTGGTACGCCGGCCACCTGCGCAGCGTGACGAAGAAGATCGCCGTGCATGCCGGGCCGGGTTTGTCGCGCGGGCGCGTGGTCTGGGCCTTGACCGTACTGGCGTTGCTGGTGTTCTCGAAGTACATCTACATGTCCAGCCTGTCGAGCTACTACACCTTCTACCTGATCGAGAAATTTGGCGTCACGGTGGAGTCGGCGCAGATGTACCTGTTCCTGTTCCTGGCGGCGGTGGCGGCCGGCACCTTCGCGGGCGGGCCGATCGGCGACCGCATCGGCCGCAAGCGCGTGATCTGGTTCTCGATCCTGGGCGCGGCGCCGTTCGCGCTGGCGCTGCCCTATGCGAGCCTGTTCTGGACCGCGGTGCTGTCGGTGGTGATCGGGCTGGTGATGTCGTCGGCCTTCTCGGCCATCGTGGTGTTCGCGCAGGAGCTGGTGCCGGGCAAGGTGGGCATGATCGCCGGCCTGTTCTTCGGGCTGATGTTCGGCATCAGCGGCATCGGCGCGGCCGCGATGGGGGCCATCGCGGACAGCACCGGCATCGAGTACGTGTACCGGATCGCTTCGTACCTGCCGCTGCTGGGGATCCTGGCGGTGCTGCTGCCGCGCACCGACGCGCCGCCGCGCTAGGCATGCAAAAAATATTTGCACCGGGGCGCTCAGGTGCAAATATTGTTTGCACGCCCGTCAGAGCGCGCCGATGGCTTCCTTGAGCTGGGCCAGGCGCGCGGGATTCACGCAGTAGCACACGCGCTGCACGTCGGCCGAGCCCTCGATCAGGCCCGCTTCCTTGAGGATCGACACGTGCTTCGAGATGGTCGAGGGCGCCAGTGGCAGCACGTCGGCCAGGCTGCCGAAGTAGCAGTCGCCGTGCTGGATGAGGTGGCGCAGCAGCTGCAGCCGGGCCGGGTGGCCGATGGCCTTGCACAGGGCGGCGAGGTCGTCGGTGTCGATGTCGGACGGCGCCGGCGTCGCCGCCGGGCCGCAGCAGGAACTGGTCATGTGCGCTTTCGATCTGTTGAAGCTGCGAGGATAGGAAGCCGCCGCCGCGCCGTCAAGTGCCCGCGATTTCCGCGGTGCCCGCCATGGCCGCGGGCTTGACCGCCGACAGGTAGAGCAGCAGGGAAGCCAGCGCGCAGCCGAACAGCACCAGCGGCAGCACGAGCTTGCCGGATGCGCCCGACAGGATCGCCGCGGCGATCAGCGGACCGGCCGCCTTCGAGAGCAGCGAGGGCGCCGCCAGCGCGCCGGTGATCGCGCCGTAGTGGCGCGCCCCGAACAGCGCGCGCGGCAGGGTGCCGCGGATGATCGTCAGCACCCCGTTGCTCATCCCGTACAGTATGCAGAACAGCGCGACCGCCCAGGCCCGCGTGCCCAGCAGCGCCAGCGCCAGCAGGCCGAAGGGCAGGGTCGCGAACACGAAACGTCCCACCGCCTGCGGCGCCTTGTCGCGCGCCAGCGTGCGTTCGCCGATACGGCCGGCCACCTGCATCGGCCCCACCAGGGCGGCCAGCAGCACGGCGGTGGCGGCGCTGTGGCCGAGCGACTGCAGCAGCGGGATCAGGTGCACCGCCAGCGCGGAAAAGATGAAGACGTTCGCCGAGAAGGCCAGCGCCAGCTTCCAGAACGCCGCATGGCGGACCGCCTCGGCCAGCGTGTGGCTGTCGCGCGGCGCGTCGGCGCAGGCGGGAGGACGCGGCGCGTCGTGTCCCAGCCACAGGTGCAGGGGCAGGCACACCGCCAGCTGCAGCGCTGCGTAGGCCAGGTAGGTGTCGCGCCAGCCCAGCTGCGAGGCGATGGCCAGCGTCATGGGCCAGAAGATGGTGCTGGCAAAACCCGCGAACAGGGTCAGGTTCGAGATCGCACGCGGTGCGCCGGCCTCGATCTTGCGGTTGATGGTCGCAAAGGCGGCTTCGTACAGGGTCAGCGCCATCGCCAGGCCGATGACGGTCCAGGCGCCGAAGTAGGCGGCGGCCGTCGTGCAGCGCGCCATCCAGGCCAGGCCGAGCGCGCTGGCGATCGAGCCGGCGGCCATCACGTAGCGCCCGCCGTGCCGGTCGACCAGGGCGCCGACCGGGGTCGCGGCGACGCCGGCCACCAGCAGGCTCCAGGAAAATGCGGCGAAGGCGGTTTCGGCGGAGATGCCGAGCTCGCGCTGGATCGCCGGCGCCAGTACGGCGAAGGCGTAGTACAGCGATCCCCATGATGCGATTTGCGTGAAGGCGAGGATGCCGATGGTCTTGCGGGCGGATGACAAGCTGTTCTCCTGGAGCGATGGCGGACGCTCAGCAGCACGTGGCTTCCGCAGCCTTCACTGTACAGCAGGACGTTGCCGGCTGCTGGTAGACCC
The DNA here is from genome assembly GCF_059685695.1 of Telluria sp. PB2R4. Classification (NCBI taxonomy): domain Bacteria; kingdom Pseudomonadati; phylum Pseudomonadota; class Betaproteobacteria; order Burkholderiales; family Oxalobacteraceae; genus Telluria; species Telluria sp. PB2R4. Next base: position 170,139 of record NZ_JCASIC010000010.1, on the reverse strand, counting down.
TGCGGGTATTGCAGACACCGGTCTCGGGCAGGTCGAGCTGGACATCATCCGCGGCAGTCAAGTCACCCGCGATGGCCGCCACCACCGAGCGCACCTGCTCGTAGCCGGTGGCCATCAGGAAGTTCGGCGCGCGGCCGTAGCTCTTGGCGCCCACCGCGTAGTAGCCGGTCTCCGGATGGGCCAGTTCGCGGTGGCCGTGCGGGCGTACGCTGCCGCAGCTGTGTTCGTTCGGATCGATCAACGGGGCCAGTGCATCGGTGCTCTCCAGCCATGGGTCGAGGCGCACGCGCAGCTCGCGCGTCAGCGCCAGGTCGGGCCGCGCGCCGGTGGCGCAGACGATTTCGTCGATCGCCTCGATGGTGTGTCCCACCGCGTCGGTCACCGTGATACGGCCGGCCACCTCCTTCACGTGCACGATCGGGAATTCCTGGCGCATCTCCAGCTGGCCGTTGTCGCGCAAGGCCTGCAGGCGCTGTCCCAGCCGGCCACGGGCCGGCAAGCCGTCGGCATCGCCGCCGCCGAACACGCGCGCCAGCTGGCTGCCGCGCGTGGCCCATACCAGCCGGGTGCCGGGATGGTCCGTGGCCAGCTGCGCCAGAGCCAGCAGGGTGCCGGCGGCGGAGTGGCCGGCGCCGACGACCAGTACCCGCTTGCCCGCATAGCGCGCCAGCTGGGTACCCAGCACGTCCGGCATGCCGTAGGCGATGCGCGCGGCCAGCGCCGCTTCGCCGATTGCCGGGATGCCGTTCGCACCCAGCGGATTCGGCTGCGACCAGGTGCCGGTGGCGTCGATCACGGCACGGGCAAGGAACTCACGCGCGCCGTCCGGCGTGTCGGCACGGAGCAGGAACGGCGCTTCGCTGCGGCCGCGGGTCTTGACCTTGTCGGCGCCGGCGCGCGAGATCGCCGTGACGCGGTGCCGCAGGCGCAGGGCGCCGGCCAGGGCGGGGAGGGTGGCCAGGGGTTCCAGGTACCCAGAGAGCAGCTCGCCGGCGCTCGGCAGCGCGTCCGCTGCCGGCATTTGCCAGCCTGCCTCTTCGAGCAGGCGGCGCGCGGCCTTGTCGACGTTGTACTGCCATGGCGAGAACAGCTGGACGTGGCGCACGCCGGCGAGATTGGCGCCGACGCCGCTGCCGGCTTCCAGCAGCAAGGGCGTCATCCCGCGTTCGAGCAGGTGGGCGGCGGCGGCAAGGCCGACAGGTCCGGCGCCCAGCACGGCGACGGGAAGGGTGGTATCGATCTGGTTCATGCTTGTCTCCTCTGGATGGGTTGAATATTCGCTATTCGTCGTTTAACGAATAAAGAATAAAGCGTTTGCCATCGAGCTGTCAAATTATTTCGATAATCTTCGAAGGGTCGCCATCCTATCCCTTATAATTCGAGAACCATGGAAACCAAACACCTCCAGATGGACACCAGCGCTGCGATCGCGGCACTGGCCGCACTGGCCCAGGACTCGCGGCTGGCTGCCTTTCGGCTGCTGGTGCAGGCAGGCCCGGCCGGCATGGCAGCCAGCAAGATTGCGGAAGCGCTCGGCATTCCCGCGTCCTCGCTTTCCTTCCACCTGAAGGAGCTCAGCCACGCCGGCCTGATCGCGCCGCGCCAGGAAGGGCGCTTCATCATCTACGCGGCGCAGTTCGACACCATGAACGGCTTGCTGGCCTTCCTGACCGAGAACTGCTGCGGCGGCAATCCCTGCACCCCGGTCTGCGCACCGGCCTGCGACACCACCTCCTGAAAGATTCCATGAACGTCCTGTTTCTTTGCACCGGCAACTCCTGCCGCTCGCTCATCAGCGAAGCCGTCTTCAACCACCTGGCCCCGGGCGGCTGGCGGGCGCTGAGCGCCGGCAGCCAGCCGACCGGCAAACTGAACGAGAAAGCGCTTGCCCTGCTGGCCAGCAAAGGCATCTCTACCGAGGGCTACTACAGCAAGTCCTGGGACGACCTGCCGGTAACGCCGGACATCGTGGTCACCGTCTGCGCCAGTGCCGCCGGCGAGACCTGCCCGGCCTATCTCGGCCCGGTGATGCGCACCCATTGGGGCGTGGACGACCCGAGCCATGTCGAAGGGAGCGCGGAAGAAATCGACGCCGCCTTCGAGCGCGCCTATGCGATCCTGCGCGCCCGCATCGAAGCCTTCCTGGCGCTGCCTCTGGTCGAGCTGGAGCAAGACCGTGTCCGCTTCAAGGCCGAGCTGGACCGCATCGGCGGCCTGCTGCCGGCGTGAAGGGGGACCGAGCTTGCTACCCGCTTTCCTGATCTTCCTCGCCACCCTGATCCTCGTCATCTGGCAGCCGCGCGGCCTCGGCATCGGCTGGAGCGCATCGGCGGGCGCCGCCGTCGCGCTGCTTGCCGGCGTCATCCAGGTAAGCGACATTCCCGTCGTGTGGAACATCGTGTGGAACGCCACCGGTGCTTTCGTGGCCGTGATCATCATCAGCCTGCTGCTGGACAAGGCCGGCTTCTTCGAATGGGCGGCGCTGCATGTGGCGCGCTGGGGGAATGGCAATGGGCGGCGCCTGTTCATCCTGCTGGTGCTGCTGGGGGCGGCGGTGGCCGCACTGTTCGCGAACGACGGCGCGGCGCTGATCCTGACGCCGATCGTGATCGCGATGCTGGCCGCGCTGCGCTTCTCGCCCCGGGCCACGCTGGCCTTCGTGATGGCCGCCGGCTTCATCGCCGACACCGCCAGCCTGCCGCTGGTGGTGTCGAACCTGGTGAACATCGTCTCGGCCGACTACTTCGGCATCGGTTTCGCGCGCTACGCCGCCGTGATGGTGCCGGTGAACCTGGTGTCGGTGGCCGCCACGCTGGGCGCGCTGCTCTGGTTCTTCAGCAAGGACATTCCGCAGGACTACGACCTGGCCCAGCTGCGCCTTCCCGGCGAAGCGATCCACGACCGCGCTACGTTCGTTGCCGGCTGGTGGGTGCTGGGCATGTTGCTGGCCGGCTTCTTCTGGCTGGATGAAGCCGGCGTCCCGATCAGCGCCGTCGCGGCGCTGGGGGCGCTGGTGCTGTTCATCGTCGCCGCGCGCGGCCACAGGATCTCCACGCGTGCGGTATTGCGCGGCGCGCCGTGGCAGGTGGTGGTTTTTTCGCTCGGCATGTACCTGGTGGTCTACGGACTGCGCAATGCCGGCTTGACCGACTACCTGACCGCGCTGCTGGAGCGCTGCGCGCAGTACGGTGTGTGGGGTGCCGCCCTGGGCACCGGCATGATCACGGCGCTGCTGTCCTCGGTCATGAACAACATGCCCACGGTGCTGGTCGGTGCGCTGTCGATCGACGCCACGTCCACGACCGGCGCGGTGCGCGAAGCGATGATCTACGCAAACGTGATCGGCAGCGACCTCGGTCCGAAGATTACCCCGATCGGCAGCCTGGCCACGCTGCTGTGGCTGCACGTCCTGGCGAGCAAGGGAATCGCGATCTCGTGGGGCTATTATTTCCGGGTCGGCATCGTGCTGACGCTGCCGATCCTGCTCATCACCCTGGCCGCGCTGGCGCTGCGCCTCAGCTGAAAGGACCAAGCATGGACAAGATTCCCAATCTGCCGAACATCAATCCGGACCAGCTCGACATGCCCAGCATGGACAAGCTGGCGCAGGTCGGGGACATGAGTCACCCGCCGCGCATCCTGCTGCTGTACGGCTCGCTGCGCGAGCGTTCGTTCAGCCGCTTCCTCACGGAGGAGGCGGCGCGCATCCTCGCGCACTTCGGCGCCGAGGTGAAGATCTTCGACCCCATGGAATTGCCGATGGCCGGCAGCGTGCCCGAGACCCATCCGAAGGTGGTGGAGCTGCGCGCGCTGTCGCTGTGGTCGGAAGGGCAGGTGTGGTGCAGCCCCGAGCGCCATGGCGCGATCACGGCGGTGATGAAGAACCAGATCGACTGGATCCCGCTGGAGCAGGGCGCGTTGCGCCCGAGCCAGGGCCGCACGCTCGCGGTGATGCAGGTGTGCGGCGGCTCGCAGTCCTTCAACGTGGTAAACACGATGCGGCTGCTCGGACGCTGGATGCGCATGTTCACGATCCCGAACCAGTCCTCGGTGCCGATGGCCTACAAGGAGTTCGACGACGAAGGCCGGATGCGCCCGTCGGCCTATTACGACCGGGTGGTCGACGTGATGGAAGAACTCTTCAAGATCACGCTGCTCATGCGCGGACGCACCGACTACCTGACCGACCGGTATAGTGAGCGCAGCGAGCGCGCGCTGCGCAAGATCGACGCGCAGATCGCGCGGCTATAGAGGCAACAGGGGCGGCGATGACACCGGTACGTGTGCAACTGAGCAGGAAGAAAGGCTGGAAGCTGCCGCCGGACACGGTCTCGGTGGCGCGTCCCGGCCGCTGGGGCAATCCGTTCTCGGTGGTGCCGGACGCCGTGCCGGGCACGCCGGTGGGCGCCCGCTATACCGCGATGCCGAGCGTGGCGGAGGCGGTGGCGGCCTACCGGCGCTGGATCGAGGAAGATCCGGCCGGGCGCCAGCTGGCGGCCGAAGCGCGGGCCAGGCTGCGCGGCCTGAATCTCGCCTGCTGGTGCCCGCTCGACGGTCCCTGTCATGCCGAAGTCCTACTCGACATCGCAAATCGGAGCGCCTGAAAAACCCCTCATTCTGCGTTGCATCGTCTCGCCGTACTAGCGTACTGTCTTCGTGGTCCGCCACTGCGACGATGCGCCTTGCCTGAGTGGCTTTTCAGACGCTCCAAACTGATTACTTGGCCGCGACCACGCTGCCGATGCCCGACACCGACTTGTTCACCACGCGCGGATTGCCGTAGTAGGTGAGCTCGCCCATGCCGCGCACGTTGGCGTTGAGCTTGTTCTTGGCGGTGATCTTGACCGAACCGATGCCTTCGAAGCTGACATTGGCGTCCTGTGCAATCAGGGCCTTGGTGTCGACTTCGCCCACGCCCTGGGCGCGCAGGCGCAGCTGGCGCACTTCGCCATCGATGGCCAGGCGGCCGGCGCCGCGGTAGTTGACGTCAAGGCGCTCGCCGCGAATGTTCTTCAACTGCATCAAGCCGGCGCCTTCGCCCTTGAAGGTATGCAGCGCCGGCAGCGTGACGATCACGCGGTCGTCGCTGTCGATATTGGTGCGCTTGCTTTCCTTCATGTCCAGGCGCAGCTCGCCATCCACCACTTCGCTGGTCACACGCTCGATGAAGCGCGGGTCGCCCTCGATCCTGAGCGAATACGATTTGCCGGCTTCTACCACCAGGCTGACCGCGCCATGCATGGAGATGCCCTTGAACGGCGTCACACTGCGTACTTGCTCATCAGCATGGGCGGACCAGGAAGCGAGGGACAGGACGGTGGCGAGGATCAGGCGTTGCATGGCGGTCTCCGGTAAGTGGTATGCGTCCATTGTAGGGAGACGCTTGGCGCCGGCGTGCCGTTTGCGACGAACTGCAAGAATGCGAGGGTGGACGGTGGCGAAAGCGGAATATGCGTATCACGCAAGTGAGAACGGCCGCGATCAGGCGTGGTGTCAATACAACAATGTGCGCTGCTGCACATTTGTCCTGCCAGATCGCAAAAAATGCGTGCGCACGATTGCGCACGTGACAATATTGTCGAGGAGTTAAGGCTATAATTTTCTTGTCTACTCGCTAACCGATATCATGCATATCTCAACTGTTACCCTGCCTGAAATGAAGCTTGCCGGACTGCCGCTGGCAGGTCCAATGTCGGTTCTGGAGACGGATTTGAAGGACACCTGGAGCGCCTTCCTGGAACGCGAAAGCGAACTGGGCGACACCAACGGGCTGCGCTACGGCGTGAGCTTGCAAGACAAGGACGGCGTGCGTGTCGAATGCGTCGCGGCCGAAGTCAATGACCTCAACAAGCTGCCGCCGGGCATGATCGGCATCCGCATCCCCGGACGCCGCTACGCGATGCTGACCCACCGCGGGCCGGTGACACGCGTGCAGGCCACCTACCTGACAGGCTACGCCGCCATCGAGCAGCTGGGCATGATGCAGGACGAGGAAGGCTGGCGCATCGAGCGCTACGACCGGCGCTACACGCCGATGCTCGATGACGGCAACCGTCCGGACAACGCCTACGACATCCTGATCCCTCTGCTTTAAAAAATTGGTGCCGGTATATTTCCCGACCGCCGGCGCCGGTAGGGCGGCTTGCACCGCCAGCATCCCTTCCCAAGGACACGTGCATTCTGCCTGCCGATTGTGACAGGCGTTTGACCTGCGCCCGCAACTCAGGGAATGTCGTCGACCTGCCTGTCGCCCGGTTCCTCGTGGGTCGCGGCGAACAGTTCGTTTGTCGCGCATTCCACGATGTCGTCGCGGCCGTCGTCGTCGATTTCCGGCGGGTGGAGCATGTCGTCGATCATGGCTCTTAATTCAGGCGTGTCCCAATCGACGCCGGCGCGCCCGCAGCGCTCGATGTAGTTGAGCACTTCACGGTTCTGTGCCGGGCTCAGCGGGAGCCCATGCCAGGACTGCTTTGGAGATAAATCGGTTTTCATCATGACCTCACTTCGTGGACCGGCCGCGCCAGTCCACTATACGCCGCATCGCAGCAGCGCGCGCACGGGATCGATATTTCAGTAAAGCTAACGCGCGCTGTTCCGGAAGTCGCCCAGCTACACTCGACTTGGTAGACATCGCACGATGTCAAACAATCAGCCAAGGTTGCACGGCCGGGTCCGATTCTGCAGCCCGAAACCATTGAAAACCAGGAGAACTTCATGCAGAAGAAATTGCTAGCGATTACCGTTCTAGCCGCCATGTTCAGCGCAGTCGGTGTGCAGGCCCAGACCAGCGGCCAGAGCGCGACCGGTTCCGGTGCGGCCAAGCTGAGCACGGCGGACAAGAAAGGGCTCATGGACATGGCCATCGCCAACATGGCCGAAGTCGAAACCGGCAAGCTGGCGCTGAGCAAGAGCCAGAACGCCGAGGTGAAAACCTTCGCCCAGCAGATGATCGACGACCACGGCAAGGCCCTGTCCGAGCTGCAGACGCTGGCCCAGGCCAAGGGCGTAACCCTGCCGACCGAACTCGACGCCAAGCACAAGGCAATGGCGGCCAAGCTGGAGAAGCTCAGCGGCGACGCCTTCGACAAGGAATACATGAAACAGGCGGGCCTGAACGATCACAAGGCCACCCATGCCAAGCTGCAGAAGATCAGCAAGAGCGCCAAGGATCCCGAGGTGAAGGCCGCGGCCGACAAGACCATCCCGACGGTCGAGCAGCACCTGAAGGCGGCCCAGCAGATGTCGGTGGCCAAGTCCGGCACCACGTCCGGCAAGTAAGCAATCCACAGGCTGGCAAGCAGCAGCCTGTGACCACGCAGTAAGCCGGCGGCCGGTGGCTGCCGGCCTGCACGCACGCATCAAGGAGAACCCCATGCAAAAAACGCTGCGTATTCATCATCGTCACCGCCTGCTTGCGCTGTCGTTCGCCGGCGCGCTATTCACCGCGGGCGCCGTCCAGGCCCAGGCAGTCACGCAAGGCACGGCGCCTGCCGCGGCCGCGGCGAAGACCACGGCCGGCCCGGCCACCGCTACCCCGGCGGCCAAGCTCGACCGTTCAGACCGCAAGGCGCTGATCGAGATGGCGCAGGCCAACATGGCCGAAATCGCCGCCGGCAAGCTTGCGCTCACCAAGGCCGTCAATCCCGAGGTCAAGGCCTACGCCCAGCGCATGGTCGACGAGCACACCAAGACCCTGGCCGAGGTACAGGCGCTGGCCCTGGCCAAGGGCGTCGAGCTGCCCAAGGAGCTGACCGTCAAGCACAAGGCCAAGGGGGCGATGCTCGAGGCCCTGAAGGGCGATATCTTCGACCGTACCTACATCAAGCAGTCGGGCCGGCGCGACCACCGCGTCACGCACGAGCAGCTGAAAGACAACATGGACAAGATCAAGGACCCGGATATCAAGGCCCTCGCCATGAAGATGCGTCCGGTGGTCGAGCAGCACCTGTTGGCGGCGGACGAGCTGATTGCCCGCACGGCGCGCAACGCCACCGGCACCGCGGGCACGCCGGGCAACGACACCAGCACCATCACCGGCAAGGAACCGATACCGAACAAGAAATAGGGCGAAGCGCCTTTTCGCTTCCCGCCGATGCGCCCGGTGGCAATCTCGATCCCGACGATTGCGAAGGCGCCGCCGCGTTTATACTGTCGGCATGAACGCGCCTATTTCCCCTGTCCGCTGCAGCTGGGCCAACATGGCCAATCCCCGCTATATCGCCTACCACGACCACGAGTGGGGTGTGCCCTGCCACGACGAGACCACGCTGTTCGAGATGCTGAACCTCGAAGGCGCCCAGGCCGGCCTGTCGTGGGAGACCATCCTGAACAAGCGCGATACCTACCGCATTGCGTTCGACGGATGGGATGCCGCAACAATCGCGCGCTACGACGACGCCAAGGTAGTCGAGCTGCTGGCCAACCCGGGAATCGTGCGCAACCGCCTGAAGGTGGCGGCCGCCATCACCAATGCGAAAGCCTACCTGGCGATGCGCGAGCAGGGCCTCACGCTGGATGCCTACCTGTGGGGCTGGGTCGACGGCAAGCCGATCGTCAGCAACTGGCCGGACGGGTCGCGCCCCGCCAAGACCGAGCTGTCCGACCGCATCTCGAAAGACCTGTCCAGGCGCGGCTTCAAGTTCGTCGGCTCGACCATCATCTACGCCTACCTGCAGGGCGTCGGCGTGGTCGACGACCACGACAGGGCGTGCTTCCGCCACGCCGGGCCCCGGTAGGCGGACGATGTTCGACCTGGGCCCGCACTGGCGCGGCCGCGAGCGCTACACGGTGCTCGCTACGGCCAGCAGCGAGGACACGGTGCGCAAGCTGCAGCTGGCCTGGCGCCTTGACGCAAACCGGCCGGCACGCCTGCACATCGTGGCGCTCGCCCCCGATCGGCAGCCAGGCTTCCACCGCATTCCCCAGGACGATCCGCGCCTGACCCTCACCTTGCTCGCCGCACCGCTCGACAGCGCATTGGCGCAGCTCGGGGCGCAGCCGGACGCCGTCCTGCTCAATGGCGTCGCCGGGACCGGGTTCGTGCGGCCGCTGGCACGCATCGTGGCCGCCGGCGCGCGCCTGTTCGCGGGTGCACTCGACGGCGAACAGCGCGCCGCGCTGCAGGCCCAGGGATTCGTTTTCGAGGGCGATACCGGGCACGCCGTCTTCGCCAGCCGCAAGCCGCGCCTGCCGGTTGCGGCAGTTCCGGAGCGCCGCGCCATCGTCATCGGCGCCGGCCTGGCCGGCTCCGCCGCCTGCGCCAGCCTGTGCGCGCGCGGCTGGCGGGTGGCGCTGGTCGAGCGTCACGCGTCGCCCGCGATGGAAGCCTCGGGCAACCTGGCCGGCATCTTCATGCCGCTGCTGTCGCGTGACGATAATATTCCAACCCGCCTGACGCGCGCCGCCTACCTGTACGCGCTGCGCGCCTGGCGCCAGATGGGCGGCATCGGCGGCGCCATCGAAGGGCAGGCCTGCGGCGTGCTGCAGCTGGCGCGCGATTCCAGCCACGCCGAGGTTTCGCGTGTCATCGCGCGCGAAGGGCAGTATCCGGCGGACTTCGCGCGCTGGCTCGAACGCCCCGAAGCAGAAGCGCTGCTCGGATTGCCCGCGCCGGACGGCGGCTGGCTGTTCCCGCAAGGCGGCTGGGCGCGCCCCGGCAGCGTGTGCGACGCGATGCTGCAGTCCTGCGGCGAGCGCCTGGTGCGCCGTTTCGGCGCCGGCACGGTCACCTTGGAGCGCGCTGGTGAGGAATGGCTGGTGCGCGGAGCAAGCGGCACCATCATCGCCCAGGCGCCGACCGTGGTGCTGGCCAACGGCGCCGGCGCGCGCAGCCTGGCGCAAGCGCGCGAGTTGCCGCTGGCGGCGCTGCGCGGGCAGGTGAGCCACCTGGACAGCAGCAGCGTGCCCGCCTTGCCGCTGGTGCTGTGCCGAGAAGCCTACCTGACCCCGACGCTTGGGGGCATTACCTGCGCCGGCGCCACCTACGATCTCGACGACGATCCGCAATTGCGTCTGTCGAGCCACGAAGAGAACATCGAACGCCTGCGCGGCCTGGTGTCCGACCCGGCCGCGGCCCAGGATGCGCCCCTGGCCGGCCGCGTGGGATTCCGCTGTGTGGCGCCGGACCGCCTGCCGCTGGTGGGCCGCCTGCCTGACTTCGCCGCCGCCGGCGCCACCGAGCGTCTGCGCGACGTGGCGCGCCACCCTGGCCTCCATGGGTTGCTTGGCTATGCCTCGCGTGGCCTGATCTGGGCGCCGCTGGGCGCCGAACTGCTGGCCGCGCAGCTGGAAGGCGAGCCGCTGCCGCTGGAGACGGCTCTGGTCGATGCGCTCGACCCGGCACGCTTCGTGCTGCGCGCGCGCCGCGCGCCACGGCACCAGCAATCTACCGACTGAAACTGTTGCGTTATCGCAATAAGTTACATTCCCCCATAAAGTGTCAAATCTTCGGCGGTATAATTGACTTAAGGTAACTTTTTCGGCCGAGACACCGGTCAATCCGATGGAAGAATCGCACTCGCCCCTGTCCATGTTCCTTGCGTCGACTGCGCACGACATGAAGAATTCGATCAGCGTCCTGTCCGGCACGCTCGAGCGCCTGCTCGACGACGCGTCGCCCGAGACCGAGAAGGCGTATCCGCAGATGGCGCAGATGCTGTACCAGACGCGCCGCCTGAACGACAGCCTGATGCAGCTGCTGGCGTTGTACAAGCATGTCGGCACCAGCGCGTATCCGTTCGACGTGCAGCCGCTCGAAGTCGGCCAGCTGGCCGAGCAGGTGGTCGCGCTCGGGCGCGTGCTGCTGGAGTCGCGCGGCATCCAGTTGGAGCTGGACATCGACCCGGCGCTGGTGTGGCACTTCGACGAGGACCTGATCGTCGGCGTGGTCTCGCATGCCGTCAACAATGCGGTGCACTACACGCGCGACCGCATCTTCCTTAGCGCGCGCGAACGCGATGGCTGGCTCGAGATCCGCGTCGAGGACAACGGCGCCGGCTTCCCGGCAGCGTTGCTGGAGGCCGGCAGCGCCGCGATGAGCGGCACCGCCAGCGGCGTCAACTTCCTCACCAATAGCGCGGGCCTTGGCCTGCACTTCTCACGCGAGGTCGCGCGCATGCACCGGCATCGCGGACGCAGTGGCGCCGTGCGCCTCGAAAACGGCGGGCGGCTGGGCGGCGGCTGTTTCATCCTGACGCTGCCATGAACGCAAGCCATAATGCGGTCACCAGCGCGGTCACCGGCGCCTTCGCCTCCCCGGCCTCGGACCAGGTCGACTGGGCATCCAAGACCTACCTGGTGGTCGACGACTTCATCGGCGTGCGCCAGCTGCTGCGCGAAGCCCTGCGCAGCCTGGGCGCGCGCAACATCGACCAGGCCTCGAGCGGCGGCGAGGCCATGGCCCTGCTGAACAAGACACGCTACGACGTGGTGCTGTGCGACTTCAACCTGGGCGAAGGCAAGAACGGCCAGCAGGTGCTGGAAGAGGCGCGCATGCGTAACCTGCTGCTGCCGTCGAGCGTGTTCCTGATGGTGTCGGCCGAGAAGAGCGTCGAGTCGGTGATGGGTGCGGCCGAGCACCAGCCGGACGCCTACCTGGTCAAGCCGATTACCGAAGGCGTGCTCTTGAGCCGCCTGAACCGGGTCTGGCGCAAGAAGCAGGTGTTCAGCCTGATCGACCAGGCCTACGTCGAGAAGGACTACCTGCGCGCTGCGCGCCTGTGCGACGAGCAGATTGCGTTGAACAAACCGCACGAGATCGACCTGCTGCGCATGAAGGCGCGGCTGATGGAAAAAAGCGGCGAGCCGGCCAAGGCGCGCGAAACCTACGAGCGGGTGCTGGCGCAGCGCGAGTACCAGTGGGCGCGCTCGGGCCTGGCCAAGATCCGTCTGGCCGACGGCGAATTCGAGCAGGCGCGCCAGATGTTCCAGACCGTGATCGCCGAGAACCGCTACTACATCGACGCCTACGACCAGCTGGCGCTGGCCTGGCAGAGCATGGGCAAGCACGAGGAAGCCCTCGGCATCCTCGAACGCGCAGCCAAGCTGTCGCCGAACTCGGTGCCGCGCCAGCGCAACCTCGGCCAGGCCTGCCTCAAGCTGGGGAACGTCGGCATGGCGGAGAAGGCCTTCCGCAAGTGCATCGCGATCGGCGAGTACTCGATCCGCAAGACCCCGGACGCCTATCTCGGCCTGGCGCGCGTGTGCGGCCTGAAGAACGATCCGAAGGAAGCGCTGCAATTGCTGATCGCGGCCCAGCGCGAGTTCGGCGCCGACCATCCCGACATGGAACTGCGCACCAAGATCACCGAAGGGCTGGTCTACCACGAGAGCGGCGACTACCGCCGGGCGCGCAAGGCCGGCGACGAGCTGGAAGCGCTGCTTGCCGCCACGCCGGAACGTCCCGACGTGCCGACCTGCCTCGAGATGGCCACCCTGCTGTTCGCGGTCGGCGTCAAGGAAGCGCCGGTCGACCTGCTGTGCTACGTGATCCGCAACAACCACGACAACAGCTTCCTGCAGGACGAAGTACAGCAGATCTTCGAGAAGGCGCGCATGGGCGAGGAGGGCGAAAAGCTGATCCGCGCCGCGCGCAAGGAAGCGATCGACCTGATGAACCAGGGCGTGCTGCTGTGGAAGACCGGCAAGCTGGCGGAAGCGGTCGAGTGGATGCGCAACGCGCGCACGGCGTTGCCGCACAATGTGCGCATCCTGTTCAACTCGGCGCAGATCATGGTGTCGCACATGCAGCAGCGCGGCTACAGCGCGGAGCTGATGGACGAGGCGCAGGGGGTGCTGGCCCATGTCGACCGGCTGCAGCCGGGGCAGCAGCGCTTTGCGCAACTGATGGAACAGTTGCTGATGCTGGTGCCGAAGGTGGAGGAGCCGCCAGCCGATGCGCCCGACACCGCGCCGGACACCGGGATTGCGGCCGCCTAGCGGCACTGCCCGCGCACGTCGGCGCAGGCGGCCGGCCCGTCGACCTGCGCGCCGTGGCGGCGCGCCAGACGGTCGCACAGGCTGGCGACGTCGATGCCAGTATTGAGGGTGCGCGCTCCGCTGACGGCGTCGCCCAGCGCGCATTCGCCGATGTATTGTCCCAGCGCCCGGTAGCTTTCGAACTGGGTCTCGTCGAACCACTGGTCGACCGAGCTTTCGTGGGGGTAGGCCGGGTGCACCTTGCGGTAGTTGAGCAGGTCGGCGTTCTCGCGGCCGACGATGGCGGGCTTCAGGTACAGCAACGTGCCGTCCACGCCGCCCTGGTCCACCTGGCTGTAACGCACCGTGCCGACCGCGCAGCTGGCGCCGCACAGGCCTTCGCCGCCGAGCTGCGCCAGCCTGGAGACGTCCAGGTCGATGCGCACGTGCAGGTCGGTGCCGCACTTGCGGATCGCATTGCCGAGGTCTTCGAAGGCCAGGTGGCCGTCGCTGGCGCCATCCACCGCGATGATCAGGCGGCAGCGCCGCCGCACCAGCTCGTAGATGCCGAGGTTGTCGAAGTGGCCGCCGTCGGACAGGTAGACGTAGCTGGCGTCGGCATTGGTCAGGCCGAACAGCTCGGCCAGCAGGCTGAACAGCCCGACCGGCGGCGAGGACTGCTGCCAGGCGTCCCGGCGCGGGTTGGGGCACCAGCGTCCGAGGCGCACGTTAAACATCGTCATCAGGAAGTTCAATGGCGGCGAGGAGTGCGCGCCCATGTTCGGGCTGGCCGCGGCGCCCGAGACCGCCACCGCCATGCCGAGCCGCACGCCGGCATCGTCGTCGGCCCCGGCGCCCGAGCGCGAGGCGTAGGCATGGGTGGGCCGGTAGCAGCCGCGCGACGCCTCGGAAGACTGCGCGTTTCCGGTCGAAGAAATTCCGGAGGTGCCCACCGAGCCGGCCGGCAGCTCGAAGCCGCAGTAGCGCGGCGTGAACGTAAACGAGGCCGCCTTGCGGGTACGCCAGGCCAGTTCCTCGCCGCCGACCAGGTTGAGCGAGGTGTTGATGATGTGGCACGGACGCTGCTGCTTCAGGTCGGCCAGCAGCGGATCGTCGCCGGGGTCGAAGCCGGTGAAGGGATGCGGCTTGCGCGCACGGCTGCTGGCGCCGAAGTAGGCGCGCACCAGGCGGTTCCGGTACAGCATGTAGAGCGAGAACTTGTTGATGTCCACGCGCCAGCCGAGCAGCACTGCGGCGCCCAGGAAGGCCGCGAAGGTGCCCGCCAGCCGGTCGCCCCCGGTGGCCAGGGTGGCGGCCGTGTGGGCGCCGTAGACGCAGGCGAGGGTGACAGGCAGGGGGCAGTCGACCTGCGGCGGCGCCACCACCGCCTGCACCAGCGCGCTCAGGAGCGCGAACACGCCGGCGGTGAACACGTAAGGCGCCAGCCGCGCCGCCAGGTCGAGCCGGGAATCGGCGGCGCGCATGCTGCCGTAGGTGCCCGTCCTGCTGCTGCTGCCGGCCTTCAGGCCGAACCAGGTCATCACCAGCCAGCCGAGCGCGGTGCTGATGTAGGACCACGGGTTGTAGGTCAACCACGCCCAGTGCAGCAGCGGGGCCAGGAAGAAGGCGACGCCGAACATCGTGACCCAGGCCAGCGCGAAGATCCAGGTCCAGGCGCCCTGGCGGCTCCACCACTCGCGGCTGGCGTCGCTGTACATGCGTCCGACCAGGCCGATCATGAGCGTCATGGTGCCGGCGAACAGCGCCATCATCAGGGGCATGCCGAAGGTGGTGAGGGCGATCGCATTGTTCAGTACCGGGTGCGTGCTCGGGTCGGGCAGCAGGGACAGCCCGGCCAGCAGCAGCACCGTGCCGATGGTGAGCGCGCCGAGGGCGCAGGCCAGGTGCGATACGCCTTCGAGCATCTCGACGCGCGTCAGGTCGGCCGACGGCGGTCGCGGCTGCAGGCGGTGCAGCACGCCGAGCGCGACGGCGATCAGGACCAGCACCGCCGACAGGGCCAGCAGGCCGTTCACCAGGTGGACGCCGGCATCAAGCGACGTCAGGCGCAGCATCATCTCGGGTGCGAAGGCGCGCGCCGCCGCTCCCAGCACCGCCAGCACCGCGACGAAAGCGGCGGCGCACATGGTGTAGCCGGCGCGCCGGTAGACGCTGGTGCGATCGTGGGCCAGGTACCAGCCGCAGGCCCACACCACGAAGTACACGAAGCCGGGCGCCAATAGCCATTGGGCGCGCCCCTGCAGCTGGGACGGCATCACGCCCAGTTGCCAGAACGGCACTTCACCGCCATGCCGCCACAGGCCCATGCTGCCGAGAAAGCCCGCCAGCAGCAGCGGCAGATTGATCCACCAGAGCACCGCGCCCTGCGACAGCGGGAAGCGGCGCTGCCCGCGCGAGCCGGAAGGCTTGCTGGAGATGCTCAGGGCGATGCAGAACACGGCGAACAGGAACAGGACGATCCCTGCCATCCAGGCCATGTCGGCGTACAGCGCCCACGGCCCGCCCGGATCGACGACGCGGTGCACGGCCCAGACGGCAACGCGCGGCAGCAGGAGCAGGGCGCACAGCCAGGCGACCAGCATGGTCAGGTTCAGGCCGGTGTTGCGGACGTAGGTGCCGATCAGGGTCCAGGTATCGGCGCTGAACATGCCGCCGCGTGGCGACAGGTAGTTGCTGTACTGGCGCAGGAAGCGGATCGCCGGGGCTTCCGCCTCGCCCGCCGGCGGCGCCAGCATCGCCTCGACCTTGCGCACGTCGCCGCCGTGTTCGTGGATGCATTTGGACAGCCAGCCGCCGATGAAGCCGCCGCCGGAGACGGTGGACAGGTAGTCCAGATGGCGCAGCAGTCCCTGCGCCGCCAGCGCCTGCAGCACCCCGAGGCCGAAGGTGGCGCTGCGTACCCCGCCGCCGGACAGCGCCAGCCCGACCATGCCGGCGCGATGCGCGCGTGCCGACAGCTCCGTGTCCGGCGTGCTGTCGGGATCGGGGTGCAGCAGGTCGAGTTCGTCGCGGAAGACGTCGCTGAAGGTCGCGCCGCTGACCTCATCGAGGTGGCGCAGGGTGGCTTCGTCCAGCACGCCGCGGCCGGCAATCCCCTCGCGCCGGCGGAACTCGACGATTGCCTCGGCCAGCTCGCCCAGCGTGCAGGCATGCGCCGGCGGGCGGCAGCCAGCCGCCTCGAGTTTGCGGCGCAGGTCGGCGATTTGGGCCGGCGCCAGGGTGGCAGGATCAAAAGAGGGCACGCGCACTCCTGCTGAAGACGTGGGCGGGATGGAAGCATTCCCGCTGAGCCAGTTCAGCACGCCGGTAAGGCGGGCGCTACCGATTAGATCAAGAGTGCGCGGCTGAGTTTGTCCTGTCATGCCCACAGGCGCAGCGGCAGCAGGTCCCACCAGGCGAGCATCAGGCTCAGTTGCAGGACCGCCAGCATGGCCGCCGTGTCCACGCGACTGATGGATTGTCGTCGCAGCGACAGGCCCAGGCCAGCGAACATGGCCAGCGGCAAGGCGGCGGAAACGGCAGCGAGCAGGGCGCTTGCCGGCGTCAGGTCGCCCAGCTGCAGGAAGGACTGCCGGTAGAACAAGGGGATCGGCAGCAGCAGGGCGAGGGCGCCGGCGAACGGCGCCAGCAGGGGATCCCGGCGCGACATGCGGTGCATGGCCAGTCTTGCCAGGGACCTGGCGACGATACAGGCGAGCCCCACGACCCCCGCGGCGACGCTGGTCCACAGCGACAGCATGCGCCATGCCGGAAGCTGTCGATAGCTCCGCGTCCCAGTGCTGATGACACGGTCTCCTTCCGGCGTGACAAACAGGGCGTGCGACGCGCGCCATTTCCCTGGCGCCTGGAACAGCGCGCCGTCGAGGTAACGCAGCGTCACGGGAGCGGATTGCAAGGACGCGAGCCTCAGCGACCGGCCGTCACTGCCGACGTGGATGACGTCAAGGACGATATCGACGAAGCGGAAGCTGTCGAAGCGGTTCGGCGCCGGGACATACCAGCCTGTCCAGGGATCGGCAACGGCAGTGGCAACGGCAGCGGCGGTGGAGCCATGCGCCGGGACAGGCGACGGCATGGTGGCCGGCACCGGCCTGAGCGTCCGGGTCAGCACGGCATCGAAACGCCCGTAGTCGGCGGTTTCGCTATCGGCATTGATGGCGATGAAGAATGCCTGCTGCGTGTCGGGAAACAGGCAGAGATTTGCCCGAAAGCCGACAGTGTTGCCGCTGTGGCATCTTGCGATGGCGCCGTGCTGGTCGACAGTGCGCAGGCCCAGGCCATATCCAACGTCCAAACCGGCGCGTGCGGCTTCGGTACCATCCGGCGCACCCATCCGCCGCAACAGCGCCGCGTCGATAAAAGCCTGTCCCGCAACGGTGCCGTCGCTCATCAGGAAGCGCGCGAGGCGGCCCATGTCGGCAGCGGTGGTAGTGAACTGGCCTGCGGGACGCACCCACGAGGGCACGGCGGGATGCGCCACACCATCCTCGAAGTGTCCCATGGCGAGCCCCGGGTCGCGGTCCTGCGTGACAAAACCGAAGCTGCTGTCGTGCATGCCGAGTGGCGCCAGCAGCGCTGCGTCCAGGTAGCGCTCGTAGGGCTGTCCGGCGATCACTTCGACCACCATCCCGAGCAGCGTATAGCCCATGTTCGAGTAGGAAAAGCGCGTGCCCGGACGCTGGCGGACGCGCAACACGCCGCTGCCGGCAGGGAATGCCGCCGACAGCGGCGTGTCCGGCCTGGCCCGCAGGCTGAAGACTTGCCATAGACGCGCATCGTCCAGCCCGGCCGTATGGTCCAGCAGGTGCCGGACACGCACGGGGTCGCTGGCCTCCCAGGGATTATCGAAGCGTATGCCGGGAAGCAGCGTGCCGACGCGCGTGTCGAGGCGCACGCGCCCTTCGCTCACCAGGCGGAGAATGCCGGTTGCCAGCACGGTCTTGGCAATGGAGCCGACCTGCACCCGGTGGTCGACCCGCATCGGTGTGCCGGTGCGCGCATCGGCGACACCGGCGGCGCCCTGGGTGTCGAGCGTGGTCCAGACTGCGCCCTGCAGTCCCCCCTCGCGCAGGAGGTGGGCAAGCTGCGGGCCGACATCCTCTGCCGCGTGTAGTGGGGCAGCGAGCAGCAACAGGGCCAGTAGGGTGATGAGTGTATTCAATCTTGGCAAATGACGAGGTGGACAAGTGCGCAAGATAGCGAGCGGGCGGTGAAATCACGGTGAAATCCGCGGGATATCGACGGAGATCGTTGCAAGCTAGAAAACATCTAGTAATTACAGTAGAGTGCATACCTTGATTTGGCAGGCATTCTCAACGCTGTACCTACCGGTGTCTTCATGAAGCTCAAACCCTCGTTCTTCATCTGGCTCGTTGTCGTCTTCTTCATCACTAACCTCCTGCACGAAGGTGCGCACTGGCTTGCCGGGTCCGCCATGGGCATCGACATGCAGTTCGGCCTGAATGTGGTGCGCTATCTGACGCCCGCCGAGCCGTGGCAGCGCATGGTGGCCGACGCCGCCGGCCCCGTCCTCACCATCCTGCAGGGGATCGTGGCTTATGTGCTGGTCCAACGCAGCGGCTCGCACATCGCCTTCGCGTTCCTGTACACGGCGGCATTCTCGCGCCTGACCGCAGGCCTGGTCAGCGTGCTGCATCCGAACGACGAGGCGCGGGTGAGCATGTACTGGGGGATGGGAAAATGGACCTTGCCGGTGCTGGTGGCCGCCGGGCTGATCGCGCTGGTCGTGGCAGCGAGCAGGCGCCTGGCCCTGGGCTGGAAGGACCAGCTGCTGTGCTATGTCGTGGCTTCGCTTGCGGTGTCGGCCGTCGTGGGTCTGGATCGCTTCGTGCTATGAAGTGTCGCTGACCCGGGAGAAGAACCATGACGTATATCGACTGTTTTCTCGGCCCGGTACCGCGCGCGAACCGGGCGCGCTACGAGCAGCTTGCGCGGCTGTCGTGGGAAGTCGTGCGCGACCACGGCGCGCTGCGCCTGGTCGAGTGCTGGCTCGACGAGGCCGGCCCCGAGGCGTCGACCTACCATGGCATCGATGCGCGCCAGCCGTCGGCTGGTTATGGCGGCTTCCATGCCGCCGCTGGAGCAGGAAGCGGCGAGACGGTCGTGATGTCCTGGATCGAATGGCCGGACAAGCGCAGCCGCGACGAAGGGATGGAGAAAGTGACGGCCGATCCGCGCATGCAGTTCGGCGGCGAGCCTTCGGTTTTCGATGGCGCGCGCCTGATCGCCGGTGGATTCCAGCCGATGCTCGATTGCTCGCGTCCCGCCTGAGGCCGAGTCGCTTTTTCGGTGCGGCCCCAGTTCCCGTAGGTCGGCAGGAGCTGGTCGGGCCTCAGCCCTTGTCGGCTTTCACCCGCGGATTGCGTCCGACCCGGCCATTGCCTCCCGGGCTGGCGGGCGCGGCCGGCTCGGCGCCGCCGGAGACATCGAGCGGCGAGCCGCCGCGCGCCTTCGGTTCGGCAGGCTGCGCTTTTGCCGCGCTGTCGTCGGCCTTGCCCTGCGCGTCGGGCGCGGCGCCGCCTGGAGGCATGGCGCTGCTGACCGCCTGGCGGAACTGATCCTGCAGCAAATTCCACCAGGCGACCGCTGCCGGCATCGCACTGCCGGCGGCCCCGTCACCCGCCGTGTCCGCCTGGCCCGGCGCAGCCTTGGCGCTGTCGGCCTGCGGCGCCGGCGGTGGGGGAGGCGTCGGGGCGGCGGCCGATTGCGCGAAGAACTGCGTGAACGGCGCCGGGTCGCTGCCGGCGCGCTGCATGGCCTGCGCCATGCTGTCGCCCATGGCCTTCAGGGTGGCGAGCGTGCCGCGCTGCACTTCGAGCGCCTGGATGGTCCCGCGGAGCATGCTCAGGTTCAGGTTCAGCCAGGATTCGACCGCCTTGAGGTCCGCGATCTTCTTGTCCAGCTCGTCGGTGGACAGGCTGGAGCCGGTCATGCCGGGCATGCCGGGCATGCCGACGCCGGGGATGTTCATGCTTCCCCAGAGGTTTTTCACGAATTCCAGCGAATCAGGCATTCCGGTAGCGTTGGGCGGCTTGAGCATCGTTTTCTCCCTTGGGTGGACACCCTAGCGTAGCAGATAACTAACACGGGACAAAGCCTGTGCGATAAACGGATGCGGCAGCCGCCTGCGCCGCGTCCGCGCTCAGGCTACACTAGCGGCATGAGTTCCGCTTACCAACCTCAGCGGCTCCGCGCGCTGGTGCTGTGCACGCTCATCGTGCTGCTGCACTGGCTGGTGCTGGGCTGGCTTACCGCCGGCACGCGGGGCATCGCGCTGCCAGGAGGCGAGGGCGACGCATCGATCAACCTCACGCAGCTCCTGCCATCGATGCCGTCCGAGGCGCAGGTAGCGGAACCCGTGCCGCCGCCGGCGCCGAAGATCGTGCAGCCGCCGCTGCCTAATTTTGTACCGCTGCCCACGATTGCGATTGCGCAGGAGGCAGTGGGCGAACCGGCGCCGCCCGTCCCGCCGGCGCAAGTGACCACGCCGCCCGCGCCCACCACCGCGCCGCAGGTGGCTGCCGCCGAAGCCGCACCGGCCGTGCCCGAGCCCGGCCCGGCCCCGATCGTGCACACGATCCGCCGCTACCAGGTCGACGTGCCGCCGCCGGCCGAGCTGACCTATGACGTGGCGCGGGTGGATGCCGACGGTACCCGCTGGAGCGGCCAGGCCCTGCTGTCGTGGAAACGGAACGACCAGGCCTATCGGGTGCGCTTCGAAGCCGGCATCCGGATCGTGTTCGCGCGGGTGAACCTGGCGGTGCTCACCAGCGAAGGGCACCTCGGCAATACCGGCCTGGCGCCGGTGAAGATGACCGAGAAGCGGCGTGGCCGCGCACTGACGGCAACCCATTTCGACTGGCCCGCCAACAAGGTGACTTTTTCCGCCTCGCAGGACACCTACGCGCTGCTGCCCGGGGCGCAGGACAAGGCCACGGTGCCGCTGCAGCTGACGGCCATCGCGCGCGGCGACCATGGGCAGCTTTCCGGCGATATCGACATATTTGTCGGCGACGAGCGCGGGGCCAGCGTTTACACCATCAACGTCGTGGGGCCGGAGGAAATCGACACGTCCCTGGGCCGCCTGCAGACGGTGCGGGTGACGCGCCCGCCCAGGCCGGGCTCGTACAAGTCGCGGCTGGACATCTGGCTCTCGCCCGCGCACGGCTGGCTGCCGGTACAGATCCGCAGCAGCGAAGTGAATGGCGCCGTGACCACGCAAACGGTGAAGCACATCGCCATGACCCAACCAGGATTCTGAATGATGCAAGGGACTATGCAAGCAATCTCCGTACGACCTGTCTGCTGCGGCCTGGCCTTGGCGCTGCTCATGGGCTCGGCCTGTGCGCTCGATGCGCCGGCCGCCCCGGCTGCGATCAAGCGCCCGTTCGAGCTGCCGCCCTCGGCCGATTTGCACTACGAACTGCAGGCGCGCCAGCGCGGCTTCAGCCTGAAGGGCGAAGCGATCGTCAGCTGGCGCGCCGGCGACGGCAAATACGCCGTCAGGGCCGAGTCGAAGCTGCCGCTGCTGGGCACCATCACCGAAGACCGCAGCAGCGGTACGATCGACGCCTTCGGCCTGGCTCCCGCCGAATTCATCGAAAAGCGCATGCGCAAGGACCCGACCACGGCCACCTTCGACCGCGAGGCGAAGGCGCTGCGCTTCAGCGAGGGCAAGCAGGTCTATCCGCTCAAGGGCGGCGAACAGGACCGCGTCTCGATCACCTGGCAGCTGGCCGCCGTGGCGCGCGGCGCCGGCGACCAGTTCAGGCCGGGCTCCGCGTGGCCGTTTTTTGTTGCCGGCCGGCGCGATGCCGAAACCTGGGTGTTCAAGGTCGTCAGGCGCGAAAAAGTGCGCACCGGCCTGGGCGAAGTCGAGGCGGTGCTGGTGGCGCGCCAGCCGGTACATGACAAGAAGGACCAGGTACTCGAGGTCTGGCTGGCGCCGCAGCACGAGTGGTATCCGGTCAAGCTGCGCTATGCCGACGGCGACAAGGAACAGATCGAGCAAACACTGAATACTGTGACAAAACGCTGAGCTGGATGTCACGTTTATGCAACATTGTCTTGCTTTTAAGGCAAAGGGCGGGTGTGTCTTTCCTGCATTGACCTGCCTGCAAGGCTGCTAGTTGCCGATCCTAAACTGTTATACTGGCGCCCCCGCGGACCGGCTCAGCCGGTCTGCGCCAGAGAACGGTACTTATATGATCGACCACCTTGCCGGCGCGGCGCTCGCCGTAGATTCCCGCGTTGCAGCCCAAGAGATTCCCCAGGAAGACGACCCGCTGCAGGCGCACTTCCAGAGCGGCGTTGCGCCCGACGAAATCGAACAGGTCTACCACCTCAAGCGCGCCCAGCCCATGCTGTCGGCCTTCACGGCCCTGTTCCACGGCACCCAGGACGGCGTGCTGGTGCGCCTGCTGGTGCTGCGCGAGCTGGCCAGCGACACCGGCGCATCAAGCTTTTCGCGCGCCGACATCAACAACAAGCTGGCCTACCTGACCGCGGAAAGCCTGGAGACGGTCTTGAACCGCCTGCGTGGCCACGGACTGCTGGCCTGGGACGCCCCGGCCGCGGTCTACCGCATCACGCCGCTGGCGCGCAACGTGCTGTCGGCACTGGACACGCTGATTGCGCTGGCCAAGCCGGAAGAAGACGACGCCGAGATGGGCTTCCTGCTGTCGCAGGTGGCCGGCGCCCAGGCCGTGGGAGGAGTCACGGTGGAGCAGTTGCGCCACCTGCTGGGCCGCCTGGTGGAGCTGACCGAGGAATTCCGCGACGCGATCGCCTCGGGCTCCGAATTCCGCCTGCGCACCTCGCAGGCGAAATGGCACATGGCTTGCGACTGGGTGGAGAAGGGGTCGGTCATCCTGCGCGCCATCACGATGGACCCAAGCGCCGATTCGGCCACCCACAAGGCGGCCCAGGCGATCGGCCGCGCCCAGAGCGCGCTGCTGAACATGCAGGGCATGTTCTCGCGCGCCCTGAACCAGATCGAGCGCCAGCGCGTGCACCTGGGCCAGTCCGGCCTGTCGACCACCGACGTGAAACGCTGGCTGCTGGCCCACGACGACCTGGCCAGCCTGGCTTCGGAGGCGATCGACCGTCCGGTGGTGCCGCTGTTCGGCACGCCGGCCGAGATGATCGACGTGGCCGAGACCGAGCTGCTGCTCGAGCGCGTGGTGTCGACCGGCCCGAAAGGACTGCCGACCGGCCAGGATGCTCCCTTGAGCATCAATGACAACCCGGCCATGCAGGCCGAACTGAACGACTGGATCAACAAGCTGGCCGACTTCGCCAACCTGGGCAACTTCCCCGAATTCTCGGAGAGCGGCCCGAAGAAGGTCGCGCTGCACGAGTCCCTGCTGCCGGCCAGCTTCGCGGTGGCTTCGTATAGAGCCTCGCTGCTGCCGCTGCTGGGCGACGCCGCCGAGGCCAACCTGCAGGGCGCGACCGCCGAGCTGGCGCGCCTGCCGGTCAAGTTCGAGACGCAGGACGCCATGATCCAGCTCGACGATCCGGAAGTGGCGGCGATGTCGATCGCCTCCCTCTCACTGAATCCTGAAAGCGGTACGCAAGATGAATGACGACGCACAAATCCTGATCGGGCGCCTGCTGACGCACCAGACCCTGCGCCGCGACGACAAGATGGTCAAGCGCGCGCTGTCGGACGAGCAGTTCCGCATCGAAGTCGACAAGCGCCTGCTGGAATGCGGCATGAAGCTGCTCGACAACGTGTATGCCGACCACGTGACGATCGCGCTGCACCGCAATGTCGAGCCGAAGATCTTCGGCGCCAAGGACATCTGGCAGAACAACAACTTCGGCCTGACCCGCGACGGCGTGGCCCTGCTGGTGGTGCTGTGGGCGCAGATCATCCTGCCGAAGCGCGAGCGCCAGGAGACCCACGTCACGGTGGCCGACGACCAGACCGACATGTTCGGCCAGGACGCGCCGATCCCGCGCGCCGAGGACACCTCGATCGGCATCTCCTACACCGCGCTGCTGTCCGACTTCGGCGACAAGCTGGGCAAGAAGACCCGCATGGACATGAACCTGGGCGTGCTCTCCAAGCTCGGCTTCATCGAGCGCCGCGGCGACGTGATCCTGGAAGGCCCGCTGCTGGACCTGATGATGGACACCGACGTACTGAAGGAACGCATCATCAACGGCGCGCTGGCCGAAGTGTTCAAGCGCGCACCGCTGGCGGCGGCTCCCAGGAAGATCGATGCCGCCAATGATGCCGTTGTCGAAGCCGCTGACGAAGAAACCCCAAACTGAGGTAGTCCATGTTCCACATCAAATCACTCGAACTGGTCCACTGGGATTACTGGCAGCGGATCAAGAACATCCCGCTGGACGCCAAGATCATCACGATCGCCGGCCAGAACGGTTCCGGCAAGACCACGCTACTGGACGCGATGCGCACCCTGTTCGGCCTGGACTGCTCGATGGGCCGCACCTATAAACACTACGCGCGCCACTCGGGCCAGCAGAGCGCCTGGCTGCGCGCCGTGGTCGACAACAAGCCGGTCGGCAAACAGCTGTCGAACCGCCCGTTCCGCCATTCGGGCTTCTTCGCCGACGACGAAGTGACCCTGTTCTGCCAGGTGCAGAAGAACGGCGGCGACTGGAAGCGCCAGTACCTGATGCGTCCGGGGAACGTCGAGATCGAGGAAGTCACCGAAGCCACCGACTGGCTGGGCGTCGAGAACTACAAGAAGCGCCTGGCCTCGGCCGGCCTGTCGCCGGCGATGTCGAAGGTGCTGGCGCTGGAGCAGGGCGAGACGGACAAGCTGTGCGAATACGCGCCGCGCCAGCTGCTCGACCTGGTGTTCCAGGTCTTCGGCGACAAGGAAGTGCTGGACGCCTACGACGAAGCCAAGCGCCACCAGCGCGACACCGAGACGGAACTGAAGCGCTTCGAGGCGGAGCTGGAAACCTCGCGCATCAACCTGGAAGGCCTGCGCCTGCGCGTGGCCAACTACCACCAGTGGGAAGACCTGCACAAGGAAAAGCGGGCCCTGGGTGAAGAAGTGCTGCCGGCGCTCGAGTACATTGAAGCGCGCGAGAAGGCCGGCGTCATCAGCCGCAACCTCAAGGAAGCGCGCAAGCCGCTGCTGGCCGCCGACTCGATCCTGGCCGAGAAGCGCCAGCAGCTGGCAAGCCAGCAGCGCGCCCTGACCGAGGCGCAGAAGCAGGAAACCGCGCTGGAGGCGGAAGCGGGCGAACTGGCCGGCCGCCTCACCCAGGTCAACCAGAAACTGAAACCGCTGGAAAGCCTGCTCGAACAGAAGGAGCGCCTGCAGAAGCTGGCCGCGGACGCGGGCGCCGACCTGGCCGCGGTGGCCAACCAGCTGAACGAAAAAGAAGCCGAGCTGGCCAAGCAGAAGGGCGCGCGCGACAACGTCGCGGCGAAGATCGCGGGCGAGCTGGCCACCATCTCGGCGCTGCAGGGCAAGAGCGCGATGCCGGAGCCGGAAGCCCAGCGCCAGATGCGCCGCGCACTGCGCGACGAGGGCATCGCCCACGCCATGCTGTCGGACATCGTCGAAGTCACCGATCCGAAGTGGCAGGGCGCGGTCGAGGGTGTGCTGGGCGGTTATGCGTCCGTCGTGCTGCTCGAGAAAGCCAAGGATGCGCCGGCGGCCTACCGCCTGGCCGAGAAGGAGCGCTACCGCCACTTCATCGTGCCCGACTGCGTCGAGGCGCCGGTGGTCAAGGACAGCAGCCTGCTGTCGGTGGTGCGCTTCTCCGGCAAGGCGCCGGGCTGGCTGATCGACCAGCTCGAGCGCATCGATCGGGTGGAGTCGGTGGACGCCGGCTTCAAGGCGGATGCGGACGAATGGATCACGCCGGACGCCTACCACCGCGAACGCCGCGGCGGCCGCTCGCTGTTCGTCGAGCCGTCGCGCTACCGCTTCGGTTCGGCCGGCAAGACCCAGCGCCTGGAAGCGATCCAGAAGTCGCTGCCTTCACTGGAAGCGCAGGAAGACGCGCTGACCCTGGCGATCAGCAAGCTCGCCGCCGAAGTGGGCGCGCTCAAGGGCCGCATCGCCGGCGTGGACGCCGCCAAGGAACTGGCGGCGCGCCAGGCCGAGTTCGAGGAAGCCACGCGCGCGCTTGCACCGCTCAAGGCCGAGCGCCTGGAAGTGGGCGCGCGCCTGGGCGAGCTGTCGATGCTGACCAAGAACGCGACGGTGGCGCGCACCCGTGCCGACACCGTGTGGCAGAACGCGCGCATGGCGCTGTCCGAAGCGGAAGCCGGCATGCGCCTGAACAACCGCCGCACCATCGAGCAGCGGCTTGAACACGCCAAGGCGCTGCTGGAGTTGCGCAAGGGCTGGCGCCACGTGCCGAAGAACTGGAAGAACGCCGGCTGGCGCGGTGCCCTCGTGGCCAAGCACCAGAATGCGCATCAGGTCAACCTGCGCCTGTCGACGCTCGAGCACTCCTTGGGGCGCGAGGACTGGGAACAGGACGGCACGGTCATCGACCAGTACCAGCGCCTGAACGACCAGCTGTCCGGCCGCCAATCCGAAACCGAGGAGCGCCGCTACCAGAACAACCGCGCGATCGAAGCCACCGCCAACGCGCGCGGCGCCTACATCGAGCGCCTGCGCTACACGATCAAGACCTACTCCAAAAACATCAAGGAGCTGGGCGAACTGGCCGGCATCGACGTGCAGGCCGACCCGGTACGCCTGGAGAACGACGACGTGCAGCTGGCCCAGGCCGGCCTGCACGTGCGCTTCAAGTTCGACGGCAAGGACCAGATCGGCATGAACGACGGCGAAGCCTCGGGCGGGCAGCAGGTGATGAAGTCGCTGGTCTTGCTCATTGGCCTGCTGAAATCGGAAGAAGGCTCGGGCGGCTTCGTGTTCATCGACGAACCGTTCGCGCACCTGGACATCCGTAACATCCAGCTGGTGGGTGAGTTCCTGAAGAACACCGACGCCCAGTACCTGATGACGACGCCGCTGACGCACAATACGGACGTGTACGATCCGTCGGAGCTGACCTTGATCACCAGCAAGAAGAAGAAGGACATGCAGTGGGCGCAGCCGATCTTCGTGCTGCAGAGGCGGAAGGACGAGGCAAAGGCCGCGTAAGAGAAAGGGAGCCACGGGCTCCCTTTTTTACGGCTGTGCAATGACGGATGTCGCACGGCATCGAACGGTGGTCGCGCAGCCATTCTGGTAAGGTAAATGCTTGAGTTCGCCCACATTTTTCCCATGTGCCCGGCGACACTTACCCTTATTTCCCAACCCAGCATTGTTGCCTCATCCAGGCCATCAAAGGATCCAGTCATGTCAGGTACCACGCCGAAGGTCTCCCAGCCAACCTCGCAGACGGGCGAGGGCGGTGAACTGCACCAGCACGCCGGCGGCGACCATCCGCCGCTGACCACCAACCAGGGTATCGTGGTCGCCGACAACCAGAATTCCCTGAAACCCGCGCTGCGTGGCCCCACCTTGCTGGAAGACTTCGTGCTGCGCGAGAAGATGATGCACTTCGATCACGAACGCATCCCGGAACGCATCGTCCATGCGCGCGGCGCCGGTGCGCACGGCTATTTCGAGCTGACCCACTCGCTGGGCGACTACACCACGGCGCGCGTCCTGAACGAAGTCGGCGTCCGCACGCCGATCTTCACCCGCCTGTCCACGGTGGTAGGCGGCAGCGGTTCGATCGACACGCCGCGCGACGTGCGCGGCTTCGCGGTCAAGTTCTATACCAAGGAAGGCAACTGGGACCTCGTGGGCAACAATATCCCGGTGTTCTTCATTCAGGACGCGATGAAGTTCCCTGACCTGGTGCATTCGGTGAAAATGGAGCCGGACCGCGGCTTCCCGCAAGCGACCGCGGCCCACGATACGTTCTGGGATTTCATTTCGCTCACGCCCGAGTCGATGCATATGATCATGTGGGCCATGTCGGACCGCACCATCCCGCGCTCGCTGCGGATGATGGAGGGCTTTGGCGTGCATACCTTCCGGCTGATTAACGACAAAGGAGCATCCACCTTCGTCAAGTTCCATTGGCGCCCGAAACTGGGCCTGCAATCCACCATCTGGGACGAGACCGTCAAGATCGCCGGCGCCGACCAGGACTACCACCGGCGCGACCTGTACGAAGCCATCGAGGCGGGCCAGTATCCGGAATGGGAGCTGGCGGTGCAGCTGTTCACCGAGGAACAGGCCGAGGGCTTCCCCTTCGACCACCTGGACGCGACCAAGCTGATCCCGGAAGAACTGGTGCCGCTGACCGTGGTCGGCCGCATGGTGCTCGACAGGAACCCGGACAACTTCTTCGCCGAGACCGAGCAGGTCGCGTTCTGTCCGGCCAATGTCGTGCCCGGCATCGACTTCAGCAACGATCCGCTGCTGCAGGGCCGTTTGTTCTCCTACCTCGACACCCAGCTGTCGCGACTCGGTTCGCCGAATTTCCACCAGTTGCCCATCAATGCGCCGAAGTGCCCGTTCGCCAACCACCAGCGCGACGGTCACATGCAGATGCAGGTACCCAAGGGCCGGGTCAGCTATGAACCCAGCTCGCTCGACCCGAGCTCGCCGCGCGAAGACCCGGTCCGCGGTTTCCGCAGCCACGCCACGCCGGCCGATAGCGGCAGCAAGGGGCGCGTGCGTCCGGAGAGCTTCGCCGACCATTACAGCCAGGCGCGCCAGTTCTTCATCAGCCAGACCGGCATCGAACAGGCCCACCTGGCCTCGGCGCTGGTGTTCGAGCTGTCGAAGGTCGAGCACGTGCACATTCGCGAAGCCATGGTCGGCCACCTGCGCCATATCGAGGAGTCGCTGGCCCAGCGCGTGGCCGACGGGCTCGGCATGACGGCATTGCCGCCGGCGCCACCGGCCGCCGCGCCGGTGCAGGATTTGCCGGCGTCGCCGGCGCTGCAGATCGTCGGCAAGATGACCGGTTCGCCGCAGGGCCGCAGCCTGGGCATCCTGTTTGCCGACGGCTCCGACGCGGCCGCCATCAAGGCGCTGCGCGAGGCCGCCGAAGCGGCGGGCATGAAGGTCAGGCTGGTGGCGCCCAAGGTGGGCGGCGCGCGCCTGAGCGACGGCAGCATGCAGGCGGCCGACGGCCAGCTGGCCGGCACCCCGTCGGTGCTGTTCGACGCGGTCGCGCTGGTGCTGTCGGAAGAGGGCGGCAAGATGCTGGAGAGCGAGGCGGCGGCGATCGATTTCGTGCGCGACGCGTTCGGCCACCTGAAGACCATTGCGCATGACGACGGGGCAGCCGGACTGCTGCGTATCGCCGGCATCCAGCCGGATGCGGGTGTCCTGGCCGTGTCCGCTGCCAAGGAACTGGTCGCCGCGGCCGGTACCCGCCACTGGGACCGCGAAGCGGGGGTGCGTATCCTGGCTTGACGCCGGGCTCAGGCGACGTCGACTGCCTTGCGCAGCTGGCGTCGCCAGCGCAGCAGTCCCGCCGAGAACCAGCCGAAATACCCCGCCGTCAATCCCACGCACAGCATGGTCAGCGGACTGTCCGACAGCCTTGGCGCCGGAATTCCCTTGCCCTGGTTCGCATAGATCTCCACGCCGATGTAGAGGATGCGCGCCACCAGGATCATCGCGAACAGAATGCCCAGCCGCGCCGGCGGCGTGAAGAAGTAGCCCTGCTGCGTATCCTCGAAGCGGGTCCGCTTCAAGCCCCACACGCTCCACCCGATCCCGAACAAGGTCCCCACTGCCAGCGCCCCCAGGTTAGTGGGACTGTCCAGCAGCTGCGTGGCCGGCACCACGGCCAGGGCGGCAAACACCAGCACGCCGGTGTAGTGGCGCGAGACGATCGAGCGCTGGCGCGCCATCTGGGCCTTGATGCGCTGGTAGACGCGCCAGACCAGCACGGGCGTCAGGACGAGCAGGGCGAGGGTGGTGATCGAGATATCCATGGTGCAATGAGTTGTCCGGGCCCGACATTGTAATGGAGGCGGCTTGGGCCGCACGCGAGAAGCTTGCGAACGGCGTTGTCAATCGCCTCATGGTAAGGTATTCATTCCGATTTTCTCACCGAGATCCCCGCCATGAACGCCGTCCTGCCCGCCGATTTTCCCATCAGGGCGCACCGTGCCCCCGACCCGCTCCCGATCGAGGAACCGGCGCCGGAGCCGTTCGATGCGCCGCATCCCCATCACCAGCCAGGCCACAGCCATACACCACAGCATGAAGAGCCGGTGCCGGATCCGAAGCCCAGCGTCTTCCACTAGCATAAGACCAAGGTCTAATAGACCCGCTATTCTTGCCGACGTAGGCTGGGTTCGGGTTGGGTCGCTTGCCGCCGTTGTTACCACTTCTCGCCTCCATTGAATCGCTGAGCAGGGCGAACGCAGGCCAAGGAGTCCCTGCGTCGTCGCCGGACGTCCCTCCCGCAGACTACGGAGGACATCATGGACGTCAAGGTCGACTTCAAGCTTCAGAACCAGAAATCCTCGGGCGCATGGGCCAGCTTCCTGCCCGGCGTCTGGCAGGACCGCATCAACCTGCGCGACTTCATCCAGCACAACTACACACCCTACGAGGGAGACGGCGGCTTCCTGTCCGGCCCCACCGAGCGCACCAAGGCCCTATGGCAGAAGCTGGTGCCGCTGATTGCCCAGGAACGCGAAAAGGGCGTGCTCGACGTATCGCAGGTGCCATCCAGCATCGTGGCGCACGAGCCGGGCTACATCGACAAGGATAACGAGATCATCGTCGGCCTGCAGACCGACGCGCCGCTCAAGCGTGCCATCATGCCCTTCGGCGGCTGGCGCGTGGTCGAGGCCGCCCTCAAGTCCTACGGTTACACGCCCGACCCGCTGCTGGGCGAGATCTTCAGCAAATACCGCAAGACCCATAACGACGGCGTGTTCGACGCCTATACGCCGGCGATCAGGCGGGCCCGTTCCTCGCATATCGTTACCGGCCTGCCCGATGCCTACGGACGCGGGCGCATCATCGGTGACTACCGCCGGGTCGCGCTGTACGGCGTCGACTTCCTGATCGGCGACAAGCAGCGCGAGAAAGGCGAACTGGACGACCGCCATTCGACCGAGGAGGTGATCCGCCTGCGCGAGGAACTGTCCGAACAGATCCGCTCGCTCGAAGAACTCAAGGAGATGGCGCAGCGCTACGGCCATGATATTTCCGCGCCCGCGGCGAATGCGCGCGAGGCGGTGCAATGGACTTATTTCGGCTACCTGGGCGCGATCAAGCAGCAGAACGGCGCGGCGATGTCGGCCGGCCGGCTGTCGAGCTTCCTCGACGTCTACTTCGAGCGCGACCTGCGCGACGGCATGCTCACCGAGGAGGGGGCCCAGGAGATCATCGACGACCTGGTCATCAAATGGCGCATCGTGCGTTTCCTGCGCGCGCCGGAATACAACGCGCTGTTCTCAGGCGACCCGGTGTGGGTGACCGAGACCCTGGGCGGTATGAGCGAGGACGGCCGCACGCTGGTGACCAGGACCGCGTTTCGCATGCTGCAGACGCTCTACAACCTGGGCCCGGCGCCGGAGCCGAACCTCACCGTGTTCTGGTCGCTGCGCCTGCCGGAGGGCTTCAAGCGCTTCGCGATCAAGACCTCGATCGACACCAGCGCGATCCAGTACGAGTCCGACGACCTGATGCGCCCGAAATGGGGCGACGACTGCGCCATCGCCTGCTGCGTGTCGGCCATGCGGCTGGGCAAGCAGATGCAGTTCTTCGGCGCGCGCGTCAACCTGCCCAAGACCATGCTGTACGCGCTCAACGGCGGTCGCGACGAGTTGAGCGGCGAGCAGATCGGGCCGGCGCTGGCCCCGATCACGTCAAGCGTGCTCGACTATGACGACGTCATGGCGCACCTGGACCCGATGCTCGACTGGCTGGCCCAGACCTATGTCAACGCGCTCAACGTCATCCACTACATGCACGACAAGTACTGCTACGAAGCGATCGAGATGGCGCTGCACGACCGCGATGTGCTGCGCACGCTGGCCTGCGGCATCGCCGGCCTGTCGCACGCAGCCGACAGCCTGTCGGCCATCAAGTATGCCCAGGTGCGGCCGATCCGGGACGAGCGCGGACTGATGGTCGATTTCGATGTCCAGGGCGAGTTCCCCTGCTACGGCAACAACGACGCGCGTGCGGACGAGATCGCCACCATGCTGGTGACGACGATGATGAACAAGATCCGCAGCTACCCGACCTACCGCAATGCCGTGCATACCCAGTCGGTGCTGACCATTACCTCGAACGTCGTGTACGGCAAGGGTACCGGCAGCACCCCGGACGGACGCCGGAAGGGCGACCCGTTCGCGCCGGGCGCCAATCCGTCCAACGGACGCGATACCCACGGCGTGATGGCGACCCTGATGTCGGTGGCGAAGATTCCCTACGACGACGCCGAGGACGGCATCTCGCTCACGCTGTCGGTGGTGCCGACCGCGCTGGGCCCGGAGGACGAGCAGGTCAAGCGCGGAACTGATGCGCTGGACGCCTACTTCGGCAGCGGCGGCTTCCACATCAACGTCAACGTGCTCAATCGCGAAACGCTGGAGGACGCGATGGCGCATCCCGATAAATACCCGCAGCTCACCGTCCGTGTGTCCGGCTATGCAGTCAATTTCATCAAGCTCACGAAGGAACAGCAGCTCGACGTGATCAACCGCACCTTCCACGGCACCATGTAGACGGCCATTCTTGAGGAGGCCATCATGAGCCACCACCAGCCATCGCTCTCCGGGAGTCCCTTCGAGTTTCACCTGACCCGCCAGGGCGCCGACGAGGTGAAGGCTCATCATTTCTACGCCGTCCAGGCGTCCGACCTCGAAGAGGAGCAAGAGGGTGACGACATGATCGGCTACGTGCACTCGTGGCAGGTGGGGAGCGCGGTAGACGGCCCGGGGCTGCGCTTCGTCGCCTTTTTGTCGGGCTGCCTGCTGCGCTGCCAGTACTGCCACAACCCGGACACCTGGCACAAGCTCAACGGCCGCCAGGTGACGGTCGGGCGCGCCATGCAGGAAATTACGAAATACGCGCAGGTGCTCAAGGCCAGCCGCAGCGGCATCACGCTGTCGGGCGGCGAACCGATGGTGCAGAAGGCCTTCATGATGCAGATCTTCCGGCGCTGCAAACAACTCGGCCTGCATACCTGCATCGACACCGCCGGGCGCCTCGGCGCCCGTCTGAGCGACGACGACCTGATGCAGATCGACCTGAACCTGCTGGACATCAAGTCCGGCGATCCGGCGACCTACGAGAAAGTGACCAACCACCCCTTGCAGCCGACGCTCGACTACGCCAGGCGGCTGTCCGAGCTCGGGCGCCCGACCTGGGTGCGCTTCGTGCTGGCGCCTGGCCTGACCGATGACTGGGACAACGTGGAAAAAGTGGCCGACATCGCCGCCGGGATCAGGTCGCTGGAGCGGGTGGAGATCTTGCGCTTTCACCAGATGGGCCGCGACAAGTGGCACAAGCTCGGCCTCGACTACCAGATGGAAGACGTCGAGCCGCCCGAGCCGGAACTGACGGAGCGGGTGCGCGGGCAGTTCCGCAGCCGCGGACTGACGGTCTATTGAGGGGAGGACGAACATGGAATTCGTGAAGAATTTGCTTGAGCAGCAGCCGTTGATGGCCTTGTTCCTCACCATCGCACTTGGCTACCTGGTCGGCGAAATCAACCTCAAGGGATTTTCCCTGGGCGTGGGCGCGGTGCTGTTCGTCGCGCTCGCCATCGGCTGGTTCGCGCCGAAGTCGGCGCCGTCGCCCATGGTCGGCACGCTGGGCCTGGCGATGTTCCTGTATGCCATCGGCATCCAGTACGGCAAGCAGTTCTTCATTGGCCTGAGCAGCATGAAAGGGCTCAAGGCGAACACCATGGCGCTCACCGGGGTGCTGCTGGCGGGCGTGGTCAGCGTGATGTTCATCCAGCTGGTCACGCCCGGCCATGCGCTCGGCCTGTTCGCCGGCGCCGGCACCAGCACGGCCACCTTGCAGGCGGCCATCACCACGCTCGGCAACAACGATGCGGCGGTGGGCTACTCGGTCGCCTACCCCTTCGGGGTGGCGGTCCCGATCCTGATCCTGTATCTCACCTTCATGTTCATGAAGCCCAAGATCGAGCAGAAAAGCGCCAACCTCGAGTTGCTCGAGATCGCCCTGCGCAATCCGGCGCACATCGGCAGGAAGCTCGGCGAAGTGATGACCACGCTGCCCGCCGGGGTCCAGATCGTCGCCCTGCGGCACTTGAATCACAACCTGCCGGCCTCGCCCGACATCATCATCGGCGAGGACGACGTGGTGCTCGCCACCGGGCCCGACCACGAAGCCCTCGACCGCCTGCGCATCGACCTGGGCGAGGAGGCGCCCGGCCGCATCAGCGACGACCGCAGCGACATGGACTATATCCGCCTGTTTGCTTCCAAGCCGGCGGTGGTCGGCCACCGGCTCGGCGAACTTTCCCTGCCGGGCGGCGCCGGGTCGCTGGTGGCGCACGTGCGGCGCGGCGACGCCGACATGCTGCCCAGCCGCGACCTGGTGCTCGAGACCGGTGACCGGGTGGGGGTATTGGCCAAGCGCGACGACTTCGCGGCGCTGCGCAAGTATTTCGGCGACTCGATCAAGGCCACAGCCGAATTCAGCTACATTTCGATCGGCCTGGGCATGGCGCTCGGCATCATCATCGGCCTCGTCAGCATCACCATGCCGGGGCTGGGCAAGGTCAGCTTCGGCCTGGCAGGGGTCCTGATCGCCGCGCTGGTGCTGGGCAAGCTGCGCCGCACCGGCCGCGTCAACTGGACCATCCCGCTGTCGGCCAACCTGGTCATGCGCAACCTCGGGCTGACGCTGTTCCTGGCGCAGGTCGGCATGTCGGCCGGGCCGAAGTTCGCCGCCACGGTCTCGGCCACCGGCTTCCTGATGCTGGGCCTGGCCACGGTCGCCGTGCTGGCCCTGGTGCTGCCGGTACTCGTTATCGGGCTGTTCGTGTTCAAGATGCCCTACGACGAAGTGGCCGGCATCGTCGCCGGCGCCACCGGCAACCCGGCAATCCTCGCCTACGCCAACAAGCTGGCGCCGACCGACCAGCCGGACGTCGGCTACGCCATGATCTTCCCCGGCATGACCATTGTGAAGATATTGTTCGTCAACCTGATCCCGGCGCTCATCCTATGAACGAGCGCAGCCAGCCTGCCGAGGACGCCCTGACCCGGGGGGCGCCGCTGTTCACTTTCGATGCATATTCGCCCCAGGAGGTCGCCACCCTGGTCAGGAAAAGCGGGGTCAAGAAGGCGGGCCTGCCGCTGCTGCCGCAAGTGATGCTCGCCATGCTGGGCGGCGCCTTCATCGGACTGGGCGCGCTGTATTACGTCATCGTGCGTTCCGATCCCACCCTCGGTTTCGCGGCCAGGCAGGTGCTGGGCGGCGGCGTGTTCAGCATCGGGCTGATCATGGTCGTGGTGGCCGGCGCCGAACTCTTCACCGGCAACAACTTGCTGGTCATGGCCAGGGCGCACGGGCTGATCACGACCAGCCAGGTTCTGCGCAACTGGACCATCGTCCTGTTCGGCAACCTGGCCGGCGCCATCGGGCTGGCGCTGCTGGTCTACCTCGCCGGACACGCCGCCATGAACGATGGTGCGGTCGGACAGGCCTACCTGAGCATTGCCGCCGGCAAGGCCTCGCTGCCGTTCTGGACCGCGTTTTTCAGGGGCGTGCTGTGCAACGCACTGGTGTGCCTCGGGATCTGGATGAGCATGGCGGGGCGCAGCGTGGTCGACAAGGTGGTCGCGCTGCTGTTTCCGATCTCCGCCTTCATTGCCGCAGGCTTCGAGCACAGCGTCGCCAACCTGTACTTCTTCTCGATGGCCCTGCTGCTCGCACCTGCCCCCGACGCGGCGATGGCAGCCGCGATGGCGCACAATCTCGCCGCCGTCGTGCTCGGGAATGCCGTCGGCGGCGGGGTGCTGGTCGGGCTGGTGTACTACCTGATTTACGTCCGCGGTCTGTCCACCAGGGGCGAGCGCCCTTAGAGCGCTTAGCGCTTTTCCTTGCTGATCTGTTGCAGAAGCTTGAAAGCTTCGCGCTCGATCATCGGCTCCGCGTCCGCGAGCTGCTTGCTCGCATTGACATAGGCGGCGCGCTTGCGCTCCTTTTTCTCTTCCGGCGGGACGACCGGCTTCATGCCCGCCATGATGATCTGCGAGCCGCTGTTGTACTTCCGGTGGATGACCTGCTTGCCGTAGGGCGTGTTGTAGAAGCGGGTCATTTCAAGCGCGGTCTCGGGCGAGATGACCGGCGCCAGCGCCGGCGCCATGCGTCGATGGACTTCCGCGGGCGGCGTCCGGTCGAGCTTGGCAAACACGGCCTGGCGCTGCGCATCGCTGCCGTAGCGGCTGCGGGCCGCGACGCCGCGCAATACCTTTTCGACCTGCATGGCGCTGAGCAGGTTTTGCACGGCCTGGACGTGCGTTGGGGCGGGCAGCGCCGCCCGCGTGGCGGGCGCAGGGGCGGCGGCATGCAGGGGGGCGGCGAAGACCAGCGACAGGCTGAGCGCGGCAGGGACAAGATATTTCATCGGTTTTTCCTTCGGATTAATCGAACGCCCACGAGTACAACACGTCGAGCGCGGTATTGGTGCCGGTCTGGAACTGCAGCGTGATCCTCGGCGTCCACTTGTAGCGCAGGCGCACCAGGCTCGAGGCCGTGGTCGCGCCCTGCTCGAAGCTGAGGTAGGTGCGTGACGAGATCCGCTTGCCGACCGTCACCACCGTACTCTCCAGGCCGCCGCTTCCGCCGTCGGCCTGCCTCAAGCCCAGCTCGTCGACGCCGAGCGAGGTGGCCAGCTTCTGGGTAATGCCCCCGGTGCCGCCCTTGCCGCCGAGCAGGGCGGCGGCGGCTGCCGCCAGCACGTCCTTCTCGTTGCCGCTGGCGCCTTCCATGCCGTGGCCGAGCACCAGCCAGGACAGCTTTTCGCTGTCCGGCACGTTCGGCGTCGACACCAGCCGCGCTTCCGGCGAGCGGGCCGTGCCGCGCACCTGCACGCCGGCTTCCACATTGGTCTCCGACAGCTGCTCGCCTTCGGGCTGCGCGCGCACCGCCAGCACGTCGAGCGCCGGGTTGTCGTAGGCGCCGCTGAAGGTGATGACCGCGCGCCGGATGTCGAGCTTCTGGCCGTAGGCGGCGTAATCGCCCTCGACCGCGCGAATGGTGCCGTTCACGCGCGGCGCGCCGGCGCCGACCTTGCGCACGCGGACATTACCGGCCAGGGTGGCGTCGATGCCCAGGCCCCGCAGCCTGAATTCATCGCCCAGGTCGGCGCGCAGGTCGATGGTCAGGGGCAGTTCCTGTTTCTGGTTCGATGGCTGCGGCTGGGCGCCACCCTGGCCCAGCACGATGACGTCATCCGACATGGTCGGCCGGCCCTGCGGCGCGAATTCGATCAGGGCGCGGTCGGCGCGCACATTGCCCTCGATGGCGAAGCGCTCGGCGTCGCGCACCAGCGAGGCCTTGCCGCTGAGGACCACCGTGCGGTCCGGGCGCGACAGCGCTTCCAGCTTGTCCAGCGTCAGGCGCAGGTCGGCCGCGGCCAGGCCGCTGGAAAAGCGCAGCGAGCCTTCGGCCGAGGCGCTGCCCTGGCGGCCCTCGAAGTACAGGCGCTGCAGCTGCAGCTGGTCGCCGGCGAGGCTTGCGCGCAGTTCGCCGTTTTGCAGGCGCACGCCCTGTTCCGGCCAGCGCACCGCCAGCTTGTCGCCCTGCACGCTGCCGTCCAGGCGCGGGGTGCCGATGGTGCCGCTGCCCGTCAGGGCCAGGCGCAGCGCGCCGTCCAGTTCCAGACCGGACTGCCCCGCGAACGAGGCCAGCCAGGCGATCGAGCCCATGTTGGCATTGGCGCTCAATCGCAGCGGGCTGTCGCGGTCCAGGCGCCCCTGCAGCAGCTGCGCCGTGGCGTCGACGGTGGCGCTGCCGGTGCGGGCGCCGTCCAGCTTGACGCCGACGCGCAGGGAACTGCCGACCACGTCGGCGCGCGCTTCGAAGCTGCGCAGGCCCAGCGGCACCGGGGTGTCGCCGCCGGCGATCACGTCGCCTTTTTCGCGGAATACGTGCACCATGCCGTCCAGCGCCGGGGCGCCGCCGGTGGCGGTGGCTGTGCGCAGGTCCAGTTCCCACCTTGCGCCCAGGGTCAGGTCGCCGCGCGCATTGTCGCGGATGGCTGGGGAGAACTGCGACAGGTAGGTCAGGGGCACGTTGTCCGCATGGCCGCGGCTGGCCCAGCGCGGGCCGTTCTTGACCAGCGAATCGACCGTAATGCTGCCGGCCGGCAGCCGGATCACTGCGCCGTTGAAGGCGATGTTCTGCGGCTTGGCCAGGCCCATCACGCCGCTGCCGGGGGCGCCGCTGATGCGCAGCGGGACCGGCGCCTGCAGCGCCATCGCGTAGCGGCCGCGGTTCTGCAGGGCGGCCAAGGTGCCGCTCCAGGTGTCGCCAGTCCAGCCGCCGCGCACTTCCAGGTTGGCGTCGAAGGCCTCGCCGACGGCGGCGGCGCGCAGGGTGTGGGCGCCGCGCGTGCCTTCGGTTTTCAGGCTGGCCGAGGCGACGCGGGTTTCGCCACTGACGTACTCGGTGATCTGGATGTCGCTCGCCAGGGCGTCGCGGGCGCCGCGGCCCGCGCCCAGGTTGGCGTTGGCGCGCAGCGTGCGGATGCTGTGGGCGCCCAGCAGGCGCAGGTTCTGGCCTTCGAGTGCGGCGGTGAGCGAAGGCATGTCCATGGTGCCGGAGAGCGTGCCCTGGCCGCGCAGCACGCCGCCGAAGTCGGGACCGAGCGCCGCCAGTTGCGGGGCATCGATGCGCCAGGCCAGCTGGTCGGCACCCAGGCCGAAGCTGCCCTTGGCCGCGACCACGTTGGCGCCCACGTGCAGGTCGACGTCGGCGTTCGAGATGTGACGGCGATCGGCGGTGAGCCTGGCGTGGCCCCACAGCGGCGAATTCGACAGCGTCGAATCCTGCACGCGCAGGTCGAGCGCACCGCGCCAGTCGGCGCCGCTGCGGCCGCTGGCGTCGAACGTGCCATTGATCGACCCGGCCAGCGGCGAGCCGAAGGCCGCCGGGTTGAAGCGCTGCATCGCGCCGCGCATTTTCGCCTCGACGAAGCGCGCGCCCTCGGCGCCGGCCAGCCAGGCTTCGCCGCTGGCGCGCAGGTTGCCACCCGCATTCTTGCGCTGGGCCGCGACCCAGCCGAGGCCATTCGCGTTCACGTCGAATGTCGTGCGCGGCGCTGCCATGGTGCCGGTCGCCACGCCACTTGCGACAACGGCGCCATACAGATCGCTGCGCACCGCCGACAGTTGGCGGCCGTCGAGGCGCCATTCGAGCTTGTCCCCGGCCGCGCCGAAGGCGCCGTTCAGGGCGACCGTGTTCTGGCCCAGCGCCAGGTCGGCATCGATGCCGCTGATGCGCTTGGCGTCGGCATGCAGCTTGCCTGCGCCCGACAGCGGCTGGTTCAGCAGGCGGCTGCGGCGCACGGCGAAGTCGGCATCCACGCGCCAGGCTGGCGCCAGCGCGCCGGCCACGTTGACGCTGGCATTGATGTCGGCCTGCGGGAAGTCGCCGAAATCGGCCGGGTTGAAGCGGCTGGCGCTGGCGCTCGCCTTGAAGGCCTTGTCCTCGAGCAGGTTCATGCTGCCGGTGACGTCCACCCGGCTGCTGCCGCTCAAGATGCGCGCTTCGCGCACCGTCACTACATTGTTTTCCAGTGTCGCCAGCGCGACCAGGCGCAGGGCCTTGTCGGCCAGGTTCGCTTGCAGCGTCTGCGTGTTGCCGGTATTGGTCACCTGGATGTCGCCGCGGATGCTTGTGGGCTTCATGGTGGAGTAGATTTTCTTCAGGTCGAAACGGTCGGTATGCAGCGTGAAGCGTGCAGTGCCGATGCCGTCCTCGTCCTTTCCGCGCTGGACGCCGCCGATGCCGGTGAAGCGCCCGGCGTCGCCGAAATCCATCAGCACGTCGGACACCTGCAGCGCATTGAGGTTGCCACCCAGCTGGCCGCGCATGCTGCGCAGCGGCAGGCGTTGCTGGTCGATCGTGCCTTCCGGCCCGTCGTTGGTGATGCCGACGCTGCCGCTGATGTTGCGGTTCGCGTCCAGCTTGCCGGCGATGGCAAACGTCAGGTCGGCGGTCGGCAGCGCCGGGTTGAAGAAGCCCGGGTCGACGTTGCGGCCGTTGATGCGCATCGCGCGCAGCGGGATCTCGGCGTAGGGCGAGATCTCGAAATGGGCGTCGCCGGTCGCGCGGCCGGCCTGGCCGCTGGCGTCGACCAGGGTGTACTCCAGGTTGCCGCCGACCTTCAGGCGCAGCTGGGCGGCTCTCGCGCCGGCCTTGGCCTGGGACTGCGTCAGGCTGGCGGTGGCGTCGAGCTTGAACGGGCGCTGGGCGCCGATGCTGCCGCTAGCCGCCACGTCGCCCCAGGGCGTCACGGCGGCGGCGTCGCGTACCTGCCAGCGTTGCTTGTTGCCTTCGAGGCGCAGGCGGATGTTGTCGATGTGGGTTTCCGCGCCCTTGTTGACGAAGGTGGCGCGGTTCAGGCGCGCATCGTCGATCGAGACGGTGAAGGGCGGCGCCAGCTTGACCGGCATGGTCGAGGGCTCGTCGCTTTCCTTGAGCGTCTCGACGCGCAGGTTGGCCGCATGCAGCGTATCGATCAGGATGCCGCGCGAGACGATCTGCCCCGGCGACCAGTTCAGCTTGATCTTGTTGGCGATGACCAGCTGCTCGTCGGTGCGCCAGACCACGCGGTCGATGGTCATGGCGCCATACAGCGAGCCGCGCACGCCGGTGAGCGTCAGCTTGCCGCCGGTGGAGGCCGCGACCTTCTGCGCGATCATCTGCAGCGTGGTCTCGCGGCCCAGGTACCAGAGCGTGCCGCCGACGATCACGCCGGTCACGACCACGCCGATGGCGACGCGGCGCAGCCAGCGGCGCTTGTGCGGTGCGCTCGCCGAGGGCGGCGCTGGCGCCGGTGAATTGTCGTTGGTGTCCATCAGAACGTGAATCCCAGGGAGAAGTGCAGGCGCGCCTTTTTCACGGCATGGCCATAGGCCAGGTCGACGTTGATCGGGCCGACAGGGCTGCGCCAGCGCGCGCCGACGCCGAAGCCGGATTTCGGCTGCAGGTCGCCGACCTTGTCGGCCGCGTTGCCGACGTCGTAGAACACGGCCACGCCCCATGGCGGGCGGAAGTAGTACTGGTACTCGGCGCTGGCCGTCGCCAGGTACTTGCCGCCGACGATGGCGCCGTTTTCGCGCACGCCCAGTTCGCGGTAGCCGTAGCCGCGCACCGACTGGTCGCCGCCGGCGCGGAACAGGAAGGTGCTCGGCACGCCCAGCTTTTCCTTGGACGCAACCGCGCCGAACTCGCCGCGCAGGATCAGAGTGCCGGCTTCGCCGAGCGGCTTGAACATCTGTCCGCGCAGGTACAGGCGCAGGAATTTTTCGTCGGTCAGGATCGGCAGCAGCGCGCCGCCCAGCTGGCCCTGCAGCACGTAGCCGTTGGTCGGCTGGATCAGGCTGTCGAGCTTGCGTTTGGTGATGGCGTAGGTGAGCGGCAGGCTGCGCGTATTGGTGGACGGATTCGGCGGCACTTCGCGCTTCTCTACCAGCGCCTCGAGCGTCAGGCTGCGTTCGAGCAGCGGCGAGCCCCACTGGCGCCGCGCGGCCACCGTGGCCAGGGTGGTGATCTCGCCGCGCACGTCGTTGCGCTCGATGCCGGCGCCGACGCTGTCGTTGTAGCCCTTGGAGGTGGTCGGCCAGAAGAAGTCGGCGCGCGCGGTCTGGCGCTTCTGCTCGTAGATCAGGTCGCTCTTCATGCGCTTGCCGAACACGTTCAGGTCGTCGTAGCTGCCCTGCAGGCGTCCGCCGGTGTCGGTCGAGAAGCCGACGCCGACCTCGACGTTCTTGCGCAGGTTCTCGGTGACGCGCACCAGCACCGGCAACACGGTGGGCCCGGTGGGCGGCTGCGGCGTGGCGGCGCTGGTAGCTGACCCTGCGTCGGGGTCGTCGTCGCCTTCCTTCAGCTCCTGCAGTTCGGCGTTGAGCACGGCGCGCATGTCGGCGCTCACCTCCACGCTGCTGAAATAACCCGTGTCCTGCAGGCTCGATTGCAGCGCGCTCAAGGCCGCCTCGCTGTACTGGTCGCCCGGCCTGATCTTGTTCAGGTTGGTGATGACCTGGCGCGGGTAGCGCTTCAGGCCGCGGATGCGCAGTTCGCCGAAGCGCATCTCGGGGCCGCTGTCGATGACCACGCGCAGCTTGGCGCTGCGTTCTTCGGGATCGACGGTGGCGCTGGTGTCGACCAGGCGCGCGCGCGGGAAGCGCGTCTGCGCCACCTCGCGCAGCAGGCCGCGCTTGGCGGCTTCCCAGTCCTCCTGGCGGAAGCGTGCGCCGACGGGCAGCGTCCAGCGCTGGCGCAGGGCGCCGGCGTCGAACGGTGCGCTGCCCTCGTCGATCGGGGCGAAGCCCTGCAGCACCAGATCGACGTCGCTGACGACCGTTGGCTGGCCGGGGTCGACGATGAGGCGCGCCACCGGCCGCCCGCCAGCG
The DNA here is from genome assembly GCF_059685695.1 of Telluria sp. PB2R4. NCBI lineage: Bacteria > Pseudomonadati > Pseudomonadota > Betaproteobacteria > Burkholderiales > Oxalobacteraceae > Telluria > Telluria sp. PB2R4. Next base: position 127,607 of record NZ_JCASIC010000010.1, on the reverse strand, counting down.
GTGTCGAGCCCGGCGGAAATCTTGGGCGAGTAATAGCCTTCGGTGGCGATGTAGGTCTTGGCCTGGGCAGGGGCTTCCTTGACCAGGCGCTGAAGCTGTTCCATGTCCACGCGCGAATTGCCGCGCCAGCGCATCAGGTCGAGATTCTCTTCGAGCATCTTCTCGAGCTGGCGTGGAGCCTCGATGCGCACCTGGTAATCGATTCCCTGGGCACCGTTCTGGGCGTGCAGTGCCGTGGCAAATACCATTGCCCCGACGCCCGCCAGCAGGCGGGGCAGGGGACGCAGGCCAAGAAGGTAGCTAGGGATCGGTCTTGCAGGAAACATAGCGCTCCGATAGAAGTTTCCTGGCAATCTTAGCGGATTGGCAAAAAAGGTGACGGACGCTAGAGCAGGCAATCGCTGCGCGCAAGCGGGCGTTTTATGCCAGAATTCGCGGTTTCTTCCGCTCTCGGACCTCGATCATGACAACCAACGACACCGCGCTCGTCCTCTTCAGCGGCGGCCAGGATTCCACCACCTGCCTCGCCTGGGCGCTGCAGCGCTATGCGCGCGTGGAGACGATCGGCTTCGACTACGGCCAGCGCCACGCCATCGAGCTGGAAGTGCGGCCGACGGTGCTCGCCAACATGCGGGGGCTGGACCCGGCCTGGGATGCGAAGCTGGGCGAGGACCACATGATCGACCTGTCCCTGATCGCGAAGATTTCGGATACCGCGTTGACCAGCAATGTGGCCATCGCGATGCAGGAAAACGGGCTGCCGAACACCTTCGTGCCGGGCCGGAACCTGCTGTTCATGACGGTGGCTGCCACCGTGGCCTACCGCCGCGGCCTGAACGTGCTGGTGGGCGGCATGTGCGAGACCGATTTCTCGGGCTACCCGGACTGCCGCGACGACAGCATGAAGGCACTGCAGGTGGCGCTCAACCTCGGCATGGCCACCCACCTGAAGGTCGAGACGCCGCTGATGTGGATCGACAAGGCCCAGACCTGGCAGCTGGCCCAGGCGTGCGGCGGCGAGGCGCTGGTGGACCTGATCCGCTTCGACACCCACACCTGCTACCTGGGCGAGCGCGGCGCGGCGCACCCGTGGGGACACGGCTGCGGCACCTGCCCGGCCTGCGCGCTGCGGGCGCGCGGCTACGCGCAGTACGTGGCTGGCAAGGCCGCCTGAGCGGCCGGGCATGGGGCAGCCGGCATCGCAGCTTCGCGCGACTGTTTACATGGTCGCGGGCGCGATTCTGCTCCACGGCAGCGTGATGGTGCTGAATGAAGTGTTCTTTCGCCGTGCCGAATTCTTGCAGGGCATTGGGTGGATCTACATCCCCGCCGGAACCCGGCTGCTGTGCGTGCTGTTGTTCGGCGGGGCCGGCGCGCTGGGCTTGCTGATTACCGGATGGTTCGCCTGCTACTGGTATTACTTTCCCGGAGACGTGGCGCGCGCCTGGGCCGGCACGATCGCCGGCGCCGGCGGCCCCTACCTGGTATATCTCCTCGCAAAGTGGAGACTCGGCCCGCGCATCTCCCTGCGCACCCTCGGCGCGGAGCGCTTGCTGGTATGCGCGATCGGCTGTGCGCTTGCCAGTCCGCTGCTCCACCATCTCTGGTTCCTGCTGCAGGACGACGGCAAGCCCCTGGGTTTCTTTGTGATGTTCGTGGGCGACCTGGCCGGGACCCTGATCGTGCTGCTGGCGGCCAGGCTCGCCGCCTTTACCCGGGAATCCGGGCTACCACCTTGATCTCGAACTGGAAGCCGTACAGCCAGGTCACCCCGACCACCGTGGCGTTGGGGTAGGGCGCCTCGCCCCAGTACGGCCGTGCCACTTCCCAGATGCGCTCGAAGGTCGATGCCGGGTCGACCAGGAACATGGTGACGTCGACCACGTCGGCGAAGCTGCAGCCGGCCGCCGCCAGCACGGCGTTCAGGTTCTCGAAAGCCTTTCGCACCTGCGCATCGAGTTCCGGTTCGGGCGAGCCGTCCTCGCGGCTGCCGACCTGGCCGGACACGAACAGCAGGTCGCCCGAGCGCACGGCCGGCGAATAGCGGTTTTTTTCATACAGGGCCTGGCGGCCGGCGGGGAAAACGACGTCACGAACGTTCATGTGCTGCTCCTTCATGGTGGGTAATGCGAGCAGCTTAGCGCCATCGATTGTTGCGATAAACATGAGAATCGCTGCAACACTGTTTGTATAATCCTGATAATCAGGAGGAGCTTACGGTGGACAGATTCGACGGCATGCGCGCCTTCGTGCGGGTGGTGGAAGCGGGGAGCTTCACGAAGGCGGCCGAGACGCTCGGCATGAACCGCACCACCGTTACCCAACTGGTGCAGCAGTTGGAAGCGCACCTGCGCCTCAAGCTGCTCAACCGGACCACGCGCAAGGTCAACGTCACGCTAGATGGCGCCGCCTATTACGAGCGCGTGGTGCGCCTGCTGGCCGACCTGGAAGACATCGAGAACAACCTGCCCGGCTCGGCGCCGGCGCCGCGCGGCCTGCTGCGGGTGGATGTGCCCAGTCCCTTCGCCAACATGATCCTGGTGCCGGCGCTGCCGGCCTTCCATGCGCGCTACCCGGAGATCCAGTTCGACCTGGGCGCAAGCGACCGCAAGGTCGACCTGATCGGCGAGAACGTCGACTGCGTGGTGCGCGGCGGCAGGATCACCGACGAATCGCTGGTGGCGCGCCACGTCGGCGACCTGCAGCTGGGCGTGTACGCGGCGCCGTCCTACCTTGCGCAGGCCGGCACGCCGGCGCATCCGCTCGAGTTGCACGATTCTCACCACCGTATCGTGCGCTACCGCTGGACCAACGGCCTGCCGTTCGCCATGCACCGCGGCGGCGCGACCGTCAAGATACAGGGGCGCTACGTGCTGGCGATCGACGACGGCAACGCCTACCTGACCGCAGGACTGGCCGGCATGGGTGTGCTGTGGCTGCCCGACTACATGGCCCGCGAACATGCGGCGAACGGCGCCCTGGTGCGCCTGTTCGCCGACTGGCGCATCGACCCGATGCCGCTCTACGTGGCGTATCCGCCCAACCGCTACCTCGGCAAGGGACTGCGCGTGTTCATCGACTGGATCGTGGAGCTGATGGCGCAGCACGCGCCGGTCGGCACGCATCGCGATTAATGTTGAGTTCTTGTACAGTCGGTGCATAATCAATGGCGACCCCAACAGTTATCCATGAGGACGATCATGGTCGCTCGACGCTCCGTACATGGGCGGCAGCAGGCCGGCCCGCTGTTCGCCGCCATCCTTGCAGCCTCATTGGCATCCATCCTCGCCGCCTGCGGTGGCGGTGGCGGCGGCGGTTCCCCGGCGGCGGCCCCGCCTCCGGTGGCCGTACCGCAGCCGCCCCCGGTCGCGGCGCTGCCGGGCAGCTACGCCGATCCGGTCCTCTACTCGGGCGCGGCCACGGCGTCGCTGGCGAGCGCGCAGGAGGGCGCTGCCAAGGTCCAGGCCAGCATCACGTTTGATGGCCGCCCGCTGGCCTACACCGCCACCGCCGGCCACCTGACGGCCACCGACCTGCTCACCGGCCAGCCGGCGGCCTCGTTCTTCTATGTTGCCTATACGGCCGGCACCCAGCCGGCGGCGCAGCGGCCGGTCACCTTCTTCTACAACGGCGGACCGGGTTCGGCGTCGATCTGGCTGCATCTCGGTTCCTTCGGGCCGCGCCGGCTGGCCACCAACTTCCCGTCCACCGAGCCGCCGGCCACCCCGGTGCAGCTGGTCGACAACCAGGAGACCCTGCTCGACCATTCCGACCTGGTGTTCGTGGACGCCATCGGCACCGGCTATTCGCAGGCGATCGCGCCGCGCACCAATGCCCAGTTCTGGGGTGTCGACCAGGATGCGGCGGGCTTCCGCGACTTCGTGCGGCGCTATCTGGCCGTCAACAACCGCCAGGCCTCGCCGCTCTACCTGTTCGGCGAATCCTACGGCGCGCCGCGCACCGCCGTGCTGGCCAACCTGCTGGAGAGCGCCGGGGTGCGCGTGGCCGGCGTCATGCTGCAGTCGGCCGCCATGAACTACCACAGCAACTGCGGCATGTTCAATCCCGGCCAGGCCAGCTGCGAAGGCTACATCCCGAGTTATGCGGCGGTATCGCGCTACCACCAGAACGGCAGCCTGCCGGCCGACTTCTCGACGGTACTGCAGCAGGCGCGCGCGTTCGCCGCCGGCCCTTACCGCAGCGAGGTCGGCGCCTTCATCGCCACGGGCACGCCGCCGAGCGACGCCACCGTGGCGCAGCTGGCCGCCTGGACCGGCCTGCCGGCCCTGACCTGGCGCCAGGATTTCTCGATGGTGCCGGGCGCCTACCGCGCGCGCCTGCAGCCGGGGCAGGTGATCGGGCGCTACGATGCACGTGTGAAGGCGCCGGCCGGCAGTGCACTGGCGGCCGGCGGCGACCCCTCGCTGGCGGTGGTCGGCAGCGTCTTCAACAACAGCATCCGCCCCTACCTCGAGACCGAACTGCGCTACACCGCGGTCACGCCCTACCTGGGCTCCAACAACGTACTTAACGTCTGGAACTTCAGCCATGACGGCAAGACGCTGCCGGACACGATCCCCGACCTGGCCGCGGCCCTGACGCTCAACCCGGCGCTGAAGGTGCTTGCCATGAGCGGCTACCACGACCTGGCGACACCGTTCTACCAGACCGAACTCGACCTGGCGCGGCTGGGCCCTGGTGCCGGCATCCAGATCCGCAATTACGACAGCGGGCACATGAGCTACCTCGACGACCGCGTGCGCCGCCTCCAGAAGGCCGACCTGCGCGCCTTCTACAACAGCGTATCGGTGGCACAATGAAGACCATGACTCCGTTTATCCTTTTTGTGGCCATGGCGGGTTCCGCTGCCGTGCAGGCACAAGACCAGGCGCCGATCGGCGTCGACGGCCAGCTGCCGCCGGCATTGCGCAACCGTCCCGCCGAAGCACCGCCGGCCGCGGGCGCGGCGTTGCGCGCGCAGGCGCTGGCCAAGCTCGAGGCGCAATTCCGGGCGGCGGACCTGGACAGCAACGGCAGCCTGACGGCCGAGGAGGCGAAACGCTTCGGTTTCGTGGCCAGGCATTTCGATGCCATCGACACCGGGCGCCGCGGCGCGGTCAGTTTCGACGAGCTGCGCGCCTATCTGGAGCGGATGAAGGCCGAGCGCCCGGCGCCTAAATAAGCCCGAGCGTCAAGCCTTTGAGCGTGGCGGCAGTGCGGGTCGAGCACGCGAGTTTTCGGAAAATGCTCTCGACATGGGTGCGCACGGTCGACGGGCTGATCTGCAGTTCGCGCGCGACTTCCTTGTTGCTTTCTCCCAGGCTGAGCCGGCGCAGCACTGCGGTCTCACGTTCCGACAACAGTTTCCGGTGTTGCTGCGCCGGTTTGGCGATCGCGGTTCCGACCCCGTCCGCAGCGGCCACCACGAGCTGCACGGCGCGGACGTCGAAACGGCCGGCTGCCGCGTCGGCGGCGAGCAGTTGCGCAGCTTCCGGCGCCGTGCAGGCGCCGCGCCAGGGACGCGGCATGCGCAGGGCTGCATACGCGGCCGCCGCGGCCAGGATCCGCTGCGGCGTGCCGAGCGATCCGGCGTCGAGGTCGCGGTAGTAGCCGCTGCCATCGAGCCTTTCGTAGACGTGGGATGCGAGCGTCGCCTCGGCGCGCAGGGAAGGAACCTTGACGCCGGCACGCGCCGTCCAGTATGGCACCAGGCGCACCTTCTCCCAGTCCGCCGTACCGAGCCTGCCGTTACGCTGCCAGACCGCATTCGGCACGGCCGCGCGGCCGATCCCATGGATCAGCGCGGCGCGCCCCAGGCAGCACTGCTCGGGAGCCTGCAAGCCCGCCAGCAGCGCGGCGCGTCCGGCCAGGTCCGCCACGCGGCGCGAGTAACCCAGCAGCCAGGGCAGTTTCAGCTCGATCATGTCGGCCACGATGGTCAGGGACACGCGTGGCGCCAGGGCCGGAAGCGCCGTCGCACAATGGGGCGTGTCGACCGCTTCCAGCCAGGCCCTGGCGTTCGCAGCCAGCAGGCCGACCAGGTCGGCCGGGTACTTGCGGCCGGCACGTGCGGTGATCATCCGCAGCGCTTCGTCCATGCCATGGGCACGTGTCAGGATGTCGAGGTCGCTCGCCAGGTTGGTGTAGTACACCAGCCGCGGAATCTGCGGATCGGCCAGGCGCTCCGGCATCCCGCCGCCGTCGAAGTGCTCCCACACGCGCCGCAGCCCGATGTCGACCTCGACCGGCAAGCCCATCGCCTGGGCGATCGCGCTCGAGACTTCGCAGTGGATGCGGGCGAGCGGCGCCACGCTGGTGAACGTCATGCGGGTGCCGGGCGGCAGGGTGTGGGTGAGCATCGCGTCCCTGCCGCCGACATCATCCCCCAGCAAGGTCGAGAAACCGCTCGCGTTGGCGGTGCAGCCCGACCAGCGCAGCAGCGTCACCAGGCGCACATGGGCGCAGGCCTCGGCTGGTGCGCCATCGGCCAGCGCGACGCGCTCGGCCAGCAGGGCGGCGCGCATCGACTGGTCGGTAGGCTGGCCCATGCTCAGGTCGCCCACCATGGCCAGCACCTGCACGGCTTCTTCGACGGTGACGGTATGATCGTGTTGCATCGTCAAACTGTAGAGCAGAAGCCGGTGCAGGGCAATACCGGCTTCCGTGTGTCAGATGCGGTAGCGCGCCTTGATGAGATCCGCCGCCCGCTCCCCGATGACCACGCATGGCGCCATCGTATTGCCCGTCGTGATGCGCGGCATGATCGAGGCATCCGCGACACGCAGGTTCTCGATGCCGTAGACCTGCAGCCCGGCGTCCACCACCGACATGGCATCGCGGCCCATCTTGGCGGTGCACGACTGGTGCCAATAGGTGACCGCGGCATTGCGCAGCCAGGCTTGCATCGCTTCGCGGCCAAGCTTGCCGGGCATGCTTTCGCCCTTGACCAGCCTGCGGAAGGCGCCGGCATTGCCCAGCGCGCGGCTCACTTCGATGCCTGCCAGGGCGGCCTTCATGTCGTCCGGATCGGACAGGGTGTTGGCGCGGATGATCATGGCGTCGCCTGCGGCCGGCCCCGACAACAGCAGCTCGCCCCGGCTCTTCGGGTGGGCCAGGCCGGCGAACATGGTCCAGCCATGCCGGGGCACGTTTGCGCGCGCCTCGTTTTCGGCACTCGGCACGGGGAATTCGACCTGGCATTGCAGCAGGTCGGGAGCATCCAGGCCGGGATCGCTCTTCCAGTACAGCTTCGCTTCCGACCCGCCGTTGCCGACCTGCTGGGGCTCGGCGTATTCCCAGATGCACCCAAAGGAGACGTGGTCCTGGTGGTTCTGGCCGACGCCCGGCAGGTGCTGGCGCACGGCGATGCCGTGGCGTTGCAGTTCCTTTTCGGGACCGATACCGGACTGCATCAGCACCTTGGGCGTATTCACGGCGCCCAGGGACAGGATCACTTCGCGGGTGCAGCCGAACCGGCGCAGGCGTCCGTCGAGGATGACCTCGACCCCGGTCACCTTGTTGCCCTCGAACGTGAGCCTGGATACCAGCGCGCCGGTGAGCACCGTCAGGTTCGGCTGCGCCATCCTCGGATAGGTGTAGGACCGGAACACCGACTGCCGCTTGCCGTCACGGATGCACAGGTCATTGAGCGCGGCGCCTCCGTCGCCTTCCATCATCGCCCCGTTCGGGCTGTCGAAAGTAGGGATGCCGAGCGAGCGGGCAGCGTCCAGCATCAGCGTCGCGGTCGGCTGGGGATCGCGCGCCGGGGCCACGTGGACCGGTCCGCCCTGGCCGCGCCGCTGCGGGTCTGCCGGGCCGTGCCAGTCTTCGATCCGGCGGTAGATTTCCAGCACGGATTCATAGTTCCAGGCGTCGTCGCCGGCTTGCTCGGCAAAGTAGTTCCAGTCGCTCTGATGCCCACGCGCCCACACCATCACGTTGATGCTGGACCCGCCGCCCAGGACCTTCCCCATGTTCATCGGGATGGACCGTCCGTTCAGGTGCGCGTTCGGCTCCGCAACGAAGCCCCAGTCGCGCTCCGTGCCGAGGTTGAGCGGCCACTGGGCCGGTTCGATGACGCTCGCGACCTCGTCGCTGCCGCCTGCCTCCAGCAGCAGGACGTGCACGCCGGGATGCTCGGCCAGCCTGGCCGCCACCACGGAGCCGGAAGAGCCGGCGCCGCAGACGATGAAGTCGTACTGGCTTTTCAGCGTGACGTATTGCGTGGCCTGGTTGCGGCGGACTGCTTCCGCGAATTCGTGTTCGGTTCGTAAAGTAGGGTTCATTGTCGGCTTCCTATTTCGTTGCGGCGACCGCGTCGAGGATCACCTTCGCGACTTCCGCATGGCGCGACTGCTGGGGCACGTGGCTGGCCGGCAGCTCGGTGGTCCTGGCATTGATCTTTTTCGCCATCGCGCGCTGCAGGCCCGGGTCGATCATGCGGTCGCGCGAGGCGACGATGAACCAGGAAGGCTTGGTGGCCCAGGCCGCGTGGGCGACCTTGTCGGCGAAGGCCTTGGCCTGGATCGGACCCTGGGTCGCGGTCATCACGGCTGCCTGCGCCGCCGGCACGTCCTGGGCGAAGTCTTCACGCATCGCCGCAACCGGCAGTGTCAGGAAACCTTCGGCGTCGGCGACGAAGCGCTTGCTGCCGGGCGCCGCGGGATAGCCTTCGCCGGTTTCCGCGGTCGACTTGCCGGCGTCGGGTGCGAAGGCGGCCACGTAAACCAGGCCGCCGACCTTGTCGTGCTGGCCCGCCTCGGTGATCACGGTACCGCCCCACGAGTGGCCTACCAGCACGACCTTGCCCGGCTGCGCGGCAATGGCGCGGCGGGTTGCGGCGACGTCGTCGGCCAGCGAGGTCAGCGGGTTCTGGACCGCCGTGACCTTGACCCCCTTGGCCTGCAACAGCGGGATGACCCTGGACCAGTCGGAACCATCCGCGAAGGCGCCGTGCACGATGACGACGGAAGGCTTGGCGCCGTCATTGACGGATGCGGCGCCGGCTTGCGGAACCAGGGTCGCGAAGGCGGCGGCGATGGCGAGCAGGCGCAGCGAAGTGTTGGTGGTGGTCATGGTGTTCTCCCTCTGGTGTGGTGGATGAGTGAATCCAGTGTAGGGAGGAGCTTGTCAAGGCGGTATCGGTCGAATAACCGATAGGCCGACGAGACGGCGAGTCAGGCCTGGCGTGCCAGCAGCGCCTCCACCGCATCCCGCTCCAGCGGTTTGCTGAACAAGAAGCCCTGGTACTCGTCGCACGCCATCTCGCGCAGCACCGCCAGCTGCGCTTCGGTCTCGACGCCCTCGGCCACCACCTGCAGCTTGAGGCCGCGCGCCAGGTTGACGATCGAGCGCGCGATCGCGGCGCTGTCCTCGTCGCGCCCGAGGTCGCGCACGAAGGCGCGGTCCACCTTCAGGCGCGACACCGGGAAGCGCTTCAGGTAGGCCAGGCTCGAATAGCCGGTGCCGAAATCGTCGATCGCCAGGAGCACGCCCAGCTTGCGGATCTCGTGCATGAGCCGGTCGACTTCCTGCTCGCGGCTCATCAGGGCGGTTTCGGTGATTTCCAGCTCGAGGCATCCTTCCGGCACCCGGTACTGGGCCAGGCAGCGCCGGATCGTGTCGAGCAGGGATTTCTGGTGGAACTGGCGCGGCGACAGGTTGACCGCCACCTTCACCGGTCGGCCGAACTGCGCAGCCCACAGTTCCATCTGGAGGCAGGCCTGTTCCAGCACCCAGGCGCCGATCGGGAGGATCAGGCCGGTGCGTTCGGCGATCGGCACGAAGTCCGCCGGCGAGACCACCCCCAGTTCCGGGCTGGTCCAGCGCAGCAGGGCCTCGAAGCCGACCACCCGCTGGTCTTCCACCGTCACCTTGGGCTGGTACACCAGGCGCAGCTCGCCGCGCTCGAGCGCCCGGCGCAGGTGCGCTTCGACGGTTAGGCGCTGGCCGAGTTCGATGTGCCTGCTGGTCGAGAAGAAGTGCACCGCTTCATCCATCTCGAAGCCGGCGCCGCTGGCCGCGCCCTGCGCGCTGCGGTAGAGCTCGTCCACGCCGCGGCCATCCTGCGGGTACAGGGCCACGCCCAGCACCGGGCTGAGGAAAAAGTCGCGTCCGTCCAGCTGCAAGGGAGCCGACATCGCCCGGTGCAGGGCGAGGGCGAAACGCTCCACCCTCTGGCGTCCGCCGCCGGCGTCGAGCACGAAGGAGAATTCGGCGCCGCGGATGCGCGCCGCCACGGCGCCTTCCCCATCCGCGGCGCAGGTATCGCGCAGCAGGTCCGCCACCTGGCGCAGTGCGCGGTCGCCGGCATCGTGGCCGAGCAGGTCGGCGATCTCGTGCAGGCGCTCGAGCACCAGCGCGACGACGGCCAGCCCGCGCTCGTCGGCTGCGGTCGACGACATGCGCGCTTCCAGCAGGCGCCGGAACTGGGCCTGGTTCGGCAAGCCGGTGACGGGGTCGAACTCGGCCAGCCAGGCCAGGCGCGCCTCGGCGCGTTCGCGCTCGGTGATGTCGGTGAGTACGTTGACCAGGTGGGCGGCGCCATCGTCGCCGGTCAGGCGCGAGGTCAGCTGGATCACGGTGCGGCTCTCGCCGCTGCCGTCGTGCATGGTGCCGGTGGCGTTCTGGGTGCCGCCGTGCGCCAGCACGGCGGCATACCGGCGCTCGCGTTCGGGGCTGGCGCCGTCCAGCACCGCGCTTTCGTCCAGGCCCGGCAGGCTCTCGCGCGGCCGGCCCACCAGGCGCGCAAAGGCGTCGTTGGCCAGCACGATGCGGCGCGCGCCGTCCAGCACCCAGATCGGGGCGCCCACCGCGTTCATGATCGAGGCCAGGTAGTCGAAGCTCTTGGCCAGGCGCGCTTCGCTGTTCGAGACCATGTCGATCAGGCTGTACTGGCGGCGTGCGTCGCGCGCCACGCGCCAGGCCAGCAGCGACAGCACGGCTGCCAGCAGCAGGTAGAAGGCCAGGGCGGTCCACAGCCGGCCGTACCAGGCCTCCAGCGCAACCTCGCGCGTCATGCCGGTGATGATCACCAGGTCGAAGCCTTCCACCAGGTCGAAGCCGTACAGGCCGGCCGCGCCGGTGAGCGGACTGGTTGCCGCAAAGGAGCCGCGGCTGGCGCGCGGCAGCTGTTCGCGGAACAGCGGCGTGTCCAGGAAGGAGCGGCCGATGCCGGCCGGGAAGCCGGGGCCGCGCACCAGCATCGTGCCGTCGCGGTGCAGCAGGGTGACCGAGCCGCCGGTGCCGAGTTCGACCAGGTTGTAGAGGCGCTCGAAGCGGACCGAGTCGACCTGCGCCACCACGCTGCCGATGCGCCGGCCGCCGCGGTCGAGCACCGGCTGCATGAAATTGAGAATGCCGCGTCCGGTGACGCGGTCGACGTCGCTGATCGTGATGCGGCGCGTCCCGGCCATGCCGGGCGGCGCGAGGGCGGGCAAGTCGCGCGCCTGCCCGCCCGGCAGGACGCTGCCGGCCATGCGCCCCTCGCTGTCGAACAGGACCACGCGCAGCAGGTAGGGATGGGCCAGGCCATCCAGTCCGTCGGCCAGGCCCGAGGAGGGAGAACCGCCTTCCACCAGCACCATGCGCGCGGCCTGCTGCGCGGCGCTCTCGATCGCCTGCGCCACGCCCGCCGTCTGGGCGGCGAAGGCGATGGCCACGTTGCGCAGGGTGATTTCGCGTTCGCGCAGCGCATCCTGGTAGCTCGCATACAGCATCGAGCCGGTGATCAGGCCGAGCGCCCCGATCAGCCCGGCCGTGACGATCACCAGCCGTGACAACGGGTAGGGCCGGATGATACGCACACGTGGCAGGGGAGGTACTTGCATGGCGCAGGGGCTCCAGGGTGGTCTGGTGCCGATTCTACCTGTTCCGCACGGAAAAACGGCCGGGAAGTCCCGGCCGTCGTGGTGAAAGCGTAGCGGATTCAGGCCGCCGGTTTCGCGACCGGGTCCTTGCGGCTGCGGCTGACCAGGTACCAGATGATCGCCACCGGCACCAGCAGCGGCAGCAGCAGTGGCGAGAGCGCCAGTGCGACGGCGACCGCCGCGACACCCAGCGCGCCGACCACGATCACGCCCACGCCGGCGAACACCACCGCCAGCACCAGGCCCACCACCAGCATCACCACACCGGCCAGGACCAGGCCGCCGCCTGCGAATACCACCGCCATCAGGGCGCCCAGCGGTCCGTCGATCTCGTCGCCGTCGATATTGAAGCTCATGAAATCGGCGGCCTCGAAGGCGAGGTCCAGCAACAGCAGGGCAAACACGAACAGGATGGCGATCTTGGCAAAGTTTTTCATGGCGGTCCTCATTGGGCAGGTGGTTTGTTGTGCGCATTTCGCTGCGGCATGATTGAACTGTAAGCGCACGCTGTCGGCCGGGCCATGGGTTTGCGACAGGCTGCAATTTCTGCGCGCCGGATAGCGTGCAGACGCGATGAATGGGGGCGATGAATGGGGCGGGTGCCAGGCAACAAATGTGGTCGATTTGGCCTTGCAATGAACATATCCTTTCCTATACTGGCAGTCTGTTCTGAAGCAGGGGGATCCCATGCATGCCGTCATCCAGAAAATGGAGGACCACCTGGCCGTTCTGCATCCAGCGTTGGCCAGCGGCGGTCCCAAAGGCCCGCCTTCGGCGCCACCCGCGATTCCGCCAATCATCATCAATCCGTTCAACCGTGAGGCGCCGTCTCCCGCCGTCGACCCGCGCCCGACCCCGGTGCGCCCTCCGGTCAGGCCGCCCCGCGGCCCGGATTGGCGCTGCCCGCGCTATGCCTGAGGTTTAAGCCAATCGGGCTTCTTGGTGGGCTTGGTTTCCTCTATCATCTGGTCTTTGAAGCAGAGGAAACACGAGCATGAACGAGAACACCCAACACGAGCACCAGGACGAGCACGAGCACGACGAAAACGCCCTGGTCCAGGAGCCCCGCCTGTGGCAGGGCAACGGCTGGACCGCGCGTGTGATCAAGAACGACGACGACGAAGGCTGGGCGGTCGCCATGTACAAGGATGGCGAGCGCGAACCGGCGCTGGTCGGTCCCTGGACCATGGGGCGCGACAAGAAAAACCCGAAGCCGCTCGACGTCAACGCCTTCAACACCCTGATCAAGACCGCGTCGGAAGTCATCCGCCGCCACGAGCAGCACCTGCACGCCATCCTGCACAAGAACACCACCGTCTCCACCGAACATGGTGAGCTGAAGGTCACGCTCGACATCGTGCCGGACGACGACGATCCCTACGCCATCCTCGCCGCGACCGACGAGATGGGTGAGCAGGTGGCCAAGGTGCGGGTGTCGGCGGGCTTCAAGCTGACGCCGGCGTCGGCCCATGCCTGGATCGAAAACAACTTCCGCGCCCCCCGCGGATAAGAGCGCCCAACAAATCCCCCGATGGCTGCGTTGCATCGTCTCGCCGTACTAGCGTACTGTTCGACGATGCGCCTTGCCCTCGGGGTTTTGTTAGGCGCTCCGGGTGGAAAAGCCACAACCGACGTAATAGGTCTTCGGCCGCCGGCCCCGAGCTGCTAATATTTCCCTTGTGTATTAATTACTCTGGGGAATCAATGGAACGTCTCGAACGGCTGGAAGCGGTCCAGTCGATGTTGCTTGAAATCGGGGAGCTCTCGACCACCTGCAGCGACATCACCGACTTCATCGGTGCCGTGCACCGTGCCATTGGCCGCATCATGTATGCAGCCAACTTCTACGTGGCGCTGTGCGACCGCGAAGAAGGCTTGATCTGGTTCCCGTACTTCGTCGACGAAGCCGATGACGAAGTGCCGGTGGCCGGCCAGAAAGTACCGCTGGCGGCGCCGGAACAGTCGCCGACCTCCTGGGTGGTGGTCAACAAGCGGCGCCTGATGATCACCGCCGACGACTTCGAAGCGCGCGAGCGCGAAGGCATGCAGTGGGGGCACGGTTCCGCGGCCGAGCACTGGATGGGTGCGCCGCTGCTCGACCGCCACCAGCAGGCGCTGGGCGCCATGGTCATCCAGAGCTACACCGAGGGCGTCACCTACAGCGAGGAAGACCAGGCGCTGTTCTCGCAGATCGCCAACCACGTGTCGAATGCCCTGCAGGGCCTGCAGAGCATGGATCGGCTCGAGCGCGCGGTGCACGAACGCACCGCGGCGCTGGCGATCGAAGTGGCCGAGCGCCGCCGCGCCGAGCAGGTGCAGCATGCGCTGTACCAGATCGCCAGCCTGTCGGCGCAGGCGCTGGATACCGCCACGCTGACCGCCAGCCTGCACGACATCATCGGCGAGCTGATGGTGGCGAAGAACTTCCTGATCGCGCTGCACCACCCGGATACCCAGGAAATCAGCATTCCCTATTTCGTCGACGAGAAGGATGGCGTGGCGCCGGTCGCGCGCTTCCCGGTGGGGAAGGGCATGTGTTCGTATGTCCTGGCGAGCAAGCAGGCGCAGCTCCACGACGCGACCAGCTTCCGCCACCTGGCCGCCAACGGCCTGGTGGCGGAGCCGTTCGGGAACCTCGACATCGCCAGCTGGATGGGGGCGCCGATGCTGGTGCACGACCAGCCCTACGGCGTGCTGGTGGTGCAGAGCTACGATCCTTCGGTCACCTACACCAAGGCCGAACTGGACCTGCTGGCCTTCATGGCCAGCCACGTCGCGGTGGCGCTGGCGCGCATGCAGGCCGACCGCAAGATCCGCAAGACCAAGGAAACGCTGGAAGTGCAGAACGCGGCGCTGAACCAGGCGCTGCACCAGCTGCAGGTGGCGCAGGGCGAACTGGTGCGCCAGGAGAAGATGGCGTCGCTGGGCGGCCTGGTGGCCGGCGTGGCGCACGAGATCAACACCCCGCTGGGCATCTGCGTCACCGCCACCAGCCACCTGGTGCAGGAACTCAAGCTCACGCGCGAAGAGCTGGCTCTAGGGGAGCTGACCGAGGAAAGCCTGAATTCCTTCCTCGACATCATCGACCAGTCGCTGCGCATCATGACCACCAACACCCAGCGCGCGGCAAGCCTGGTGCGCAGCTTCAAGCAGGTGGCGGTGGACCAGTCCTCGGGCGACATCCGCAACTTCAGGCTGTGCGGCTACCTGCAGGAAGTGCTGCTGTCGCTGCAGCCCAAGCTCAAGGGACGGAAGGTAGCAGTGGAAGTGGACTGCCCGCCGGACCTGACGCTGGACAGCTCGCCGGGCGCGGTGTCGCAGATCGTCACCAACATGGTCATGAACTCGCTGCTGCACGGTTTCGAGCGCGACCAGCCGGGGAAAATCACGATCCGCGCTGCGCTGGAGGGCGAGCAGGTGCTGTTCGAGTACGCGGACGACGGCGTGGGAATGGACCGGGAAACGCTGGGCAAGCTGTTCGACCCGTTCTTCACCACCAAGCGCGGCACCGGGGGCAGTGGGCTGGGGGCGCACATCCTGTACAACCTGGTGACGGGTGCGCTGGGCGGGACGGTGCAGGCGGAGAGCGCGCCGGGGGAGGGCTTGCGGTATCAGCTGCGCTTCCCGCGCTCGCTGAAAAAGTAGGGTGGTCGGCTTCGCCGACCGCGCGTTCAACCGCCGCGTGAACCATACGCGTCGCAACGATTCATATTGGATTTGAACGCGTGGGCGGCATAGCCGCCCACCCTACGAATATCAGTCAGGCCAATGCGCATTGATCTCCAGCGCCTTGTCCATATTCTTGATGAGCAGATCCACGTAGTACGGATCCAGGTGATGTCCCGCCACCTCGCGCAGGTGCTCGGTCACCTTCGCGGCCGGCCAGGCGTCCTTGTAGCAGCGCTTGTGGCTCAGGGCGTCGAACACGTCGGCCACCGCGACGATGCGGGCGTAGGGGTGGATCGCGTCGCCGCGCAAGCCCTGCGGGTAGCCGCTGCCGTCGAACTTCTCGTGGTGCTGGTGGGCGATCACGGCCGCCGCCTTCAGGATCGGGCGCTGGGAGCCGTCGAGGATCTGCAGGCCCACCGTCGGGTGCTGCTTCATGATTTCCCACTCTTCCTCGGTCAGCTTGCCCGGCTTGAGCAGCACCGCGTCCGGCGTGGCGATCTTGCCCACGTCGTGCATCGGCGCGGCGTGCATCAGGGTCGCGGTCTCTTCCTCCGGCATGCCGGCGGCCTGGGCCAGCAGGTGGCAGACCTGCGCCATGCGGCGCACGTGGTTGCCGGCTTCGTTGGAGCGCGATTCCACCACGTCGCCAAGGCGCAGGATCAGCTCCGCCTGGGTATCGGTGATCTCCTGGTTCAGCAAAATGTTGTCGAAAGCGACCGCCACGCCCGAGCAGAACACCTCGAGCAGCTGGGCGTCGATTTCCGCGATCTCTTCCACGCCCTTGAGCACCAGCAGCGACGCCTTGCCGGTGCGGTTCGGGAAGTAGCCGACATAGGTGTCGCCGTGCAGGCGCGAGATGCGGTTGTGGCGCGCGTCATCCAACTGGGCCACCAGCTCGGGGCCGATCTCGTGGCCTTCCATCTCGCCGATTTGCGCCAGCACCTCGTACTGGCTTTCTCCCGCGATCACGCTGGCGCCCTTCAGGCGCAGCAGCATGCTCTGCTCCAGTCGCAGCAGGGCCACCACCTGCTGCAGCAGGCCGTTGGCGAAATCCTTCAGGTTGCGCTGCTGGAAGATGTGGGTCGAGGCGGCGATCACGCGCTCCAGGCCTTCGCGGTAGGTCTGCTGGGCGCGGCGCGCATCTTCAACCTTCATGATGTCGCGGTAGGCGCGCAGGGCGGCGAAAGTGGTGGTGAACAGCTTGGTGCGATCGAGCTCGGTCTTTTCCTTGTAGTCGTTGATGTCGTAGTCCACGATCACGCGTTCTTCCGGCGCCTGGCCCGGCTGGCCGGTGCGCAGCACGATGCGGGTGAACTGGTTGTCCAGGTCCTGGCGCATCCAGCGCGCCACTTCCAGGCCGCTGTCCTCGCGTTCCATCACCACGTCCAGGAACACCAGGGCGATGTCCTTCTCGCGCGCCAGCACTTCCTTGGCTTCTTCGCCGCTATAGGCGTGCAGGAACTGGATCGCACGGCCGTCGAGGCGGAAGCGCGACAGCGTCAGCTTGGTGATGTCATGGATGTCCGGCTCGTCGTCGACCAGCAGGACTTTCCATGGAGCCAGCTTTGGCGCCGCGTTGGAGAGAAAGGACATAAGCTTACCGTTCGCTTGGGTTGATTATTCGCAACATGGAGCGGCAAAAACGCATAGGACATAGCCGCAAGTCAAATCGATTGTAGTACGACCATCAGCCATTAACAACAGGCAACATTAAAAGTGTTGGGGATTGATGTCACAAAGCATCATTCCGTGAACAAGCCGTTAATTCAATATGAATAGACGGGTTCAGTGATAGCGCTTCTGGCAGCGTTCGCAGTAGAAGCTGCGGCGCTTGCTGAGGCCGAGTTGGGCCTTGGAGAAGGGAATGTTGCAACGCGGGCAGATGCGCTTGGCATGCGCGAGCCAGTGCTGCTTGAGGACGTACTGGCGCTTCCAGGCCAGGAAGTCGAAGGAGTACTGCCGCGCTTCGTCGACGAGAAGCCGCAGCTTGGGGGCAGGCAGGGCGCCGACGGTCGACAGCGGATGCACCCGGATCCGGAATAGCACCTCGTTCTTGATGATATTGCCGACGCCGGAAAAGATGTCCTGGTCGAGCAGGGCGTCACAGGCCAGCATGTCGGGCCGGGCGCGCAGCTTCTTGCGCGCCTTCTTCGGATCCCAGGTATCCGACATGACGTCGGCGCTGAAGTCGTAGGCCTCGTAGGTGGCGCGGTCGATCTCGCGCACTTGGCAGGCATAGAGGTTGAGCGCGTCGCCCTTGGCCGTTTCGATCGACAGGCGCGGCATCTTGCCTTCGCGCCGCTCGTTGATGCGGTAGGTGCCGAACAGCAAGAAATGCACGCGCACCACCATGGCCGGGGTCTCGATCAGCAGGTGCTTGCCCCAGGTATGGATCGCTTCGATGCGCTGCCCGACCAGGCGCGCCGGATCGATGGCACGGACGTTGCCGTCGGCACGGACGATTTCCTGGCCGGTAAAGTCCCCGACCAGTTCCTTCAGAATATAAAGCGATGGTCCTTCCGGCATGCTCGGCCTCCTCGCCATGATTGTCGGTCGAGTCCGGAATATGCCCCGTGCGTAATCTAACGTCCGGATACAACTTTTCGATAAAAAGGAAGAGCGAAAGTCGGTTCAAGGCGCTATATTTGACGCTGGGTAATCTTGAACGACAACAGGGAGAGACAGATGAAGTCCATGCTTTGCAAAGCAGCCGTGGCAGCCGTGTTCGTGCTGGGCGCCGGCGTCGCCTCGGCCGAGGTTACCGTCAACTACGTCAACATGGAACAGTTCGCGGACCTGCCGAGCGGCGACTGGGAGCGCAAGGAAGTCCTGAACGGCATCGCCGACTATATCAAGAAGCTTGGCGCCGACCTGCCGGCCGGGCATGACCTGACCATCAACATCTATAACGTCGACCTGGCCGGCCGTGAATACCCCGGCAACCGCGCCAGCGGCGACATGCGCGTGCGCGAGGGCAAGACCGACTGGCCGCTGATCGAGCTGCAATACAGCCTGAGCGCCAACGGCCAGGTGATCGACAGCGGCACCGCATCAATCTCCGATGTGCGCTACATGAACCGCATGATGAAGCGTTCCCAGGAAACCGACATCCTGCGCTACGAGAAACGCATGCTGGGCGACTGGTTCAAGAAGACCATCCTGACCAGGAAGGCCGGCTGAATCCGGCCGATCGACAAGCGGCGCTGCGGCGCCGTTTTTTTTCGTCCCGCCCCTAACAATTGGATACAAAACTTCGACAATGGCGCACTCGAAAGGTGACGCAAAAGGCGTATATTCGGATAGTGAACCAGTCCGGAAGAATGAAAGGAAAAGCGATGAAAACGATAATTGGCAAGATGGCCTTCGCGGGCCTGCTCGCGCTGGGTGCCGGCGCCGCCTCGGCGGGCGTGACCGTCAATTATGTGGAGTCCGACAAGTTCGCGGACCTGCCATTCGCGCCGTGGGACCGCAAGGAAGTGCTGGACGACCTGGCGGCTTACTTCGCCGAGCTGGGCAAGTCGCTGCCGGCCGGGCAGGAGTTGACGGTGGACGTCACCGAGATCGACCTCGCCGGCCGCGAATACCCGAACACGCGCGGCCCACGCGACCTGCGCGTGCTGCAGGGAGGCGCCGACTGGCCGATCATGGAGCTGCGCTACACCCTCAGCGCCAACGGCCAGGTGCTCACCAGCGGCAACGCCAGGCTGAGCGACATGAATTACCTGGGCCGCATCAACCGCATGACGGACGGCGACCGCCTGCGCTACGAAAAGCGCATGATCGAGGAGTGGTTCAAGAAGACCATCCTGCAGACGAAGTCCTGATTCGCCTGCTTGTGCATGAACGAAAAACCGGCGCCCGGGTGAACCGAGGCGCCGGTTTTTCTTTGCACTGCCGGAAATCAGCCGTTCTTGTCAGCCTGTGCGCGTGCACTCGCCGCCTTCTCGGCCGCGGCCTTGGCCAGCGCCGCCGTATCCTTGACGGTGTAATCCGAAGGCACGGTGAACAGGGCGGCGGCCGGTTCCTCACGCTTCAGGCTCTCGGCGCGGAAGACGAATTCGCCGCTGCGCGGGTCGCTGCGCTTCTGGTACAGCACGGCCTGTAGCTCCGGCGAGGTCCAGGTCTCGGTGCTGACCACGATCGGGTTGCGGTTGCCGATCTCGCCGGCCGGTATCTCGTAGCTGCGCTGGACGCCGGTCGCCTTGACGCCGCTGAATTCGCGGGTGCCGAGGTCCTTGGTTTCCGCCTTGGCCGCCCACTTGCGCTCGCCGAGCGCGCCCGCGATCATCGGCGCCACGCGCGCCGCCGGAAGCGCCCCGGCCATCTGGGCGATGCGAATCTGCACGTCCTTGTGCGCGCCTGCGGCATTGCCGGAACGCTCGACCTGCTTGATGATGAAGCGCTCGCCCTCCGGCAGCTTGCCCTCGCGGCGCAGCTCTTCGATCTTGATGCGCGCCTGGTCGGCGGCGATGCGGGCGTGGCTGCCGGCGGCGCGTGCATCGGCGGCGGCAGCGCGGGCATGCTCGCGCATGGCCTTGACGTCGGGCGTCCTGATCTTGATCGCCGTCTTTTCTTGCGGACGCAGGACGTAGCGCACAGCTTCCACCGGGTCGTGGATCGTGACGGTCACGACCTCGCCGCTCTCGTTGCGCACTTCGGTGCGGGTGCGCCCGGCGCTGTCGCGGTAGCTCATCGAGCTGGTCTTGCGCACGATCTGGTTGCCGTCACCCAGGGTCTGGGTGCGTTCCGACACCATCTCGGCGCTGTAGGGGGCGTTCTTGACCATGCGCGCGCCGGACATGTGCACGATGGCGCCGCCGCCCATGGCGTCGACGAAGTTGATGCCGTCAAGGTGGCCGGCATGGATCTCGCCGCCGCTGCGGGTGACAATGCGGCGCTCGACGCGCGGCTCTTCTTCGAAACCCATTTCCTCGGCCAGGGCCGGGGCAAAGGCGCAGGCCAGCAGTGCGGCAATCAGGATCTTCTTGTTCATCATTGTTTCCTCTTCTGGTTGGATGGGGTGGACCTAGTTGGTGGAACTGAGCCGCACGGCCAGCGGATGGCCGTCGGCGGCGACAAGCATTTCGGCGCGCACGGTGTCGGCCGCGTTTTCCGGACTGACCGGCACGCCGAGCGAGGCCAGCGCGGTGCGCGGCATGTCGGCCTCGACCAGCTGCGCATCCGGTTCGGCTTCGATGCGCTCGAGCGAATCGAGTGCGACGAAGGCGCCGCCATTGTCGAAGCTGACCAGCGGCTGGCCACCCACGCTCACCGCGTCATGCGGCGACTGTGCCAGCAGCAGGACCACGGCCGTCAGCGAGCACAGGGCGCCGGCGGTGCCCCACTGCGGCAGGCTCAGGGCCTGGTACCAGCGGCGCTTGGGCTGGAACTGCCGCCCAAAGGCTTGCAGCAGTTCCTTCTCCACGCAGCGCGGGGTGTCGATGCCGGCCAGTTCGCTGCGCAGCGCGGCAAAGCAGGGGGCGAGATCGGGACCGGTTGCGTCCAGGTTGTCTTTGGTATCCATCATTGACTCCATCAATTCGCGAGGCATGCAGGGGCATGCGCCTGGAGGCGCTTGGCCAGGGCCGCCCTGCCGCGCGACAGGCGCGAGCGGACGGTGCCGATGTCGACCTGGCAGATCGCGGCGATCTCCTGGTACGACAGTTCATGCAGTTCAAACAGGATGACGACGTCGCGGTAGTGCGGCGGCAGCAGGCTGAGTGCGCGCCGTACCTCCTCGGCTGCCTCGTTGCCCAGCAGGCGGGTGAGCGGACCGGAACCCTCGCAGGTGATATCGAGATCCAGCTCCTTGTCCTCGTCGGATTCCGGCAGCGCCACCTGGCGCCGGCGCGCTTCTTCCAGCTTGAGGATCAGATTGCGCGCTACCCCGAACAGGAAGTGCTGCAGCTGGCCGCGCAGCGGGTCGAAGCCGAAGCGCCCGGTCAGCAGGCCCATGAAGGCGTCCTGCACCACATCGGCCGCCATTTCCGGCGCGCCGCAGCGCATCAGCGCGTAGCGGTACAGCGGACCCTGGTGGCGCCGGTACAGCGCCGTGAAGGCGTCGGCGCGGCCGGCATGCGTCTGGCGCAGCAGTTCGTGGTCGGCGGTATCGAGGAAATTGGCGGTCATGGTCGTCATCTTTCACCGTATTCCGCCCGAGCGAGCGAAAAGTTCCAATTATTTTTGGAACCGGTGAAGAACCATGCGCAGAGCGGCCGAAGAAATCGGCCTGCCCGAACTTCTCAGTCGATCCAGTTCACCCGGTCGAACTTGCTGCGGAATTCTTCCGGCATCATTACGACCTGGCTGGTCTTGTAGTTGAAGAAGACGAAGCCCGACTTGGCCATGGCGATCAGCTTGCGGTCGCGCGGACGGGTGATGCGGAAGATGATGTCGCCGCCGTATTTGTTGAAGTCCATGACCCCCACTTCGAACAGCAGCTGGTCGCGCGCATGCGCCTCGGCGCGGTAGGTGGTGGCCAGGTCGGTGACGATGATGCCGGTACCGTCGCGCTCGGTTTCAGCGACGCCGAACTCGAACAGGAAGCGCGCCCGCGCCTCGGAGATCATGGAGATCATCGAGTCGTTGCCGAGGTGGTTGCCGGCATTGATGTCGGTGACGCGCACCGACATCGGGGTGGAATAACAGAACTGGTCTTCGGGGAAGGAGAGTTGTAAGCGTGCCATTTCTCTATTCTAAGGCCTAGGGAGTGGTCGAACGACTTATTCTATAGACGATCCCGCGCGACGTCATGAGGTACAACTCACCCTGTCCGTCCTGCCCGAAGGACAGCACGTTGCCGATGCTGCCTGCCTCCCAGTCGCGCTGCTCGGTGACGGCGCCGGCGCCGGCCAGGAAGCTTTTCAGGAAGCCGCGGCAGAAGTCCGAGTAGAAATAGCGTCCTTGCAGCCCGGGAATCGCGCTGCCCCGGTAGACGAAGCCGCCGGTAATCGAGCAGCCATTGGTGTCGTTGGTCCCGTGCTCGTACTCGAAGGCGGGCAGGGTCAGGCCGCTGCGCTCGCAGGTGGCGGCGTTGTAGCACAGCGTGCCTTCCATCGTGTTCCAGCCGTAGTTGAGCCCAGCCGCATTGGCGGCGCCGATGTTGACCTCTTCGCGCTGGTCCTGTCCGACGTCGCTCAGGTAGAGCTGGCTGCCGTCGAAACTGAAGCGCCACGGGTTGCGCAGCCCGGCGGCCCAGATCTCGGCGCGCCGGCCGGCCTGGTTGGCATAGGGATTGCCGGCCGGGATCGCGTAGGGCTGCGTGGCGCTGGCATTGCGCACGTCGATCCGCAGCAGCTTGCCGAGCAGGGAATTCAGGTTTTGCGCGTTGCGGTTGGGGTCGCCCGCACCGCCGCCGTCGCCGGTGCCGAGGTAAAGGTTGCCGTCCGGGCCGAAGGCCACCTGGCCGCCGAAATGGTTGGTGAAGCCCGGGTGCGGGATGCGCAGGATGACGAGGCCTGAGGTCGGGTCGGCCAGGTTGGGATTGGCGCCGGCGCTGAAGCGCTCGATCACGATGTTCTGCTGCGGGTCGGTGTAGTAGACGTAGAAGTAGCGGTTGTTGGAAAATTGTGGGTCGAACGCCATCGACAGCAGGCCGCCTTCGCCGCCCGTGAAGACCAGGCCGCTGATATCGAGGAAGGGTGCGCTGCGCGTAGTGCCGTTCTCGACAATGCGGATGCGTCCCGCCCGCTCGACGATGAACAGGCGCGTGTCGCCCGGCGGCGCGGTGAGGTAGGTCGGGTTGTCGAGGTTGACCACCACCTCGCTCAGCGTGATGTTCACCGGGGCACTGGCATAGGCCACGGTGACGCTGGCGGTGACGCCGGCACTGACGACCGCGCTCTGGGTGGCGGGCGAGGGCGTGTAGGTGATGCCGCCGGCGGTGACGGGCGCCGCGGCGAGGTTGTAGCTGCCGGGCGCCAGGCCCGACAGGGTTTGCGTGCCAAGCAGGTCTTGCTGGTAGTTGGAGGGGCCGTTGATGCGCACCGAGGCGTTCACGCCCGTGGG
Organism: Telluria sp. PB2R4; assembly: GCF_059685695.1. Lineage (NCBI taxonomy): Bacteria > Pseudomonadati > Pseudomonadota > Betaproteobacteria > Burkholderiales > Oxalobacteraceae > Telluria > Telluria sp. PB2R4. The sequence continues at coordinate 104,064 of NZ_JCASIC010000010.1, read as the reverse complement.
CAGGCCGCTGGTGGTGAGCGCCAGCGCGCCGGTGGTGGCGGCTGGTGGTGGCGGTGTGGTCGGGCCCGTCGTGCCGGGGTTGCCGCCGCCGCCGCCGCAGGCGCTCAAGCAGAAGCAAACAACGATCATACACATCGCCCACGTACGCATGGCTGCCTCCGGTTTTCCACTTGTCCTCGGCACATCGGTACTCGCATTGTGCAGCGAACCGGCAGGCTTTGCCATTGGAATTCGCCAGCCGTGCGGGGTGCCTATCTCGTCAGGCGGTACATCAACAGTGCGGCGCGGATCGCCGAACGCTCCAGCGACGTCAGGTCCACACGTTCGTCCGGCGAATGCGCCGCGCCGCCGCTCGCGCCCAGGCCGTCGAGGCTGTCGACGATGGGCGCCACGAACTGGATGTCGCCGGCGCCGCGCGCGGTCGCCGGCACCGCGCCCACCGTGCCCAGGCCTGCATCCTGGCTGGCCTGCGAATACAGTGCGAGCAGCTTCAGGTTGCCGGGCGTGACCGCCATCGGCGGATAGGAGTCGCGGAAGGTAATGCTGGCGCTGGCGCCGGGCAGGCTCCGGGCGACGATCTCGCGCATGCGCGCGTGGGCGCGGTCGCGCTGGGCATAGTCGAGGTAGCGCAGGTCGCCGCGCACGGTCACCGTATTGGCGACGACATTGGTCTTGCCGGCAGCCGTGCCCCTGGAATTGGCTTCATCGATACTGACGTCGGTGCCGCCCAGGATCACGCCCGGATTGAAGCTCAGGCCCGGCTCGACCACCTGCTGGCGGAAGCCGTCGAGGATGCGTGCGGCCTCGTACACGGCGCCGTAGCCTGAACGGCCGAACACGCTGGAAGAATGACCCTGCCGGCCCTTGACGTCGAGGTCGAAGAAGGCGGTGGCGCGGCGTCCCACCGTCGCCATCGGCTGGCCGTCCGGCCCGCTGACGGCGCCTTCGAAGCTGAGCGCCACGTCGCTGAGCTTGGCCAGCTCGACCATGTCGCGGCGCGACACCTCGCGCGGGTGGCCGGCTTCTTCCTCGTCGCCCGTGAAGACGACGGTGATCGTGGCGCCGTCGAGCGCGCCCGCCCGGTGCAGCGCGCGCAGGGCGGCGATCGCGACCACGTTGCCGCCCTTCATGTCGGCGACGCCCTGGCCGCGCGCCGTGCTGTCGTTCTCCCGTTCCCACAACGGGGCGGGGGCGTCGGGTTCGAACACGGTGTCGAGGTGGCCGAGCAGGAGCAGCCGCTTTCCTTGCTTGCCCGTCCGGTTGGCGACGAGATGGCCGGCGCGCCCCATCTCGCGCGGCATGTCGATCCATGCGGTCTTGAAGCCGAGTGCCTCCAGTTCCTTGCGATAGACCTCGCCCACGGCGCGCACGCCGGGCAGGTTGAAGGTGCCGCTGTTGATGCGCGCGCTACGCTCGAGCAGCTTGATCGCATCAAGCTGCCAGGCCTTGACCTCGTCGGCGATGCGCTGCTCGGTAGGCGACAGGTTCTGGGCCTGGGCGGTGGTGGCGAGCAGGGTGGTCAACAGGGCTGGCAACATGAAGGAAAGGGAAAACGGGCGCGGCATGTCGGCATCCTGGCGTGGTGAAGACCAGGACTTTACTATTCCTGGCGGAGGTCAACAATGCCCTTGCCAAAATTGCTTGACATTAATTTTAGGTGATCTTAAAGTGATATCACTTTGATGTTACTGCCACGGAGGAGACAAACATGAATACAGCACACACTCGCCACGAGAAAGCGTTTTCGTCCGCAAATGGCTACTTGGCAGCCGGTGCCGGGATCGTTTTGCTGCTGGGCGCCGTCTACCTCTTTGCAACCGGGGTCGATACGACGGATGGCTTCCCCGCCATCATGGGCAGTTTCCTGATGGGGCTGGCCGGTGTCGTGTGCCTGGCCGGCCTGTTCATGCTCCAGCCGAACGAGAGCGCGATCCTCACCCTGTTCGGCAAGTACATCGGCACCGACCGCAACGAAGGCCTGCGCTGGGCGTTCCCCCTGTACGTCAAGCGCCGGCTGTCGCTGCGCGCCCGCAATTTCAATGCGCCGACGCTCAAGGTCAACGACAAGCGCGGCAACCCGGTCGAGATCAGCGCGGCCGTCGTCTGGCGCGTGCGCGACACCGCCCAGGCCGTATTCGAGGTGGACGACTTTGAACGCTATGTGTCGATCCAGGCCGAAGCCGCGCTGCGTCACCTGGCGTCGCAATATGCCTACGACGAAGGCGAGGATTTACCTGAAGGTGAAACCACGCTGCGCGCCGGCATGGACGTGGTTGCCGACGCACTCCAACGCGAACTGCAGGCGCGCTTCGAAGCGGCCGGCGTGGAGGTGCTCGATGCAAAGCTCACCCATTTGGCATATGCTGCCGAGATTGCCCAGGTCATGCTGCGTCGCCAGCAGGCCGAGGCGATCATCAGTGCCCGCTCCAAGATCGTGCACGGCGCCGTGAGCATGGTCGAAGCGGCGCTGAAGGGCTTGTCCGAGCGCGGCATCGTCGAGCTCGACGACGAACGCAAGGCGGCGATGGTCAGCAACCTGCTCGTCGTGCTGTGTTCGGACAAGGAAACCCAGCCGATCGTCAACACGGGCACCCTCTATAACTAGCACTCGACGAGCATGGCAAGCCCTGGCAAAAAAGCGTTTCCCCTACGAATAGACCCGACATTGTGGGAGGAATTGCAGCGTCTCGCCGCGCGCGACCTGCGCAGCGTGAACGCGGAGATCGAATTCCTGCTGCGTGAGGGGCTTGCCAGGCGCGGCATCAAGCATGTCGACACCAGGACCCAAAAGGACGGCGAGGAGGAGTAGCAATTATTTCTGACTAAATATTGCTCTGTTTCGCAATCGAAGTCATCAATACGAAACGCGGCAGCGCCAATGAAAACGGCCCGATCATCCATCGGGCCGTTGTGTACAGTCGGGTATCAGGCGCGGCGACGGGTCGCCATGAAGCCAAGCAGCCCCATGCCCAGAAGGGCCAGCGATGCCGGCTCCGGAACCGAACCAGTGCCGCCTTGGCCACGTTCGACCGAGGTGCTCAGAATTGCTCTGTCAAAGAAGAACTCGCCGCTCGTCGCCGAGATCGAACCGCTGATGATGCCGTCGGCCTTCAGGTCGGTCAGCGCATTCGGAAGCAACGTGACCATCTTGATATCGAAGTTTTGGCCATTGTTGACTTGGTTATTGCCACTGCCGGACGCGGTCTGGGTGCCGAGGGCGAGCGAGAATGCGATTTGATAGGCTTCCTGGCCTTGGTTCGTGTCGTAGAGGTATACATTCAGCGTCGACGAAAGGATATCGGCGAGCGTGTAGCCGTTCGTGCTCAGCAGCGAGTTGATGTCGAAGGTGAAGTTGATCGAACTGGTGCCATTAGCGCTCAGCTGAACATCGGTTGGGTTAAAGGTAGAGTCGAGTGGGATCGGGGCAGCAGATGCGGTCGATGCTAAGGCGAAAGCGATGCTTGCGGCAATCAATTTCAGGGTCTTCATAAATTATCCTAAATAAGTTTTGGCAATATCTCCTAAGCATAATTCGTACCACAGTAAATACGTCTTATAAATCAAAGAGATAAGCATGCTATGCAGGATAATTGAATAAAAGTGTAATCAAATCCGACATTAATTGTTAAGTTAAAAAATAACACATTTAACAAAACTTCATTGAGATTTTCCAGTTGAAATTTCACATTTACCACATGGCAATTATTTATATTTGAGTGGTGCAACTTATTTTTTGTTTTTACTCTTACTGCCGTCAATACCCGCTTCCGCCCATCGCATTGAGATATAGTTCCTGACAATATTGTGCTTGAATATTTTTATGAAATAAGTAATGCCGCGGGCGATGCAGTGGAATTTTGGAAAAAAAGGCAGTGTAAGAGAATTCGACACGCGCGCCTGACAAAGCGCGGAATCAACCCGCATTCAGGGTGACGTGCGCGACTTGGTGACAATGCCTGCAGGGTTGATGAGCACGACAAATTCCATGAAGCGTCCGTTGCCTGTAGGCGACTGGTAGACCCAAGTCTCATAGCCGCTATCGAACACCATTTTCTTCGTCGGTCCGAACGCAGCCAGCAATTGCGCCCTGGTCGTTGAGCCGGGGATGACAGATTGTTGGAAGCGCCCAGCCGCCACCTGCGTTCCCGGCGGCGCAGAGCTGGTAGCGCAGCCGGCGAGCAGCAGGGCTGCGCACAAGGCCGTCGACAGGCTTGTCAACCGCACCCGCGTCATGGCGCATCCTCCATGTACTCGAACTCCACCAGCGTATCGTCCGGCCAGGACCGGTCCCAGATCGGCGCATAGAAGGTGCGGTCGAGCATGACCTGGCAGTCGCAGAACTGCAGGTCGGCCTTGCTCAGCTCGCCACCCGCATACAGCATGTTGAAAGGCAGCGTTTCCACGCGCTCGCCGGCGCGCAGGCTCACCGAGAACACCGGCCGCTCGGCGAAGAACAGGTAATTGCCGTTCGGGCTGTTGCACACCTGCTCAGGCGAAGTGAGCGCATTCGATATCCAGCCGAAGAGCGGGGAACTGTTCGACACCAGGCCGGCCTCGACCCCGACCAGGCATTCCAGGCGCATGTCGCCCAGGCGGCGGGTGCCGGCGGGCAAGCCGGGCGTGATGATCCGGGCGCGCCAGGTCATGCTGGTGGTCTTGCGGTTGGCCACCACGGCCGCGTCTTCGCGCAGGGCCACGTCATTTCTTGGCAGGACGAAGCTGTTGTCCGGCGCTACCTCGACAGGCACGCTGACGCTGTCGCCGGCAATGCGCAGCGTAACGCCGCGCATGTCCACGCCCGGCAGGCGCGGTAAAAGCTGGAAGTGCAGGAGCGCGTTCGGCGCCAGCTCACGCTCGCGCGCGAAGCGTTCCATGCCCTTGATCATTTTTCTGTAGGATTTGTCGACCGGATCGCGGGTGGATTGCACCTTGACGGTCGCCGGCTGCCCCGGGCCTTGTGCCAGGGCAGCGGATTGCCCGGCCAGCGACATTGCGCTGGCCAGGACGAACATGACGCGGACCGGGAGCCGCATCATGGTGTCACCAGTAACGGACGCGGCCGGTGTCCATGTGGACGAACTGCGAGCTGGCGTAGTAGCCGACGCCGCCGCCCTTGAGGGACATGGCTGCCTTGTGCAGCATCTTCAGGTCCTGGCCCGGCAGGCGAATGTCGATCGCCTTCGCGTCCATGTGCAGGCTGCGCTTGGCGACACCGCCGCTGGCGGAGTGCAGCTTGGCGTTCGATTCCGGCGAACGGTAGCCGGAAATGATGTGCAGTTCGCGGCTGTTGTCCAGCTTGTCGTTGAGCTGGGTGAGCAGCAGCAGCAGTTCCGGGTCCATCTGCGCGATCTTGTTGCTGCGGTGGTCGCGCAGCACCTTGTTGATGTCCTTCATCGCATCGGGGATGAAATCGCCTTCTGCCCAGAACGTGGTCTTCAGCTTCTCGCCGGTGTGCGTGTTATACAGGCGCAGGACACGTTCGCCGGAGGCAGGTTGTGCTGTTTTGGCAAGTGCTGGAATGCTGAGGGAGGGTGCTGCAAGGAGGAGGGAGGACTTCAGGAATGCGCGTCGTTGCATCATCGGATGGGATCCTTATGGCTGGTTCGCTCAAATGTGAATTCTACGCCTCTTGTGTTAAACGTGCAGAGAAAATGCTGGAAAATGCGGTAAAAACACCACTTTATTAACGATTTAACCAATCTTGGGAGATATTTTCATGACGAGTAGTCAACGAATTGCTTCGGTTGTTGCCGCCTTGTTCACGCTCAGCCCGCTTGCGCTTGCCCAGGTCGAACCGGTGGCCGAACCGCTCGCTGCGAAAGGCTGGAAAGTCGAGACCGTCGTGGACAGCCTGCCGCAACCCTGGGGCATGGCCTGGCTCGCCGACGGCCGCATGCTGGTTACCGGCAAGAAGGGCAGCCTGCACCTGGTGGACGGCAAGCGGGTCCAGGACATCGCGCTCGAAGGCTTGCCCGCTCTGGTGACGAGCGGGCAGGGCGGCCTGCTCGACATCGCCGTCCACCCGGCGGACAAGGGCCCGAACCCGCGCGTCTACATGACCATGGCGGGCGGCACCGAGGACGCCAACCATACGGTGCTGGTACAGGGTGTCTTCGACGGCAAGCGCGTGCACGGCATCAAGACCCTGTTCACGGCCTCGCCCTCGAAGAGCGGCGGCCAGCACTTCGGCTCGCGCATCGCCTTCATGAAGGACGGGACGATCGTGATGAGCATCGGCGACGGCGGCAACCCGCCCGCGCGCGTGGGCGGCATGCTGGCGCGCGACCAGGCCCAGAACGTCAAGAGCCACAACGGTTCGATCCTGCGCCTTACCGCGGAAGGCAAGGCGGCGCCGGGCAATCCGCTGGCGGCGCAGCAGGGCGCGCTGCCCGAGTTGTGGAGCATCGGCCACCGCAACATCCAGGGCATCGTGGTCGACCCGAACGGCCGCGTGTGGGCCAGCGAGCACGGCCCGCGCGGCGGCGACGAGATCAATGTCATCGAAGGCGGCAAGAACTACGGCTGGCCGCTGCAGAGCTATGGACTGGATTACAAAACCCGCGAACCTGTCGGCAAACGGGTGGTCGCCGGCATGGTGCAGCCGGTGGTGGTGTGGACGCCGTCGACCGGCGCCTCGGGCCTGGCGTGGTACACCGGCCCGGCCTTCCCGGCCTGGCGCGGCAGCCTGTTCTCGGGCGGCCTGGCGACCGAAGACATCCGCCGCGTGGCCTTCGACGCCCAGGGCAGGGTGGTGAAGCAGGAACGCCTGGCGATCGGCAAGCGGGTGCGCGACGTGCGCCAGGGGCCGGACGGGCAGCTGTACGCGCTGACCGACGAGGCCAAGGGCAGCCTGCTGCGGATCGTACCGCAGTAAAAAATCCACAAGCTGATGCACCGCGCATGGATTCTTCCTCCATGCGCAATTTTTACTATGTTGCAATAACAAAAGCTGCCTAGAATGCAAGGATCGGCAACCCGCCGTTACCTTTGGAGGAGCAGCATGGCAGAATCTCTTCGTCACAGTCTCCGCCTGGCCGTAGCGCTCGCGCTCGCCACTGGCGCATTGAATACCATTCCCACCGCCAGCGCGGCCACGGCCTCGGGTAAATCCTCGGCCAGCACGCCGGACATCCCGATCCCCGACGTCAAGTACACCAGGTTCACCTTGAAGAACGGGCTGACGGTGCTGGTGCACGAAGACCACAAGACGCCGGTGGTGGCGATCAACACCTGGTACCACGTCGGGTCCAAGAATGAAAAAGTCGGCAAGACCGGCTTCGCGCACCTGTTCGAACACCTGATGTTCAGCGGCAGCGACAACTTCAAGAAGACCTACCTGAATGCCATGGAAGGCATCGGCGCAACCGACCTGAACGGGACTACCAACCAGGACCGCACCAACTACTTCCAGAACGTGCCGACCTCGATGCTGGACTACGCGCTGTTCGCCGAGAGCGACCGCATGGGCCACCTGCTCGGCACCGTCGACAAGAAGAAGCTCGACCTGCAGCGCGGCGTCGTGCAGAACGAGAAGCGCCAACGCGAGAATCAGCCCTACGGCCTGGCTTACGAGCTGCTGGTGACCAATACCTATCCGGTCGGCCACCCGTATTCCTGGACCGTGATCGGCAAGATGGAAGACCTGGACGCGGCCACGATGACCGATGTGCAGGACTGGTTCAAGACCAACTACGGCCCGAACAACACCGTGCTGGTGCTGTCCGGCGACATCACCCCTGAAGTGGCGCGCCAGAAGGTCGAACAGTACTACGGCCACATTCCTCCGGGCCCGCCGCTGGCCAAGCACGACGCCTGGATCGCCAAGCGTACCGGCACCCACCGCACGGTGGCGCAGGACCGCGTGCCGCAGTCGCGCATCTATCGCACCTGGAATGTGCCGGGCGCGCACACGCCGGAAGAAGCGCAGCTCGACCTGGCGGCCCTGGTGCTGGGCGGCGGCAAGACCTCGCGCCTGTACAAGCGGCTGGTGTACAAGGACCAGCTGGCCACCAGCGCGAGCGCCAGCGACGACGCCGCGGAAATCGGCGGCCAGTTCGACATCACCCTGACCGCGCGTCCGGGCGCCGACGTCGCCAGGATGGAGCGCATCGCGGACGAAGAGCTGCAGGCCCTGATGAAGAACGGCCCGACCGAATCCGAACTGCGCCTGGCCAAGACCACCATCCTGGCCCAGTACACCCGCATGATCGAACGCGTCGGCGGCTTCGGCGGAAAGAGCGACCTGCTGGCCTCGTGCCAGACCTACACCGGCAACCCGCACTGCTACAAGGTTTACCTGGAACGCATCAAGGCAGCCACCCCGGCAACGGTGAAGAAAGCCATGAACGACTGGCTCAGCACCGGCGACTTCGTCCTGCAGGTCGATCCGTACCCGACCGGCCTGGCTGCCTCCAAGCCCGGCGTGGACCGCAGCGCGGAGCCGGCGCTCGGCAAGCCGATGGCGCTCAAGCTGCCGGAAATGCAGAAGACCACCCTGTCGAACGGCCTGAAGGTGGTGCTGGCGGAGCGCCATGACGCGCCGGTGGTGAACTTCCAGCTGCTGGTGGACAGCGGCTACGCGTCGGACGCGGCCGACAAGCCCGGCGTCGCCAGCCTGGCCATGCGCATGCTCGAAGAAGGCACAAAGACCCGCAAGTCGCTCGAGATCGGAGAAGCATTCGCGGGCCTGGGCGCGCAGTTTGGCGCCGGCGCCAACCTGGACAGCGGCATCGTGTTCATGAACACGCTCAAGGCCACCATGCCGCAGGCGCTCAGCCTGTACTCGGACGTGGTGCTGAACCCATCCTTCCCGCAGAACGAATTCGAGCGCCTGCAGAAGGACCGCCTGGCCGCCATCGCGCGCGAGAAGACCGTGCCGCAGACGATGGCCCTGCGCGTGCTGCCGAGCATCCTGTACGGCCAGGATCACCCGTACGCCAAGCCCTTCACCGGCACCGGTACCGAAGAGGCGGTGCAGCGCATGCGCCGCGATGACCTGGTCCAGTACCACGCCACCTGGTTCAAGCCGAACAACGCGACCCTGCTGGTCGTGGGCGACACCACGATGGCCGAGGTCAAGCCGATGCTGGAGAAAGCCTTCGCCTCTTGGCGTGCGGGCGAGGTGCCGAAGAAGGTGCTGGCTGATGTGGCCGCACCTGCGAAGAGCGTCGTGTACCTGGTCGACCGTCCGGGCGCGCTGCAGAGCGTGATCGTCGGTTCCCAGCTGGCCGTGCCGCGCAAGCATGCGGATGCGCTGCCGCTGGAAATCGTCAACGACGTGTTCGGCGGCACCTTCAGCTCGCGCATCAACATGAACCTGCGCGAAGACAAGCACTGGTCCTATGGCGTGTACAGCCAACTGCAGCCGGCCCTGGGCCAGCGTCCGTTCATGAGCATGTCGCCGGTGCAGACCGACAAGACGCGCGAAGCACTGCAGGAACTGGTGCGTGAGTACCGCGACATCGCGGGCGGCAAGCCGATCGCGGCTGAAGAGCTGCAAGCCGCGGTCGCCAACAACACGCTCGGCCTGCCGGGCGGCTTCGAGACGGCCGGCCAGCTGACCAGCGCCTATACCAACATCGTGCAGTACGGCCTGCCGGACGACTACTACAACTCCTATACCCAGAAGGCCCTGTCGCTGAGCCCGGAACAGGCCAACGCCCTGGCGGCGCGCAGCTTCACGCCGGACCGCCTGGTGTGGGTCGTGGTGGGCGACATGAGCAAGGTCGAGTCGGGCATCCGTTCGCTGAATATCGGCGAAGTGCGGAAGATCGACGTGGACGGCAAGCCCGTGCAGTGATGCGTCACATGTCCTGCAGCAGCGCGGTCGCGATCTTCGCCTGCTCCGACTGCAGCATGTCGGTGTTGTTCAGCAGGACGACGGCCCGGCCATCCGCCGGGTCGTAGGCGAGCAAGGTCTTGTAGGCGCCGATGGCGCCCGCTTCCCAGGCAAGGGAGCGGGCGCCTTTTTTCGTGGTGATGGTTTTTACTTTTCCGCCCAGCGCGTAGTCTTCGGAGGCCACCACCACGGTGGACAGCTCCTTGCGCGCCTTGTCCGACAACAGCTTGGTGGCGTAGACGGTATCCGCGATCTTCACCAGGTCGCTGGCCGTGCTGTACAGGGTGCCGCTGGCCGCGATCATCGGCGGCACGGAAGAGGTCTTGCGCTGGCCCTCGGCGTTGTAGGCCACCGCCATGCCCACCTCGTCCTCGTAGCCGGTGGCGGCGAAGCTAGTGTCCTTCACGCCGCTCGGCGCCAGCACCAGTTCTTCCACGGTCTCCGTGAACGGCTCCTTGCGGGCGCGCTCGACGACGGCCGCGACCAGGATCCAATTGGTAAATGAATAATCCCAGCGCTCGCCTGGCGCGGACGTCGGCGCCCCCGCGGCGAAGCGCAGGGCTGCCTCGACCGGCCCGATCTCGAGTTTTTCGACTGTCCGGTCTTTCTTGAGTGCCTCGGCCAGGCCGTTGGGAATGCCGCTGCGGTTCGACATCAACTGGCGCAGCGTGACCGCGCCGTTCGCCGCCGGCAGTTCCGGCAGGTGGCGCGAGATCGGTGCGTCGAGGTCGAGCGTGCCCATGTCGGCCAGGCGCAGCACGGTGACGGCGGTGATCCATTTCGTCATCGAACCGACCAGGAAGCGCGTGTCCTTGGTGATGGGCTGCTTCTCTTCGCGCAGCGCCAGGCCGCTGGCGTGGACTACCAGCGGCGCGCGCGCATCCTTGCGCACGGCGACCACGCCGCTGTAGTCAGGGGGCACGTGGCGCGCGATCAGGGGGCCGGTGCTCAGGTTGGCAATGGCGGCGCAGCCGGACAGCAGCGCGGCGCTTGCTGCGAGCGAGGAAAGGCGGATGAACTGGCGACGTTGCATGCTTGCTCCAGAAAGAGGGTTCAGCGCATTGTAGCGGTGTGCGCCGGACTGGGCGCGATTCGGGAATACTGGACGCGCTTACTTCACAGGAACGCCGCAGCAGGAGAATGCCATGACTGAACCATCCCTGAACCTGGCGCGCACGGCGCTGGTGCTGATTGACTTGCAAAACAGCAATGTCGGCCGCGATCTGGCGCCCTATACCGCCGAGCAGGCCGTGGGCAGCTGCGTGTTGCTGGCGCAGGAAATGCGCGGCCGCGGGGCGATGATCGTTTATGTGCGGGTATTGCTGAACGAGCTGTCCACGCCCCTGGCCGACGCACCGATGCGTGCGCCCGGCGCCGCGGCGCCGCCCTACGACGCCTCGGAGCTGTCCGCGATGGCGGGCGTGGAGGCGACCGATATCGTGGTCGCCAAGCGCCAGTGGGGCGCCTTCTACGGCACCGAACTCGATCAGCTGCTGCGGCGGCGCGGCATCGACACCCTGGTATTGGGCGGCATCGCGACCAACTTCGGCGTCGAATCGACGGCCCGCGCGGCCTTCGACCGCAACTACAAGCTGGTGTTCGTGGAAGACGCGATGAGCAGCTTCGATGCCGAGGCGCACCGCTTCGCATGCAAGCACATCTTCCCGCGCATGGGCAGGGTACGCTCGACGCGGGCCGTGATCGATATGCTGCAGGCGGGGACCGGCGACGCGTGAATGACCGCGGCGCCGGGCGATATCGGTGGCGTATGCATTACCGAGGCACGTAGGGTGGTCGGCTCCGCCCGGCAATTGGATCAGCCTGTGACAACCCCGCCGCCCACGCGGTCAAGCGCAATGTGAATAGCCGTCCCGGCTGCTCTACGGGGATTTGAACGCGTGGGCGGCATTTACGACACGACGTCCCAACCGGTCAGGTAAAGCCGCCCACCCTACGGGTACATCAGCCTTTGCGGTGGATCTCGGCCGTGATCTCGTACGCGCGCAGCCGCGCCGCGTGGTCGAAGATCTGCGAGGTGATCATCAGCTCGTCCGGTTTGGTGCGCGCGATGAAGCTGCGCAGCTGGCTTTCCACCGTGGCCGGCGCACCGATCGCGGTGCAGGACAGCACACTATCGAGCATCATGCGCTCGGCCGTACCCAGGCTTTCCAGGTAACCCGGCACGGGCGGCTGCAGCTTGCCCGGACGGCCGCTGCGCAGGCTCACGAAGGCCTGCTGCATCGAGGTCGCCGCCAGCTGCGCTTCGGCGTCGGTGTCGGCCGCAAACACGTTAAAGCCGAGCATCACGTAGGGCTTGTCGAGCTGCTTCGAAGGCCGGAAGGTCGAGCGGTACATCTCGATCGCCTGCATCATCATCTGCGGCGCAAAGTGCGAGGCGAACGCATACGGCAGGCCGAGCGCCGCCGCCAGCTGGGCGCCGAACAGGCTCGAACCGAGGATCCAGACCGGCACGTCCAGGCCCGCACCCGGCACCGCACGTACCTGGCGTCGCGGGGCGTCGGCGAAGTAGTCCATCAGCTCGACCACGTCCTGCGGGAACTCGTCGGCATCCGAGGCCAGGTTGCGGCGCAGGGCGCGCGCGGTGGTGTGGTCCGAGCCCGGCGCGCGGCCCAGGCCGAGGTCGATGCGTCCCGGGTACAGCGATGCGAGCGTGCCGAACTGCTCGGCGATCACCAGCGGAGAGTGATTCGGCAGCATGATGCCGCCGGCGCCGACACGGATGCTGCTGGTGCCGGCGGCCACGTGGCCGATCAGCACCGCGGTGGCGGCGCTGGCAATGCCCGGCATGCCGTGGTGTTCCGCCAGCCAGAAACGGTGATAGCCCCAGCGCTCGCCATGCTGGGCGAGGTCTAGTGAACGTTGGAAAGAAGTTGCCGCATCGCTGCCTTCGACGATGGGCGAGAGGTCGAGGATTGAGAATGGAATCATCCATTTATCATACGCCGATGCGAATGTTCGCGTGCTCGGCCAGTCGGAAATTGCCTAAGCGTACGCAATCAGCGTAAAGATTGACCCGTAGCGGACCCGTCCTTATGATCGGTCGCACAATACAAACCACTCTCCCCCCGTCCATGTCCCGATTCCCAGCCCTGCCATGCCGCCGCACGACCTTCCTCGCCACTATTTGCGTCGCACTGCTGGGCGCCGGCTGTGCCCAGCTGCCGGGGCAGGGGAACGCCATGCGCGCTGAAGTGCTGCTCGATGCGGCAAGGTTGGCCGAGATCGACCGCGCCATCCTGGACAACATCGCGGCGCGCAAGCTGCCCGGCGCGGTGTTCCACCTGCAGCGCGACGGCGCGGTCTACCAGAAATCCTACGGACGCTTTACCTACGACGAGGGCGCCGCGCCGGTCACGCCGGACACGGTGTTCGATGCCGCTTCGCTGTCCAAGGTACTGTCGACGGCGCCCTCGGTGCTGCTGCTGGCCGAGGAAGGCAAGCTCGACCTGGAAGCGCCGCTGGTGCGCTATTTTCCGGAATGCGCCAACGGCGGCAAGGAAGCGATCACGGTGCGCCAGCTGCTGACACATTCGTCCGGATTGCCGGCGGGCCTGCCGGCCAAGCCGGCCTGGCAGGGCATCGAAGCGGCGCACAGGCTGGCCTGCACCCAGGTCGTGACCCATGCGCCAGGAAGTTTGTTCCGCTATTCAGACATCAATTACATCCTGCTCGGCCGGCTGGTCGAGCGCATCGCCGGCATGCCGCTGGAGCGCTTCGCCCAGCAGCGCATTTTCGCGCCGCTGGGCATGGTGGATACCGGCTACCGGCCGCTCGAACGCACGGCGGCTGCGCGTATCGCGCCGACCCAGCGTGGCGCGTCCGGGACCGGCGCCGAGGCGGAGGTCTCGCTGCATGAGGACCTGGCGCCGAACGCGTTGCTGGCCGGCGTCGTGCACGACCCGACCGTGCGGCGCATCGGCGGCGTGGCCGGTTCCGCCGGCGTGTTCTCCACCGCGCGCGACGTGGCCCGCTTCGGCCGCATGCTGGTCGGCGGCGGTCAACTCGACGGCGTACGCATCCTGAGCAATGATTCCGTGCGCCTGCTCACCACCGCGCAGTCGCCAAGCGGCCTGGCCCTGCGCGGCATGGGCATGGACATCGACTCGCCTTACGCGCAGCGTCCGCGCGGTACGGTGTTCCCGGTCGGCTCGTATGGGCACACCGGCTTCACCGGGTGCATCCTGTGGGTCGACCCGCAATCGCGGACCTTCTACGTGTTCCTGTCGAACCGCGTGTACCCGGACGACAAGAGCAATGTGCTGGCGCTGTATACGCAGCTTGGCAGCTTGTCGGCGCGGGCGGCTGGAGTGGTGCCGGCCGCAGCAGCGGAGACCGCCGCGCCAGTGCCGCGCTAGCCTGCGCCGATTCATTTGCCGGGAGGCTACCGTGCGCCTCCCTCGATGCGCCCTCTCTAAACTCGGACGCCTAATTCAATATCTTCTTGATATTGTTGAGCATTCCCGCCCCGAACCATTGAGGAGATCGACATGAAACTGAACAAACTACTGAAAGGCTTGCTGAGCGCCTCCGTTGTTGCTGCCATGTTCGGCGCCACCACCGTGCACGCTCAATCCTCGGACGGCACCCAGAATACCCGTGGCGCAGGCACCGCCACCAGCCAGAGCGGCAGCATGAATGACCAGAGCAGCGGCAGCTCGTCGTCGAGCGCGACCGGCAGCTCGGACAAGAAGAAGCAGAGCAAGAAAGGCGCCGACCACAGCAAGACCGGCACCAGCAGCGCGGGCGACACCGGCAGCCCGACGGGCGGCCAGAGCGGATCGAGCAGCTCGGACAGCACCAGCGGTTCGTCGGGCACCAGCGGTTCGATGGGCACCAGCAGCTCGGGCAGCATGAACGATAGCCAGAGCGGTACCTCGGGCATGGAAGCCGGCCGCACCAACTCCGGCCGTTCGAGCGAGCCGGAAACCCGCAGCTCGACCAGCGGCAGCAGCGGTTCGTCGGGCACCAGTGGTTCGATGGGCACCAGTGGCTCGTCGGGCACTACCGGTACTACCGGCACCACCGGCACCACCGGCACCACCGGCACCACCGGCACCGGCACCACCGGCACCACCGGCACCATGGATGATGCCGGCAGCATGGGCACCACCGGCACCGGCTCGAGCAGCGCCAGCGGCAACGTCGGCACCAGCGGTACCCGCGGCACCGGCGCCAGCGGCACCACTGGTACCACCGGCACCACTGGTTCCAGCACCACCAGCGGTGGCACCGGCACCGGCACCACCGGCCGCGGTTACTGATCCGCGCCGGCCGGCGGCACCGGCCGCAATACACCTGCCGCCCGCGAGGCGGCAAACGACGACACCAGCCTTCGGGCTGGTGTCGTCGCTTTCAAGGCCGGGGCGCACTTCAGCGCACGCTGCGCCCGCGCATGCCGGGGCGGGGCGAACGTGGCGGCGGCGTGTCCTCGGCAAGGTCGATCTTTTCCAGCGGTTCCGGCGCGGGACCGTGCAGCACATTGCCCTCGATGTCGAAACGCGAAGCGTGGCAGGGACAGTCCCAGGAGCGTTCGGCCGAGTTCCAGTGCACGGCGCAGCCGAGGTGGGTGCACTTGGCCGACACCGCGTGCAGGCCGCCCTGGGCGTCGCGGTAGACCGCGATCTTGCGCAGGCCGTCGCGCACCACCGCACCTTCGCCGGCGGCGATCTCCTGGACCGAATCGACGTCGCCGCCGGTCAGCCATTCGCCGTAGCGCGCCATGGTGTTGGCCTGCTCGTGCGCGAAATCGGCCAGACCGTGGACCGGCTTGCGCGACGGGTCGTACAAGTCTTTCCACGGGTTGTCGCGGCCGCCGATCAGGTCGGTCACCAGCATGGCGCCGATGGTGCAGTGGGTCATGCCGTTGCCGGAGTCGCCGGTGATCAGGTAGACGTTGTCGTCGTCCATCGGGTTGCGGCCCAGGTAGGCCAGGCCGTCGGACGGTTCCATCACTTCGCCCGACCAGCGGTAGGCGACCGCCTGCGCCATCGGGAAATGCGCGCGGGTCCAGCGTTCGATCTCGTCGTATCGGTGCTCGGGGTGGTCGTCCTGGCCGGTCTTGTGGTCGGCGCCGCCGACGACCAGGATGTCGTGGTCGACCGCCACGTCCGGCGCGCTGTTGGACGATTCGAGCCGCACGTAATAATACGGGTCGCCGGTGTCCCACAGCAGGATGCGCGGCAGCGCCCCGCGCGGCACCCGCATGCCGATCACGTAGGTACGGTAGCCGGCCTGCTTGGTGTGCATCACCACGCGGTCGTTGAAGGGCGTATGCGTGGCCAGCACCACGTGGCGGGCGCGAATCTCGCCGCGGTCCGTGAAAACGGTCTGCTGCTGCTCGCCGCCGCGCACGCGGTGCGCATGGGTGCCGCCGTGGATGCGGCCGCCGTGGCGTTCCACCGCTTGGGCCAGCCCGGCCAGGTACTTGAGCGGATGGAACTGGCCCTGGTTCGCGTAGCGCACCGCGGGACCGGTATCGAAAGGCAGGCCGGGCACTCCCGGCAGCAATTCCACCGCCACGCCGGCGCGGCGGGCGCTCTGGTATTCCTTCTCCAGGTCTTTCAAGCCGTTGCCGGGCAGGGCATACAAATAGCCGTCGAGGCGCTCGAATTCGCAGTCGATGTGCTCGTCGGCTGCGATGGATTCGACCAGGTCGATGGCGCGGGCATAGCTGTCGGCCACCAGCTGCGCATTGGCGGCGCCGAACTTGTCTTCGATGAAGGCGTACCACTCGTCCGGCGGAAACAGGTGCGCGGTGGTGCGCCCGGTCTCGCCGGCGCCAATGCCGAGCGCGTCGATCACCGTCACGCTGCGGCCTTCCGTGGCGAGCAGGTAGGCGGTGGTCAGGCCAGCGATCCCGGCGCCGATCACGCAGACCTCGGTATCGAGGTCGCCGGACAGGGGAGGAAAGGTGGGCAGCGCCGCGCTGTCCATCCAGACCGACAACGAAGCGCCATTCGTGGAAGCAGTCATGTCGCATCCTTTCTGTGCAGGGGCGCCGCAGGAAGGAATAGGTCGGCGCGCGTCCATCTGTTCTGGGGACAGTCTACTGTGACGCGCAAAAGGCGGGAGCACGATGGCTCCGGGGGTTTGTGGCAGCCAAGCCGCACCGTCCCGCAAAGCCGTCAGTTTGATCTTGCAAAGCATTCCACGTGGCGTAGAATCAATTCAAATTGCCGATAGGAATTCTTTTCCGTGGACCTCGCCATTCCTCCCGAAGTGCGCGCGCCGAGCGCGATGAAGCTGTCCGAACTCATCGGCTCGCTCAGCTATGCGCTCGACATCACCGAAGGCCAGCCGCCCGGCCATTGCGTGCGCGCCTGCTGGATCGGCATGCACATCGGCCGCGCCGCCGGGCTTCCGGAAGAGCAGTTGTGGGAGCTGTATTACACCCTGCTGCTCAAGGACCTCGGCTGCAGCAGCAACGCCGCGCGCATCTGCGCGCTCTACCTGACCGATGACCTGGATTTCAAGCGCGACTTCAAGCTGGTGGGCGACAGCCTGCCGCAGGTGCTCTCCTTCGTCCTGACCCACACCGGCCTCAAGGCCGGCCTGGCCGAGCGCTTCCGCAGCGTGATGACGATCCTGCGCGACGGTCCCGCCATTGCGCAGGACCTGATCGCGACCCGCTGCCAGCGCGGGGCCGAAATCGCCCGCCTGCTGCGCTTTCCGGTCGGTGTCGCCTGCGGCATCTATTCGCTCGACGAGCATTTCAACGGCAAGGGCAAGCCGGACCGCCTGGCGGGCGAGGCGATTCCGGTGTATGCGCGCATCGCGCTGCTGGCCCAGGTGATCGACGTGTTCCACACCGCGGCGGGAAGCGACAGCGCGCTGCGCGAAGCGCGCGCCCGTGCCGGCAGCTGGTTCGACCCGCGCCTGGTGCGCGCCTTCGAAGAGGTGGCCGCGAATCCCGGGTTCTGGACGGTGCTGGCTTCGCCCGGCGTCGACCGCGCCGTGGCCGCGCTCGAGCCGTCCGGGCGCGAAGTGCAGCTCGACGACGACTACCTGGACGACATCGCCATGGCCTTCGGCCAGGTGGTGGACGCCAAGAGCCCGTACACCAGCGGCCATAGCGCGCGGGTGGCGCTGTACACCGACATGATCGCCGAAGCCCTGGGCCTGGACCCGCAGCGCCGGCGCTGGCTCAAGCGCGGCGCGCTGCTGCACGACGTCGGAAAACTCGGCGTCAGCAACAGCGTGCTGGACAAGGCGGGCGCGCTCGACCGCGACGAGTGGGAGGCGGTGCGCCTGCACGCCGCCTATACCGAGACCATCCTGGGCCGCATCAATGCGTTCTCGGAACTGGCGGCCATCGCCGGTGCCCACCACGAGCGCCTCGACGGCAGCGGCTACCCGCGCGGCTTGCAGGGCGATGCGATCAGTCTCGAAACCCGCATCATCACCACCGCCGACATCTTCGATGCGATCACGGCGGAACGCCCCTACCGCGGCGCAATTCCGCTGGAGCAGGCGCTCGGCATGATGGAAAAGACGGTCGGCAGCGCGCTCGACCCGGCCTGCTTCGCGGCGCTGAAGGCTGCAGTCGCGCGGGTACCTTTCCCGTGATTTCAGCCGTAGATTTCTTTTTGTCATAGCAAGATTTGACAAACATGGCCTGAAAAGTAAAGACACAATGCCTCCCACACAACACCAACAGTTTTGGGAGATGACATGGACGAGCAGACGGCAGGGCAGCAGATCAGGCGCACCGCAATCTCGGCGGGCGTAGCGGTATTCGTGATGGGCCTGGGCGGGCCCGCCTTCGGGCAGACGGCACAAGAGCCGGTGGAAACCCAGACCGTGGTGGTGACCGGCGTGCGCGCCGCCCTCGAACAGTCGCTGCGCCAGAAGCGCAACGCCGACGCGGTGGTCGAGGTGGTGACCGCTGAGGACATCGGCAAGATGCCGGACAAGAACGTGGCCGACGCGATCCAGCGCCTGCCGGGCGTGAACACCCAGTCCTCGGCCGGCGGCGAAGGCGGCTTCGGCGAGAACGACCGCGTCAGCCTGCGCGGCACCAGCCCCAGCCTGCAGCAGACCCTGTTCAACGGCCACGCGATCAGCACCGGCGACTGGTTCCTGCTGAACCAGATCGGCGGCAACGTCGGCCGTTCGAGCAGCTTCTCGCTGCTGCCGTCCGAACTGGTGGGCTCGATCGTGGTGCAGAAAAGCCCGACCGCCGACCTGGTCGAAGGCGGCGTCTCGGGCGCCATCAATGTCATCACCCGCCGCCCGCTCGACTTCACCAAGCAGTTGACGGTGGAAGGCTCGGTCCAGGCCAACTACAACGACTTGTCCGAGAAGACCGAGCCGCACTTGTCCGGCCTGGTGAGCTGGAAGAACCCGGCCAATACCTTCGGCGTACTGGTGCAGGCCTTTTCCGAAAAAGCCACCGTGCGCCGCGACGGCCAGGAGATCCTCGGCTACACCCCGATCAGCCCCACCAGCGCGGCCGCCGTCGCCAATCCGGCGCTGCGCGGCGTGGTGCTGCCGACGTTTATCGGCGCCAGCCTGTTCGAGCAGACCAAAAAGCGCCAGGGCGGCGCCTTCGATATCGAATTCCGCCCGCAGCGTGGCACCAGCATCGACCTGAACGGCTTCTACTCCAGGCTCGAAGCGCCGCACCTGAACACCAACTGGCTGGCCGCGCCGGCCAACTCGATCAACAGCCTGAACCTGATCCCGCAGAACCCGGTCGTCAAGAACGGCACCCTGGTGGGCGCCGCCTTCACCCGCAATGCGGGCGAAGTCGACAACATCTACCGCCCGGACGCCGGCGGCGAATCCTGGTACCTCGACCTGAACGGCAAGACCCGGGTCAACGACCGCCTGACCCTGTCCGGCAAGCTCGGCAAGACCCACGGCGTGGGCTGGGACCGCGACGACGTCTTCTACCAGAACAACGTCGACGGCGGCATGGTCTACGCCCTGAACGGGCTGTCGCCGGCCAGCGTCAGCTACCCGGGCGGGAACACCACGTCGCCGGGCAGCACCGCCTGGGCCGGCGGCGGCGAGGCGCAGTCGGTCGACCAGGAAAAATACGCCCAGGTGGACGGCGAATGGCGCATGCAAGATTCCGGTATCTCCGCCCTGCGTTTCGGCGCGCGCTGGACCGACCACCACCGCACCGCCGAACACCCGCTCGAAACCCGCCCGGGCCCGAACGGCTTCAGCGCGCCGGGACCTGCCTGGAGCGGCCAGATGTACCCGTCCGACTTCGCCAACGGCCTGGGTGGCAACCTGCCCTCGAACTACTTCAAGTACGACGGCGCCGCGCTCGGGGCATGGGGAGCGGCCCCGGGCAACCGCCTGCTCGACTACACCCTGCGCCACAACTGGATGGACGAATTCCAGGTCGGCGAGAAGACTTTCGCCCTGTATGCGATGGCCGACTTCGGCGGCGACAACTGGAGCGGCAACGTGGGCTTGCGCGCCATCGAGACGCGCCAGAACACGGTCGTCAACCTGCCGGGCGGCCCGAACGCCATCACCGGCTCGGCCTTCGGTCCCTACACCCCGACCACCTTCAAGCGCACCTACCGCGATTACCTGCCGAGCGCGAACCTGAAGTACGACGTCTCGCCTTCGCTGGTGCTGCGCACCGCACTGGCCAAGACCATCGCGCGCCCGGATTATTCGGCGCTGGGCGGCTCGGTCTCGCTCAACGACGACGCCCTGAGCGGCAGCGGCGGCAACGTGAACCTGGATCCGGTGCGCGCCACCAACTTCGACGTCGGCGTCGAGTGGTACTACGCACCCAAGGCCTTGCTGTCGGCCGGCTTCTTCTACATGGACTTCCGCTCCATCGTGGCCCAGGGCACCTCGACCGGCACCTATTACAACAACAAGCGCAGCGCCCAGACGGCGTACCAGATCACCTCGCCCTACAACACCACCGGCAGCAACAAGGGGCTGGAGCTGAGCTGGCAGCAGCCAATATGGAACAACTTCGGCACCCTGGTGAACTACACCCATGCCGACGGCGAACTGGATGACGGCGGCGAGCTGCTCAACTCCTCGAAGAACACCTGGAACCTCACCGGCTACTTCGAGAACGAGCGCTTCTCCGCGCGCCTGGCCTACAACTACCGCTCCAGGTACAAGGCCGGGGTGGACCGTGGCGCCAGCCAGCACGTGGACAGCCAGCCCTCGCTGGCGGCCTCGCTCAACGTCAAGCTCAGCGAGCAGCTGACACTGACCTTCGACGCGCTGAACCTCACCAACGAGACGATCAAGATGTACGCCGAAAACGAGGACCGCCCGCGGGCGTTCTACTCGAACGGCCGTACCTTCTATATCGGCCTGCGCGGCAAGCTATAAGCATCAACCCCGGGGGCGGACGGCAGGTTCCGTCCTCCCCCGGCAGCGGAATTCACACATGATCCCCATCACGGACCGGACGCCGGGCGGCCCGGCGATTGCCATCGCCTGGGAATGCCTGAGCAACTTCACGCGCGACGACGCCTTCAGCGCGCGCCTCGAGCTGCGCAACGACCTGCCCGAGCCGATCGCGCCCGGCTGGGCGATCTGCTTCAATACCTGCCGCAAGGTGATCGCCGGCAGCGTCAGTGCCGGCTATGCGATCGAGCACCTCAATGGCGACCTGTTCCGCCTGACGATGCTTGACGCCGGCCCCTGGCTGCCGGGCGTGAGCCTGACGGTGGAATACGAGGCCCTGCACTGGGCCATCAGCATCACCGACGCGCCGCTCGGCTTCTACCTGCTGCCCGCCGGCGGCGGCGCGCCGCTCGACCTGGGCGACCCCGACATCGCGCCCTTTGCGCGTCCCGAGCAGCGCCACCGCATGCGCGGCGACCTGCTGCCGACCGCCGATGCGGCCTGGCGCTTCGAGCAGAACGCGGCGCTGCATTTGCTGCCGGAGCGGGAGGTCGGCCGCATCACGCCGCGTCCGCAATCGGCCCGCTTCAATGACCGCCGCTGCCTGCTGTCGCGCCATGCGCCGCTCAGCTATGACCGGGCGCTGTGGAATGAAGCCTCGCTGCTGGCGTCGATGCTGGCCGGAATGCCGGGCGTGGTGTCCGGCGGCTCGTCCGCCATTGTGCTCGAGCTGGGTGAAGTCGACGGCGCCGCCGGGCCGGAAGCCTATTTGCTCGACATCGAACCCGGCCGTGTGCGCATCCGCGGCGCCAGTGCGCACGGCGTCTTCAACGGCATCCAGAGCCTGGCCCAACTGCTCCCGTCGACCGGCGAGCTGCCTGCGGGGCAGGTCGTGGATGCGCCGCGCTTCGCCTACCGCGGCATGATGCTCGACGTCGCCCGCCATTTCGCCGGCGTCGACACGGTGCTGCGCCTGCTCGACTGCATGGCCAGCTACAAACTGAACCGCTTCCACTTCCACCTGACCGACGACGAAGGCTGGCGCCTGGCCATTGGCGCGCTGCCGGAACTGACGGCGGTCGGCGCGCGGCGCGGCCTGGCCCTGGACGGCAGTGCCAGCCTGCCGCCGTCCTTCGGCTCGGGCGCCGACATCGATGCCTCGGCCGGCAGCGGTTTTTATACCGCCGCGGAGTTCATCGCCATCCTGCGCCATGCGCATGCGCGCCACATCGAGGTCATCCCCGAGTTCAACATGCCGGGCCATGCGCGCGCCGCGGTGGAAGCCATGCGCGAGCGCCACCGGCGTTTTTCGCAGGAAGGCGATCGTGAAAAGGCCGAACAGTACCTGTTGAGCGACCCGGACGACAGCTCTACGTATGAATCCGTGCAGCTGTGGCACGACAACGTGATCTGCATTGCGCTGCCTTCGGTCGACCGCTTCATCGACACCGTGGTGGGCGAGGTCTGCATGCTGTACCGTGAAGCCGGCGTGCCGCTGCGCGTGATCCATACCGGCGGCGACGAAGTACCGCCCGGCGCCTGGCTCGGCTCGCCGCGCTGCCGAACCCTGATGGAAGAGCGGGGGTGGGACAGCGTGCAGCAGCTGCACGACGACTTCCTGGAGCGCTGCCGTACGATCCTGGCGCGTCATGGCGTGGAATTCGCCGGCTGGGACGAGACCGCGCTGATACGCGAGGGCGAACGCCTGCTGCCGAACCCGCGCTTTGCGGGACCGGATTTCCACGCCTACGTCTGGAACAATGCGTGGGGTTCGGGCCAGGAAGATTGCGCCTACCGCCTGGCCAATGCCGGCTACGACGTGGTGCTGTCGAACGCCGCCAACCTGTATTTCGACCTGGCCTATGCCAAGCACCCCCGGGAACCGGGCTACTACTGGGCCGGCTTCGTCGGCACCCGCAATGCCTTCGGTTTCTGTCCACTGGACGTAGCAGCGATGGCAGGCACCGACCCGATGGGACGCATACCCGCAGCCGTCACGCTGCAGCCGTTGGACGGCGCCGGGCGCGGGCGCATCGCAGGGCTGCAGGGGCAATTGTGGGGCGAGAATGCGCGTTCGCGCGCGCGCCTCGAATACCTGGCCTTGCCGCGCCTGATCGGGCTGGCCGAACGTGCCTGGGCGCAGGACCCCGGCTGGCAGGACATCGCCGCACCGGAGGAACGCGCCGCCGCGGCGCTGCGCGACTGGAACGAATTCGCCAACCGCCTCGGCCAGCGCGAGCTGCCGCGCCTCGACCGCGCGCTCCGTCCCTGGGACTACCGCCTGCCGCCGCCGGGCGCCGTCATACGCGAGGGCCGGCTGCATGCGAATGTCGCCCTGCCGGGACTGGCCGTGCATTACACTCTGGACGGTGTCGCTCCCTCGGTGCACAGCCCGCGCTACGACCTTGCAACACAGGCGCCGGTGCCGCTTGGCGGCGCCCGCGAGGTGAAGCTGGCCAGCTTCGATACCCGCGGCCGTGCGAGCCGCATCGTGACCCTGAACCTGGACCAGCCATGACCGCCATGAACGATTTCAGCAAGGCCGCGCCTGGCGCCGCGACCCGCCATCCGCTGGCCTGGGTGCCCACGCTTTACCTGGCGCAAGGCCTGCCGTTCTACGCGGTGGCGCTGGTGGCCGGCCTGATGTACAAGTCGATGGGCGTGCCCAACGAGCAGATCGCACGTTGGACCGGGCTGCTCGGCCTGGCCTGGGTGTTCAAGGCGCTGTGGAGTCCTTTCCTCGAACTGGCGCGCAGCAAGCGCGGCGTGGTGGTGTGCTTCCAGCTGGCCGGCGGCCTGGCAATGGCGGCGATGGCGCTGGCGCTGCAGCTGCCGGGCTGGTTCACGGCATCGCTGGTGCTGTTCGCGGTGGTGGCGCTGGCGTCGAGCACGCACGACATCTGCGCCGATGGCATTTATATTTCCAGCCTGAGCGAGCGCCAGCAGGCCGCCTATGCCGGCTGGCAGGGCGCCTTCTTCAATGCCGCCAAGTTCCTGTCGATGGGCGGCCTGGTGATGCTGGCCGGTTACCTGGAAGACCGCATGGGGCCGGGCCCCGCTTGGGCCACGGTGTTCGGCCTGCTCGGCGCCCTGATGGCGGGCCTCGGCCTGTATCACCTGTGGGCACTGCCCGCGACGCCGGGCACCGCGCGCAGGGAAGACGGCGTACGTGGCGTGGCCGGTACGCTGGCGGACGTGATCCGCGCTTTCTTCGCCAAGCCGGGCATCTGGATGGCGATCCTGTTCATCATCCTGTTCCGCGCCGGGGAAGGGCAGATCCAGACCATCGGGCCGCTGTTCCTGCGCGACGCGCGCGACGTCGGCGGCCTTGGCTTGAGCACGGCGCAGGTGGGCGCCGTGTACGGAACCGCCGGGACCATCGCCTTCCTGGCCGGCAGCATCGCCGGCGGCTACTTCACCGCGGCACTCGGCCTGCGGCGCGCCATGCCGTTCCTGATCGTGGCCATGAACCTGCCGAACGCGGTGTTCTGGTACCTGAGCGTGGCGCAGCCGGCCTCGCTGGGTGTGATCGCGCTGGGGCTCGGTGTCGAAATGTTCGGCTACGGCTTCGGCTTCGTCGGGGTGATCCTGTTCATCATGCAGGTGGTCGCCAGCGGCCCCTACCAGACCGCGCACTACGCGCTCGGCACCGGCTTCATGCAGCTCGGCTTCGTCGTGTTCAAGATGATCAGCGGCGACATCCAGACGGCGCTGGGCTACCGCCATTTCTTCCTGTGGGTGCTGGTGGCGGCGCTGCCGGTGCTGGTGCTGAGCCGTTTCGTATGGCGCGATGTGCACAGCACCCGGGACGCCCCTAGCGCTTCTTGACCGGCAGCGCCAGCAGGCCGCGCCACTTGCCGGCGCAGCCTGGCGCGGTGCGGTCGCGCTCGACCTTCTGGATGTGCGGACGCGTGCTGTCGAAGCGCCAGACCGACTGCTTGTCGAGCCAGTCCTCGTACATCGAGCGGAAGCGCGGCCACTCGTGGCGGAACTCGAGGCAGGCATAGGTGCCGGCCGGGAGCACGCGCATGCCGAGGCTCGCATCCGTCGCGGCGCCGGTATGGCCGAAGTCGTAGCAGTATTCGCTCTCGCCGGTGAAGCCCGGATCTTCGTCGAACACCCCGTACCAGGGCGCGCCGTGGGCGATGCCGTCCAGGCGCTCGCGCTCGCAGATGAAGGTATTGCAGGCGATCGACAGCGCGGCGCCCGACTGGCCGAAGAAGCGCTGATAGCGCAAGCTCACCGCCGGCAGGCTGCGCACGTCGATGCGGGCGGCGATGCTGCCCGGCTCGGGCGGGCAGTAGGGCGCCAGGATCGCGTCCAGGTTGGAGGGTTCGGCCACGAAGAAGCTGACGTCGCTCTCGCGCCCGACCTGCTGGTCCATGTAGGCGCGCCAGCCGCCTTCGCGCCAGGTCTTGGCCGACATCGCGAACTGCTGCTTGAAGGCCTTGGCGAAGGCCGCGTTCGAGGGGAAGCCGCAATCCTGGGCGATGCGCACGATCGGCACGTCGGGTTCGTGGCGCAGCTGGTGGGCGGCGCGGCGCAGGCGCCGCTTGCGCTGGTACTCCACGGCCGAGAAGCCGGTGAGCTCGCGGAAGATGCGGTCGAAGTGGTAGCTGGAATAGCTGGCCGATGCGGCCAGGCCGTCGAGGGCGAGCGGCTCGCCGACCGAGTCGAGCATCAGGTCCATGACCTCGTACAGGCGCGAAACACGCGAAGGCGCCTTGACGGTCATGACAGGGGAAGAGCAAAACGACAGGACATTGCGTGACGAGCTTGCTGTTATTACAGCGATTATGCGGCCAAACCTGATGTCATGGCGAACTATGTGCCGCGCCGGTGCAACACCGGCGCAACAGGTTCATCCATTTATCCGCCGAACGGCTGGTAAGCCACCCCATTGGCAATCAGCTCGGCCACCGCCCAATAGTTCTCGCTGCTCTGGCTGAACATGCCCAGCATCGTGGCCACGTCGATCACCTTGTTGTCGAGGGCCGCCAGCCAGTAGTCGTAGCCGGCCTGCTCCGGCGCGCGGTCCAGGATATTCGTATACATCCGGGTCACGATCTGGGCATTGGTCGGCGCGGCGCCGTACAGGTCGATGAATTCCTGCGAGCGCACGAAGCCGCCGGCGATCTCGGCCAGCGTGCTGCCGCCATCCATCATCGCCATCCAGAAACCCAGGCCGGCTTCGTCGGCGGGACGGTCGAAGGCGGCGCGGTAGATACGGTAGGCCTGGCCGGCCACCCCGTCGAAGCCGGTGTCCAGCGCGAGCGCGGTGTCGGCGAACACCAGGCGCTCGACCTCGATCAGCCTGTCCTTGCCGTCGTGGGCGCCGGCGCGCAGGTCGGCTACCAGCATTTCTGCGGGCGACCAGGATTGCAGGCTGTACTGGCTGCGCGTGCCGCTGAATACCGCGCTGTCGTTGCCGGCGCCGCCCTGCAGCAGGTCGTTGCCGGCGGCGCCCACCAGCACGTCGTTGCCGGCGCCGCCGCGCAGGTCGTCGGCGGCCGCGCCGCCCTGCAGGCGGTCGGTCCCTGCGCCGCCTTCGATCAGCGGCCCGAGCGCCACCGGGGTGCCGTCCGGCGCGTAGCCGTAGCGCATGTTGTCGGCTGTGAGCGTGGCCTTGTCCACATTCTTCAGGGTCACCAGGCCGGTGAACGTGGCGGGACCATTCACGCCGTCGCTGTCGACCAGCACCACGGTATCCGGGCCGCGCTGCTCCAGCCGCATGAAGCCGCTGGCGAAGGGATTCTGGCGCACAAAGCCGAGCGACTCGAAGATGTCGAGCACGTCGCCGCCGCGGCCGGCCTGGAAGTCGGTGATGGTCCAGCTGCCCAGCTGGGGCGGGGCGCTCAGCTCGAAGGTGTCGCTGCCGGCGCCGCCGCGCATGCTGATGTCGGGCGAGGGCTGGAACGGAACCTGGACCCGGATGCGGTCGTTGCCGTCGCCGCCGTCGAGCACCAGCTTGAAGCCGGTCGCCTGGCCTGGCGTGTACCAGCCGCGCGAGCCGACACTCAGCAGGTCGTCGCCCAGGCCGCCCAGCAGCGTGTCGTTGCCCCAGGACGTGCTGAGGGTGTCGTTGCCGGCGCCGCCGTCGAGCACGTCGTCGCCCGGCGGGTCGAGCGGCCATTCGCGGCCGTGGTAAAGCGGGAGCGCAGCGGTCTTGTCGCCGTCGAGCTGGTCGTCGCCGTCGCCGCCTTCCAGGCGGTCGTTGCCCATCGAGCCGGTCAGGATGTCGTTGCCGGCGCCTCCGGTCATGGTGTCGTCGAGCCAGCCGCCATCGAAGCGGTCGGCTGCGGCGCTACCCACGAAGCTCAGCCCCGTCGACGAGCCGTCGGGGTTGAAACCGTAGAGGAAGTTATCCGCAGTCAGCGCGTCCTTGCTGACATTGCGCAGCACCAGCACATCCTGGAACGGGTAGCTGTCGTTGGTGCCGGTGCGTGCCTGCAGCACCGCATCCGGCCCGCGCTGGACCAGCCGCACGCTGCCCGCGGCGAAGGCGCCGTAGGGACCGAAGGGATTGCCGACGGTCGGGAAGGCGACGTTGGCGACATCGATCAGGTCGCCGCCCGGACCAGTGGCGAAATCGGTGACGGTGACGGCGACGGCCGAGCCGGCCGTCGGTACGCTCATCGGCGCGTAGGTGTCGCGGCCGCTGCCGCCACTGAGCGTGGCGGTGAGCTTGCTGCTGGTGGCGACCTGGATGACGAATTTGTCGTTGCCATCCCCGCCGCGGGCCTCGATCGCCTGCGGCTCGTTGTCGTACCAGCTGCCGATCACCAGCCGGTCGTTGCCGGTGCCGCCGTCGAGCAGGGCGGTGCCGCCGCTGTGGGAGAGCTGGTCGTCGCCGGCGTCGCCGTACAGCTGGCTGTTGCCGCTGGACGAACTGGAGATTTCATCGTTGCCGTCGCCGCCGCGCAGGATATTGTTGCCTTGGGTCTCATCGAAACGGTCGTTGCCGGCGCCGCCGAGCAGTTCGTCGTCGCCTTCTCCGCCGTTCAGGTAATCGTTGCCGATACCGCCCTCCAGGCGGTCGTTACCGAGGCCGCCGTTCAGGCTGTCGTTGCCGTCCTCGCCCTGCAGCAGGTCGTTGCCGAGGTTGCCGTACAGGCTGTCGTCGCCGCCATTGCCGCGCAGTGTGTCGTCGAGGCGGCCGCCCTGCAGGGTCTCGGCAGCGGCACTGCCCACGATCGTCAGGCCGCCCGGCTGGCCGTCGGGACGTGCGCCTTCGGTGAAGTTGGCGCCGGTGAAGTCCGCCGCGCGAGCGTTCTCGAACACGATGCGGGTCGTCATGGCCTGCGGGCCGGCGGCGCCGTCGGTGTCGAACTGGAACAGCACCCGGCTTCCGTCCTGCACCAGGCGCGCCTGGCCGGCGGCGCCGAAGGGGTTGCCGCCCCCATGGTTGTTCATGAATGAGAACACGTCGACCACGTCGCCGCCCGCACCGGCCTGGAAATCGGTGATGGTCACCGCCGGCGTCCGGTCGCCGGTGCTGAACGAATAGGTGTCCATCCCGGCGCCGCCGCTGATGCGCACCGCGCGCATGTCGGCGTAGGCATAGCCGATGCTGACGCGGTCGTTGCCGTCGCCCAGGTCGACTTCCATGGTCACCGCATTGGCCGCAGTGGCGCGCGCATCGATCGACACCAGGTCGTTGCCGGCGCCGCCGAGCACGGTCTTGACGGTGTTGCCGGCGTCGATGGTGTCGTCGCCGCTGCCGCCGTCGAGCGTGCTGGCGGCGGGCAGGTCGGCGTAGCCCCATCGGCTGTTCAGGACGTCGTTGCCGGCGCCGCCGCTCAGGTAGTCGCTGCCCTCGCTGTCGGTCAAGGTGTCGCGGCCGTCGCCGCCTTCCAGCCGGTCGTTGCCCCTTCCGCCTTCGAGATGGTCGTCGCCGCTGTCGCCATACAGGAGGTCGTTGCCGTAGCCGCCGTCGAGCCTGTCGCTGCCGGCCCCGCCGCGCAAGGTGTCGTCGCCGCCGCCGCCCAGGATGCGGTCGCCGGCGCCGAGCACGCTTTCGTCACCGCCATTCAGGAGGTCGTCGCCGTCGCCGCCGTCGATCGTGTCCGAGCCATCGCCGCCGTCGATGGTGTCGTTCAGCGATTCGCCGTTGAGCACGTCGGCGCCCGGGGTGCCGGTCAGGTTCAGGCCCTGGCTGGAGCCGGTCGGGTCGAAGCCGCCCGCGAAGGCGGCTGCGGTGAGGCTGCCCAGCTGGGTGTTGTCGAGCGACAGCGCGAGGCGGAAATCGCTGGCGCTCCCCTGGGCGCCGTCGGCGTCGACATAGATGCCTACCGCGCCGCCTTCCTGCACCGCCTTCATGTAGCCGGCGGCGCCGAAGGGATTGCCGCCGATCGGCAGCGGCCCCAGCAGGGGACGCAGGTCGAGCCGGTCGCCCAGGGCAAAATCGGTGAT
The DNA here is from genome assembly GCF_059685695.1 of Telluria sp. PB2R4. Taxonomy (NCBI): domain Bacteria; kingdom Pseudomonadati; phylum Pseudomonadota; class Betaproteobacteria; order Burkholderiales; family Oxalobacteraceae; genus Telluria; species Telluria sp. PB2R4. The sequence continues at coordinate 74,456 of NZ_JCASIC010000010.1, read as the reverse complement.
TTGCATGGCGGTGTAGCTGGACACGACCCAGGTGTCGTTGCCGGCTCCGCCGCTGGCGACGATGGTGACCGGGTTCGCCGCGTAGCCGATGCGGAAGGTGTCGGCACCGTCGCCACCCGCCATGCTGACGGCTTGGCCGGTGCCGCTGCCGAAGCCGGAGTAGAAGTTCAGCTCGTCGTCGCCGGCGCCGCCCAGCAGCGTGTCCTTGCCGGCGCCGCCGTACAGGCGGTCATTGCCGCTGCCGCCGTCGAGCAGGTTGGTGCCGGTAGAGGAGGTGGTGAGGTGGTCGTCGCCGTCACCGCCGCGCAGTACGTTGTTGCCGAGCCCCCCGTCCAGCATGTCGTTGCCGGCGCCGCCCTCGAGCGTGTCGTTGCCGCCCCAGCCATACAGCGAATCGGCGCCCTCCAGGCCGAGCAGGGTGTCGTCGAGCAGCATGCCGTTCAGGGTGTCCGCAGTGGCGCCGCCGGTCAGGGTAAGGCCCACGGTGCCGCCGCGCGGGTCGATGCCGCCGCTGAAGTTGGCCGCCACCAGCTGGGACGGCTGCACGCCAAGCAGCGTCACCACGGTGGTGTAGCCGGCGGGAACGGCCGGGTTGCGCATTTGCAGCAGGGTGTCGGCGCCTGAGGCCAGCAGGCGCAGGTGGCCGCTGTCGAAGGGATTCACGCCCTGCTCGAGGCCGGCCATCTGCAGCAGGTCGAGTACGTCGCCCCCGAGGCCCGGGGTGAAGTCGGTGATGCTCAGCGCCACGCCGCCGTCGGGGACGTTGTAGGTCTGCAGCGCGAAGGTATCGGCGCTGGCGCCGCCGGACATGCTGACCGCCGCCTGCGAATACATGGAAAAGTCGACACGAATATGGTCGTTGCCGTCGCCGCCGCGCACCACGGTCGAGCCGGCGTTCTGGCCGAAGATCCGGACCGTGATGTCGTCGTTGCCGATGCCGCCATCGTAGTCGATGGCGCCGGCGTAGCCGGCCAGCCTGTCGTTGCCGGCCCCGCCGTCCAGCCGTCCGCTGCTGCCGCTGTCGGCGCTGAGGGTGTCGTCGCCGTCGCCGCCGAGCAGGGTGTTGTTGCCGGCGCCGCCGGACAGCGCGTCGTTGCCGCTGCCGCCTTCGAGCACGTCGTCGCCGTCCTCGCCCCACAGGGTATCGTCGTCGGCGCCGCCGAGCATGCGGTCGTTGCCGGCGCCGCCCCACAGCATGTCGGTGCCGGCACCGCCGTCGAGCAGGTCGTTGCCGGCGCCGCCGTTGATACGGTCTCCGCTGCGATAGTACTGGCCCACGGTCTCGTCGCCGCCGCGCAGGATGTCGTCGCCGCCGTAGCCATTGAGCTCGTCTTCGCCGCCCAGGCCGTCAAGGGTGTCGGCCAGGTCGCTGCCCTCCAGCGTGTCGGCGCCGCTGGTACCGGTAAGCGTGAGCGCGACCGGGCTGAGTCCGGATAAGAAATGGTGATAGATCATGCTGCCGCCCTGCGCCGCATTGCCGGCCAGGTCGAGCACCGCGCCGGCGCTGATCTCGACCGTGTACCAGGTGGCGTAGGCCAGGCGCTGCGGCGGATCGAAGCTGAGGGTGTTGCCCGACACCGTGACGTAGGGACTGCCGGCCAGGGTCTCGGTGTACGTCGATCCGTTGTTCGTGCGCAGCGTGATGGTGCCGGCGCCCAGTTTGACGGGTTCGCTGAAGACGAAGACCAGCGGCGCATCCGCGCCTTGCCCGTTCTCCGGGAGGGATGTCAATACGGGTGGGGTGCTGTCACCGGTTGCGGCTGACTGGCGCGACTGGTTGCCGGTGTGGATCGGGTCGTTGTGCAGGGGCTGGGACATGGCGGTAAATCATGATCGGTCGTCGGGGCCCCAACTATCACCGACTCATCAGTTCGTGTCCACGGGCGCACGCAATTTCATGCCGTTCAAATAATGGGGTCGACGCGCTGTACGACAATACTGTTGTGGCAGCGCCACGCAGTGCGGTGCCGGTTGGAAATAGACCCCACACCGTGTGCACGATGGCTATTTTTATCCGCCAAATGGCTGGTAGGCGACACCGTTGGCGATCAGTTGCGCTACCGCCGTGTAGTTCTCGTTGCTCTCGCTGAACATGCCCAGCATCGTGGCCACGTCGACCATCTTGCTGTCGAGGGCCGCCAGCCAGTAGTCGTAGCCGGCCTTCTCCGGTGCGCGGTCCAGGATGTTGGTGTACATCCGGGTCACGATCTCGGCATGGGTCGGCGCGGCCCCGTACAGGTCGATGAATTCCTTCGAGCGTACGAAACCGCCGGCGATGTCGGTCAGCGTGCTGCCGCCATCCATCCTGGAGATCCAGAATCCCAGGCCGGCCTCGTCGGCGGGGCGGTCGAAGGCGGCGCGGTAGATGCGGTAGGCCTGGCCGGCGATGCCCGTGGCACCGGTATCGAGGGCGATGGCGCCGTCGGAGAAGGCCAGGCGTTCGATGTCGAACAGGCGGTCCTTGCCTTCATTGAAACCGGGCTGCAGGTCGGACACGACGATGTCCTGCGGATCCTGGGAGTTTTGCACCACGCGCTGTACCGCGTACTGGCTGCGCGTGCCGCTGAACACCGCGGTATCGATGCCGATTCCGCCATCGAGCACGTCGTAGCCGGCGCCTCCGACGAGCACGTCGTTGCCGGCGCCGCCGCGCAGCGTGTCCTCGTACACGGTGCCGGCCAGCATGTCCGCGCCGTCGCGCCCCTGGGTGCTCAGCCCGAAGCTGCCGCCCTGGGGATCGAAGTCCAGTACGATGTTTTCTCTCGTCAGCGCCGTTTTGGCGACATCGCGCAGGACCAGCACGTCCTGGAAAGAGGAGCTGCCGTCCCTGGTCACGCGAACCTGCAGCACGGTGTCGGCGCCACGTTGCACGAACTGCAGGCTGCCGCCCGGTGCGAACGGGTTGCCGGACGGGATCGCGACCAACTGGTCGACGCGGAGCAGGTCGCCCTCGGCGCCGGCGGCGAAATCGGTGATCGTCACCGTTGCACCCGGCACGGCGGTGGAAAGGGTGTATCCGTCGCGTCCCGCGCCGCCGGTCAGCTGCAGGGGGGCCGTCGAGGTGGCGTCCAGCGATACGAAGAAGCCATCGTGGCCCTCGCCGCCATCGAAGCGGCCAGCGCCCGCGATGAACAGCAGGTCGTCGCCGGCCTCACCGAACACCTGGGCGCTGCCGCTCGCGCCGGTGTGGATCTGGTCGTTGCCTTCGCCGCCGCGCAAGATGTTATTGCCGAGACGGTCTTCCATCGTGTCGTTTCCAGGACCGCCAAGCAGCTCGTCGTCGCCCGCTTCGCCGTTCAGGACGTCGTTGCCGGCGCCGCCCTCGAGGCGGTCGTTGCCGTCGCCGGCGAACAGGAAATCATTGCCGGCGTCGCCGAACAGCTGGTCGGCGCCGCCATTGCCGCGCAGGGTATCGTCGCCGTCGCCGCCGCGCAGGATGTCGTCGAGCGCGGCGCCGGCCAGTACGTCACCCGCGGCGGTTCCGGTCAGGGTCAGGCCGGGAGAGCCGCCGCCGGGCGACTCGGTCCCGGGACGCGCACTGTCGGTGAAATTGGCGGCAGTAAAGTCGGCCACGCGCCGGTTCTCGACCACCACCCGGGTTGCCCAGGCCTGGGCGCCGGCAGCGCCGTCCGCGTCGACCTGCAGCAGCACGTGGCTGCCGTCCTGCACCAGGCGCGCGTGGCCGAGTGCACCGAAGGGATTGTCGCTGCGGTTGCCGTTGTAGAAGGAATACACGTCCAGCACGTCGCCGCCGGCGCCGGTCTGGAAGTCGGTAATCGTGAGCAGCGGCCATTTGCTGCTGCCCCAGACGAACCCGTAGGTGTCGCTGCCGGCGCCGCCGCTTGCCTGCACGGGGCGGCCATCGACGCCCAGGGAGCGGACGGTCAGCCGGTCGTTGCCGTCGCCCAGCTCTACCACGAGCGGCGCCCCGTTGTTGGTGCTGCCGCTGGCGTCGACCGTCACTTCATCGTCGCCAAGGCCACCCAGCACGGTCTTGACCGCGCTGCCGGCAATCAGGCGGTCCTTGCCGTCGCCGCCGTCGAGCGTGGTCCCGGCCGGGCGGTCCGTCTGCGGCCGGGTGGCGTCCAGCAGATCGTCGCCGGCGCCGCCGCTCAGGTAGTCGTCGCCCCACTCGTCCTTCAAGGTGTCGTTGCCGGCGCCGCCCTCGAGCCGGTCATTGCCGTCGCGGCCTTCCAGCAGGTCGTCGCCCGCGTCCCCGTACAGCAGGTCGTCGCCGGCGCCGCCGATGAGCCAGTCGTTGCCGGCGCCGCCGCGCAGCGTATCCTGGCCGTCGCCGCCGTCGATCTCGTCGCCGGCGCCCGGCACGCTCTCATCGCCCCCAGACAGCAGGTCGTTGCCGGCCCCGCCATCGATGCGGTCGGCGCCGTCGCCGCCGTCGATGGTGTCGTCCAGCGCGCCGCCCGTGAGAATGTCGGCGCCCGGGGTGCTGGCCAGGTTCAGGCCCCTGGTGCCGCCGTGCGGATCGTATCCGCCCAGGAAGTTGGCGGCCGACAGCGAGGCAAGCGACAAGTTGGCAAGGGTGATGGCCAGCCTGGCTTCCTCGGGGCCGGCGGCGCCGTCACGGTCGACATGGATGGTGACATCGGTGCCTTGCTGCACCGCCTTCAGGTCACCGGCCGCGAACGGATTGCCCTTGAATCCCGAGGTCAGCAGTTTGCGCAGGTCGAGCTGGTCGGCCGCGCTGAAATCCAGGATCGTGAGCGCCGCCCCTTGCGAGAAGTAACCGAGTTCGAAGATGTCGGCGCCTTCGCCGCCGCTGGCGATCACGTCGACCGGTTGCGAAGCCCTCGCGATGACGATGGTGTCGTTGCCGGCATCGCCGGACAGGATGACGGTATGCCTGGCGCCTGCGCCGCCAGAGTAATCAAGGGTCAGGGTATCGTTGCCGGCGCCGCCGTACAGGCGGTCGTTGCCGCGCCCGCCGCTGGACAGGCTGTCGTTGCCGGCGCCGCCTTCGAGCAGGGCGTTGCCCGAGCTGCCGGCCTGCAGCGTGTCGTTGCCCTCCCCGCCGCGCAGGATGTCATCACCGCCGCCACTGCTGAGCGCGTCGTCGCCGTCACCGCCCTCGAGCAGGTCGTGGCCTTCGCCGCCGGAGAGAATGTCGTCGCCGCCGAATCCGCGCAGGGTGTCGTCGAAGCGGGTGCCGTTCAAGGTGTCGGCGCCGGCCGAGCCATCCAGTGCCAGGCCCACGGTGCCGCCGAGCGGATTGGAATAGTCGACGAAATTGGCCTGGACCAGTTGCGCAGGCGCCACGCCAGCCAGCGTCAGCACGGTGACATACGTGCCGGTGATGGCGTGGCGCATCTGGAGCAGGGTGTCGGCGCCGTCGGCGAGCAGGCGGACGCTGCCGTCATCGAAGGGATTGCGCGCAGAATTAAGGGCGACGATCGAGCTCAGGTCGATCAGGTCACCGCCAGCGCCCGGGGTGAAATCCGTAATGCTGACCTCGGGGAGGGTGGCGCTGCCGCCGACCGGAATGAAGGTATCGGTATCGGCGCCGCCAGATACCGTGGTTTTTCCGGTCTGCAGAGCGGACAGGCTCAGGGTGATCCGGTCCTTGCCGTCGCCGCCGCTGACGTGGGTCGGCCCGCTGGTCCGCACGCGATAGTCGACCTTGATGATATCGTCGCCCGTGCCACCAAGGTACTCGTTGCCGGCATAACCGCGGATCCAGTCGTTACCGCTGCCGCCGTCGAAGATGCCGCCGGTGGAGGTGATGGTGTCGGCGTCGGCGAAATCGTTGAACAGTCGGTCGTTACCTGCACCGCCGAGTAGCGTATTTGCGCCTCCTCCTCCGTACAGCTCGTCGTCGCCGTCACCGCCGTCCAGCAAGTCGTCGCCCTCGTCGCCTTCCAGGTGGTCATCGCCGTTCTCGCCGTACAGTCGGTCGTTCCCCTTGTTACCGTGGAGCTCGTCGTCACCGTCGCCACCCCACAGGCCATCGTTGCCGTCGCCGCCGAATATCTGCTCCTGTGACCCGCTTCCGCCCTCGTTGCTCCCGCCATGCAACAGGTCGTCGCCGCCATAGCCGTATATCGTGTCGAAACCGCCGCCGCCATTGATGGTATCGGCCAGGTCGCTGCCGTGGAGGATGTCGGCATCGGCCGTGCCGGTCAGGTTCAGCGCGACCGGGCTGACGTACAGGAAGCCCCTGACGAACGGAGCGCCGCCGTTGGCAAGGTTGCCGGACAGGTCGGCAACGGCGCCGGCGCTGAACAGGACCTCGTAGTACTTGCCGTAGGCTAGTGATTGCGGCAACTGGATGCCAATGCTGGCTCCCGAATGACTAACGGCGGGATTGCCCACCAGCGCGATCGTCGCGACCTGCTGGCCATTGCTGCTGAAGGTCAGGCTGGCGTCGCCTGCCAGCTTGATGGTTTCGCTGAAGGTGTAGCTCAGCACCCCGTTCACGGCCTTACCGCTCTCCATCGATATGACCAGCGTGGGGGCGGTGGTGTCGGCCGTGTCGGCGGCGCTGCCCGACATCGATCCGGTTTGCAGACGCGGGGACGGGCGGGCAGGAAGGCGCATGGCTCGATGTTCAAGATGTAAAGCGCCAAATATGGATGAGTTGACAGTGACTGTCTACAGGGTATGCATAACTTATGCGGGGCGGATCGCCTTCCCTTGCGTGCGCGGTTTGCTATGCTAGCGGCTTCGCCGGACGGTGCAGTGCCGCCCGCATCCCATGTCATCAAGGAGTACAACGATGGTCTCGCTGCAGGAGCAGTTGCTGAAAGCCGGCCTGGTGGACAAGAAAAAGGTCCAGAAGGTCAACCAGGACAAGAGCAAACAACAAAAGATCGAGCGCCGCACCGGCCAGGAATCGGTCAACGAATCGCGCGAGGCCGCGCTGGAAATGCAGCGCAAGAATGCCGAGCGGGCGCGCGAACTGAACGCTCAGCGCGATGCCGCGGCCGCCGAGAAGGCAGTGAAGGCGCAAATCGCCCAACTGGTCGAAGTGAACCGCCAGCCGCGCGGCAAGAATGGCAAGGGCGACATCGCCTACAACTTCACGCACGGCAGCAAGATCGAGCGTATCTACGTGTCGGAACAGGTGCGGCAGCACCTGGTGGCGGGACGGCTGGTGATCGTGTTCCTGAAGGGGAACTACGAGCTGGTGCCGAAGGTCATCGGCGAGAAGATCGCCGAGCGCGACCCGGGCAGCGTCATTCAGGTCAAGCAGAACAGTAACGCGGTCGATGCGGACGATCCTTACGCCGATTTCAAGATTCCTGACGATTTCACTTGGTAAATAAGCATTCAGTACCTTATTCAAGCCTGTGAATCGCTATTGAACAGCTATCTTTGACGATATTGAGTTACACTTGCGATGTCTCGCATTTGTAGCGAGAAGTGTCCTTGATAACTGGTTCAATGGCGGTTCATATGAATGACAGAATGGATGAAGTGCAGGGCGCGCAGCGCGAAGTGAGCTACCGCAGTGGCGTCGCGGCACGTCTGGCTGGCTTGCCGGTGGAAACCCTGCGCGTGTGGGAACGGCGCTATGCGCTCTCCGATACCCAGCGCTCGGCCCACGGGCAGCGTTTGTACACGGCCGAGCAGGTGCGGCGCCTGGGCCTGCTGAAACAGCTGGTCGACCTGGGCCACCCGATCGGCGTGCTGACCGGGCTGCCGGTCGAGCGGCTCGAAGAGATGCTGGCGCCGAACGCGGCGCGCGCGGCCGAAGTCAGCGGCCCGATGCGCGTGCTGGTGGTCGGCGACAGCCTGGTGCGCCGTATTGCCGCGAGCGGCCGCGACGGGCGTGCCCTGCAGGTGCAGCGCCATTGCGCCCGGCTGGACCAGGTATCGTCGGTCGCGGACGGCAAGGCGTTGGACGTGTTGCTGATCGAATCCTCGGAGCTCGACGAGGCCGCGGTGGCGCAGGTGGTGGCGGCGCGCAGCGCCGCGCGTGCGCAAGCGACCGTGGTGCTGTACCGCTTCTGCGGCAGCGCCACCATCCGCACGCTGCGCGCCCAGGGTTGCCTGGTGGCGCGCGTGCCGGCCGAGATCGGCGAGCTGGTGCTGCTGTGCCGTTCGGCGCTGGCGGGGCAGGGGCTGCCCGTCCTTGACGAGCCGGGTGACAAGGTGGCGCCGCGCCGCTTCGACGACCGCGCGCTGGCGGCCATTACGGCGGCCGGCAACCGCCTGTCCTGCGAATGCCCGCGCCACCTGTCGGAGATCCTCATGATGGTCTCCAGCTTCGAACGCTACAGCGCACAGTGCGCCTCGCGCAACCAGGAAGATGCGCGCCTGCACCACGAGCTCGAGCTGGCCTCGGGCCGTGCGCGCATGGTGCTGGAAGCGGCGATGGAAAAGCTGGCGCTGGCCGAAGGACTGCCCATGCCTGGCAAGGCCGACTGAATCCTGGCGTGCGTGGGAGGGCGGGGATCCGTGTTCCAATACGGATCCCGGTTCAAAGGAGCCCAGCATGACAGACACGTTCAAAGCCGGCGACAAGGTGCAATGGCAGTCGTCGCAAGGCACGGTGCACGGCACGGTCAAGAAGAAACTCACCTCCCCCACCGAGATCAAGGGCCACCACGTGGCCGCCTCCCGCGAGCACCCGGAATACCTGGTGGTCAGCGACAAGACCGGCGCCGAGGCGGCCCACAAGGCGGACGCGCTCAAGAAGACCTGAGGCTGGCGACGTCCGCGCCGTCGATGTAGATGGCCCGGAAGTCGTTCACATTGGTCAGCGTCGGGCCGCATACCACCGCATCGCCCAGCGCCCCGAAGAAGCCGTGGCCGTCGTTATCGGCCAGGCTGGCCCGCGCGCGGATGCCCTGCGCGTAGGCGCGGGCCAAACTGTCCGGGGCCAGCAGCGCGCCGGCGATCTCCTCCTGTCCATCCACGCCGTCGGTGTCGCAGGCGATCGCATGCACGCCAGGAAGGCCGTCGAGCGCCACCCCGAGCGACAGCAGTAACTCGACATTGCGTCCGCCGCGGCCGCCGCCGCGCACCGTGACCGTGGTTTCGCCGCCCGACAGCAGGATGCAGGGCGGCGCGAACGGCTGGCCGCGCGTGGCCACCTGCCGTGCGATCCCGGCCATGACGATGCCGACGTAGCGCGCTTCGCCTTCGATGCTGTCGCCGAGAATATGCGCCGGCACCCCGGCCTCGTGGGCCACCGCGGCTGCCGCCTCCAAGGCCATCTGCGGTGCGGTGACCAGTCGGATCTCGTGACCGGCAAGGCGCGGGTCCCCCGGCTTGACCGACTCGCCGCTGCCGCTTTCCAGCACCGCGCGCACATGCGGCGGCACCGCGATGCGGTAGCGCTCCAGCACGGCCAGCGCATCGGCGCAGGTGCTCGGGTCGGCGCAGGTCGGGCCGCTGGCGATATCGACCGGATCGTCGCCCGGCACGTCCGAAATCAGCAGGCTCACCACCCGCGCCGGGTGGCAGGCGGCAGCCAGCCGGCCACCCTTGATGCCTGACAGGTGGCGCCGGACGCAGTTCATCTCCTTGATGCTGGCGCCGCTGGCCAGCAGCGCGGCGTTCAGGCGCTGCTTGTCGGCCAGGTCGAGCCCGGGCGCGGGCAGGGGCAGCAGCGCCGAGCCGCCGCCCGAGATCAGGCAGATCACCAGGTCGTCCGGGCCCAGGCCGGCCACCAGGTCGAGCATGCGGCGGGCCGCTTCCAGGCCGGCGCTGTCGGGCACCGGATGGGCTGCCTCGACGATCTCGATGCGCTCGCACGGCACCGCATAGCCGTAGCGGGTGACGACCAGGCCGGTAAGTTCGCCCGGCCAGTGCTGTTCGAGCACGCGTGCCATCTCGGCCGACGCCTTGCCGGCGCCGACCACCAGGGTGCGGCCGCGTGGCGGCGCCGGTAAGTGCTGCGGCAGGCACAGTGACGGCTGGGCGGCCGCCACCGCCGCATCAAACATGGCGCGCAGCAGCGCGCGCGGAGCGGTGGCCGGCTTCATTGCGGCACCGTGCCGCCGATGTCGAAGTTGGCCATGATCTCCAGCGCGCGCACCAGGGCCGAGTGGTCCCAGGCCTTGCCGCCATTGGCCGCGCAGGTGCTGAAGAGCTGCTGGGTGGTGGCGGTGTTCGGCAGCGACAGGCCCATTTCGCGTGCGCTGGACAGCGCCAGGTTCAGGTCTTTCTGGTGCAGCTCGATGCGGAAGCCCGGATCGAAGGTGCGCTTGACCATGCGGTCGCCATGCACTTCCAGCACGCGCGAGGCGGCGAAGCCTCCCATCAGCGCCTGGCGCACCTTGCCGGCGTCGGCCCCCATGCGCGAGGCGAACAGCAGCGCTTCGCCGACCGCTTCGATATTCAGCGCCACGATGATCTGGTTGGCGACCTTGGTGGTCTGGCCGTCGCCGTTGCCGCCGACCAGGGTGATGTTCTTGCCCATCAGGTCGAACAGCGGCTTGACCCGGTCGAACGCCTCCTGCGAGCCGCCGACCATGATGGTCAGGCTGGCCGCACGCGCTCCGACTTCGCCGCCCGAGACCGGCGCATCGAGATAGTCGCAATCGAGTGCGTTGATGCGTGCGGCGAACTTCTTGGTCTCGATCGGCGAGATCGAGCTCATGTCGACCACGATCTTGCCGGCCGAGAGTCCCTCGGCCACGCCGTCCTGGTCGAACAGCACGGCCGCCACGTGCGGCGTGTCCGGCACCATGACGATGACGATGTCGGCCTGCTGCGCCACTTCGCGTCCCGAGCCGCAGGCGTGCGCGCCTTTCGCGGTGAGTTCCTCCGGCAGCGGTTTGACATCGTGCAGGAACAGCTCATGGCCGCCTTGCAGGAGGTGTCCCGCCATGGGGGTGCCCATGATGCCCAGGCCGATGAATCCGATTTTGCTCATGTTGACTCCTTCGATTGAATAGTAGCGAGATGCGGTGTTAAGCGGCGTTCTTGAATTTGGCAGCCAGCTGTTCGGCGCCGCGTGCGAGGATGCCCGCATCGCTGCCGACGGCGACGAAGCTGGCGCCGACTTCGATCCAGTGGCGTGCCAGTCGTTCGTCGCCGGCCAGGATGCCGGCCGGTTTGCCGCAGGCACGGATGCGGCGGATGGCGTCGTCGATGGCTGCCACCACCTCGGGGTGGCCGATCTGGCCGATGAAGCCCATCGAAGCGGCCATGTCGCCGGGACCGATGAACAGGCCGTCCACGCCGTCGACTGCGGCGATGGTTTCGATGTTGGCCAGTGCCACCGGACTTTCGATCTGCACTAGCAGGCACAACTGGTCTTCACATGCTTGCGGATAGTCCTTGATCCGGCCAAAGTCCGAGGCTCGCGCCGCTGCGGCATAGCCACGCACGCCCAGTGGGGGATAGCGGGTGGCGGCCACCGCCTGGCGCGCTTCCTCGGCATTCTCGACAAAAGGAATCAGGAGCGTCTGCACGCCGATGTCAAGGTAGCGCTTGATGTTGACAGTATCGTTCCAGACCGGCCGCACGATCGGATGGGTGGTGCCGCGCGCGATCGCCTGTAACTGGCAATGCACCATCGGCAGCTCGTTCGGCGAGTGTTCCGTGTCCAGCAGCAGCCAGTCGAAGCCGGCGTTGGCCAGCAGTTCGACGGTTACATGGCTGGACAGGCCGGACCACAGGCCCAGTTGCATCTCGCCCTGGCGCAGCTTGTTCTTGAAATGATTGCTCGGCACCTGCATGTCTTCCTCCTGTTGTGGCCTTCAAGGCCGGTGGGTGGGATGCGGCAAATTATAGACTAAGTCATATGACGTCATACAACCTAATGCGCAACTAAACTTCAGTCAAATCTCTTTCTACGTCGTCTTACGCGCGCTTGTAAGCGAGTTTCAGATGCTATTGAAGCAGAGATTGAATCGAAAACATAACATGTTTTCGCAAGTTGTCATACAACTTAACGTAAATACTTGGATGGGTTCTGCTATTTTTCCAACAGTGCAGCCATCGTAAAGATTGAAGGTAGGCAGTTTTAAAAGTCATTGCGCAAGATATACTTTCGGCATCTTATTTCAAGAACTGCGTGATGCCGAACTTGCTGCCCGACGGTCTCTATGACCAACTGCTCACGCACGAGCTATCGGAACAAATTGCACATCATCGTGCTGACCAGCTGACGCTTGGCTTTCTGGGGCCGCAGGCAGCGCCGCAGAAGCTAATCGATGCCTTATCCGAACAACTCGGCAAGGTTCTGCAAGACATACCGATAGACCTTGACGATCATGAGGAGCAGGCCGGCCGCCAGGCACGTGTTGACGCGCAGCTTGAGCTCATCAATGGATTGCTGACCAGCCTGCGTAAACAAATGGATCAGCGCTATCCGGACGGCGACCATGCTGACAAGATCCGACTGCTGACCAGCCCTGCGCGACATCTGACATCCATCCACCGCGAGCGGCTAGCGCCTGCCTTGCCGGATACTGGCGTGGCGACACCCTGGCTGTTTGCCGCGTCAAAATCATCGCCGTCGCTGCTGAATGAGTTGCGCCACGAGTTGAGCAGTAGCGATCGCGTGGACATTCTGATGAGTTTCATCACGGTCTCGGGCGTGCGCAAGATTCGTGACATCCTGCAGAGCATTACCGCTGTGGGAGGGCAGGGGCAGTCCAAGACAAAGCTGCGGGTACTGACCACTACCTATATCGGCGCCACCGAAGCGCAGGCGCTGGATGAGTTGGCGCGACTGCCGGGTTGCGAGGTGCGAGTATCGCTCGACGGCCGCCGCACGCGGCTGCATGCGAAGGCATGGATTTTCGAACGCGACAGCGGGTTTGGTACAGTGTATGTCGGCAGCGCCAACCTGACCCAGGCCGCGATGGCCGGGGGACTGGAGTGGACGGCCAAATTTACCGAGCGCGGACAGGCAGAGATGTACACGCAGGCCCAGGCGCATTTTGAAACGCTTTGGCACGACAGCGAGTTCGTTCCCTACCACCCGGACAGCGAAGGCCATCGTGCCGCACTTGACGGGGCGATTGCACGCGAGCGCGGCACCTACAAGGATGACAGCACGCCGCAGGTACTGAGCTTTTTCGATCTGCAGCCGAAAAACTACCAACGCGAAATGCTGGAGCAGCTCCAAACTGAACGCGAGCACGGCCGCAAGCGCAATCTGGTAGTGGCAGCCACCGGGACCGGCAAGACCGTGATCGCGGCATTCGACTATCAGCGTAGCTGCGCCCAACTGGGCGGCCGCCCGCGTTTGCTGTTCATTGCGCATCGAGTTGAGATCTTGCGGCAGGCAGTACGCACTTATCGGGAAGTGCTGCGGGATCCCAGCTTTGGACAGCAACTGGCGGGCGGCATCACGCTGGAAGGTCCGGATCACCTGTTCGTGACGATCGACAGCCTGCACACGCAGGATCTCGTCAGCCGGTATGGCGAAGATTATTGGCATACGGTTGTGTTCGACGAGTGCCACCGTATGGCCGCCGCCAGCTTCGACAAGGTAGCGACACGCATCCAGCCAGAGATCTTGTTGGGATTGACCGCGACACCGGAACGCAGCGACGGCAAGCCTATTCTCAAGTATTTTGACAGCCGTCCCGACGGTAGTCCGGCAGTAGAAATGCGTCTGTGGCATGCGCTCGATTTGCAATTGCTGGCGCCGTTTGAGTATTTTGCCTGCGATGACGATACCGACCTGCGTGAGGTTCCATGGAATCGGGCCGATGAGCACAGGGCATTAGATAAACTCTTTACGGGCAACCATTTCCGCGCTCGTCTGATCGTGAACGAATGGCACCGCTTGTGCGCCAATCCACGTGACAGCCGGGCTATCGCGTTCTGTGTGAGCGTCGATCATGCACGTTTCATGACAGAGCAATTTATCTCTGCCGGTCTGCCGGCGATTTGCCTGACCGGACAATCGAGCCGTGAGGAACGCGAGTCTGCTCCGCGCAAGCTAGATAGTGGCGAGGTCTGCGTGTTGGTGACGGTGGATCTCTACAACGAAGGCGTTGACCTGCCGATGGTCGATACCTTGTTGATGCTGCGGCCGACCCAAAGCCCGGTGCTTTTCCAGCAGCAGATTGGCCGTGGACTGCGACTGTTCAAGGGCAAGGAAAGCTGCCTGGTCCTCGACTTTGTCGGCCAGCACCAGAAGGAATTCCGTTTCGATCATTTACTCGGTCAGTTGACGGGGCTGAGCCGGCGTGAGCTGCTGGACGGGGTGGAGAATGGTTTCAGCCGGCTGCCGACAGGCTGTTACCTGCAGCTGCAAAAGCGCACGCGCGACCAGGTGCTGGCCAGCCTGCGCAATCTCATCCAGCAAAACTGGCGTCGCCTGGTTCGCGAGTTGCAAACCTTTGTCAGTTTGCATGGCCGCAATCATCTCAGCCTGCCCCGTTTTCTGCACGAGCAAGCGCTGAGCGTGGCCGAGGTGTATCGCAGTTCTGGCCGGAGCGGATGGACGGCGCTCCAGCGTTCTGCTGAACTGCTGGTGGGGCACGAGGGCCCGGAAGAGGAATACTTCGGACGCCGCTTCAGCGCGCTGCTGCACATCGATGACCCGGAGCAGATTGCGTTGATGCAGGCGCTGGCGCTTCCAGGCCCGGAAAAGCTGCAGGAAGACCCGCGTAGTGCGCTACGCCTGCAGATGCTGGCCTACCAGGTCGACGGGACTGCCAGCCGCGTAGGAAGCGGGGCTGATTTTCTGAAGCGTCTGCAGCAGAATCCGTGCAGCCTGAGCGAATTGGCAGAATTGGCCCAGGTGCTGGAAGTGAATGCCCTGGCGCGTGGGACGCCAATCCCTGGCATGGAGGATGTGCCGCTTTGCTTGCATGCACATTATCGGATTAGCGAAATCCTGACAGCGGTTGGCTACCTGACTGCGGAGAAGCGGCCGCGCTTTGGTGAGGGTGTTCTAAGGCTCAAGGAGCGCAAGACCGAGCTGCTATTCGTCACGCTCGACAAGCGCAGCGGTTATCACGATGCGATTTCTTACCATGACTACGCACTCAGCCACGACTTGTTCCATTGGCAGACGCAGAATAGCTGTAGCCCGGACAGTGTTAGCGGCCAGCGATATTTGCAAAGCGTGGGAGCGCAGAGCAATGGCTGGCAGTTCCAGCTATTCGTACGTTGCGACAATGATGGCGCTTACCTGGCTTGCGGCCCCGTCATTCTGAACGGCGCGCACGGGTCTCGTCCGATGAATATCACCTGGGGATTGGAAAAAGCATTGCCGGCTGCCGCATTTGCCCAATTCAGCATTTTACGTGCGGCTTGAAGCAAACAATGCCATCGAAAAAAGACCCACCCTGCAAATACGCTCAGATCACGCCCTGGGCCAGCATGGCATCGGCGACTTTCACGAACCCGGCAATGTTCGCCCCGTCCACGTAACTGATGCTGCCGTCGGCGCGCGTTCCGTACTTCAGGCAAGCCGAATGGATGCCCTTCATGATCTGCAACAGGCGGGCGTCGACTTCTTCGCTTGGCCAGGACAGGCGTTCCGCATTCTGGCTCATCTCCAGGCCGGAGGTGGCGACACCGCCGGCATTGCTGGCCTTGCCGGGAGCGTACAGCACGCCCGCGGCCTCGAAGGCTTTCGCGGCCTCGATGGTCGAAGGCATGTTGGCTCCTTCGGCCACGCACAGCACGCCGTTGCGGATCAGGAGGACGGCGTCGTCGGCGTCCAGCTCGTTCTGGGTGGCGCATGGCAGCGCCACGTCGACCGGCACGTGCCACGGGCGCACGCCGGCTTCGAAGCGGCTGCCGGTGCGTTCGGCGTAGTCGCTGACGCGCCCATACAGGTGGTTCTTCACCTCCATCAGGATGGCCAGCTTCTCGGCCGTGAATCCCTCGGTATCGATCACCGTGCCGCTCGAATCGGACACCGTGACCACCCTGGCGCCCAGGGACATCGCCTTTTGCACGGCATACTGCGCCACATTGCCCGAGCCGGACACGCTCACACGCAGGCCCTCGAACGAACGGCCGCGCGTCCGCAGCATTTCTTCGGCAAAGTACACGGTACCGTAGCCGGTGGCTTCCGGCCGCATCAGGGAACCGCCGAAGCTCAGGCCCTTGCCGGTAAACACGCAATCGGCCCGATTGCTGAGCTTTTTCATCATGCCGGCCATGTAGCCGACTTCGCGCGCGCCGACGCCGATGTCGCCTGCCGGAACGTCGGTGTCGGAACCGACATGACGGAACAGCTCACTAACAAAAGCCTGGCAGAAGCGCATGACCTCGCCCGGACTCCTGCCCTTCGGGTCGAAGTCGGAGCCGCCCTTGCCTCCACCCATGGGCAGGGTGGTCAGTGCATTCTTGAACGTTTGTTCGAAGGCGAGAAATTTCAGCACCGACAAGGTAACGGAGGGGTGGAAGCGCAAGCCACCTTTATAGGGGCCGATCGCCATACTATGCTGGATCCGGTAGCCGCGATTGACCTGGACCTGTCCGCTGTCGTCCACCCACGAGACGCGGAACATCACCACGCGCTCGGGCTCGACGAGGCGGTCGAGCAGGCCCTGCTCGGCATACCTGGGGTGCTGTTCGATGAACGGCCACAGGCTTTCCATGACTTCGGTGACCGCCTGCAAAAATTCACCCTGGCCGGGATTGCGGTCGGCAACGTGCTGCAAGAACGCATGTACAGATTGGTATTTCATGGTGAATCCTAAAATCGAAGAATGTCGAGATTCCGGCAACTCGCCACAACGCCGGTTGTCGACGCCAATGGGGAGCAGGGCGGGCGTCACCTTGTGGGATCGGCGTCGCCGTATTGAAAGGGTGGAATTGCTACCCGAAGACAGAAACGCCAAGCTCATGGGTTGGCGTCTCGATTGAATTGTTTTCTAAGAACGATGTTAGCAGAAGCACCGGTGGTGAGCGGATACTGGCTCAGATGGTTTTTCCAGTGGTAAGCTATTCATGTTGTCACTTCCACCCTGAAGGATTCTTATGAAACCGCTGTTCTCCTCCGACGACGAAGCGAACGCAGCATCCACGGCCCCTGCAACGCCGGCGTTTCCGCCCTTGCTGAATCCCGCCCCGACGCCGGACATGCTGCCGGCAGCGCGTCCGGAGGCGAGCGCGGCCCCGCTGGTGCGGGTCGACATCTCCGGTATCGACGACAAGGCCATCGAAGCCCTGGGCAGTTCCACCGGCGCCGGCGTGGCGAAGGTGTCGGCCAAGCTGCTCGGCACCGTGCGGGCGTCGGATGCGGACGTGTTCGGCACGCAGCTGAACGAACTGATTGCCACTTCCAAGGGCCTGGACCCGGCCAAGCTCCGCTCGGGCGGCCTGCTGTCGCGGGTCACGAACATGTTCGGGTCGGTCAAGGAAAAGATGCTGTCGCAGTACCAGGTGGTCGAATCGCGCATGGACACCCTGGTCACCGAAATGACGCGCCATGCCAACGTGCACCGGGGACGCATCCAGGATTTCGACGAGATGTACAAGGGCCTGGAACTGTACTACCAGGGCCTGGATGCCGACGTGAAGAAGGGCGAGGCCTGGGCGGACAAGCTGCGCCAGGCGGTCGCGCAACAGGGGGCGGCGGCCAATGCCTTCGAGGCGCAGCAGGCGACCGAGCTCAAGCGCCGTCTCGAGCGTCTCGAAAAACGCATCGACGACCTGAAGCGCGCCATGCTGATGGCCACCCAGATGGTGCCGCAAATCCGCCTGTCGCAAGACAATGCACGCGCGCTGACGGATACGTTTACCGATATCGTCAACGTCTCGATTCCGGCCTGGCGCAACGTGTTCTCGCTCTACCTGCTGCAACTGGAGGCCAAGCAGAGCGCGGCGGTCGCCAATGCGGCCTACGACGCCACCGACGCGGCCTTCCGCGCCCAGGCCGACATGTTGCTGGAGAATACCGAGACCGTGGCCCGCGCCAAGCAGCGCTCCCTGGTCAGCCTGGAAACCGCCCAGCACGTGCAGACGCAGCTGATCACCGCTTTCGACAAGCTCGAGCAAATCTCGAACGAAGGGCAGCAGCGCCGCAAGGACGAACTGCCGAAACTGCAGGAACTGGAGCGCGAACTGATTGCGCGGTTTTCGGCCAACGGGTCGCCAGGCGCAGTGTAATCGCGCGAACATACCATTTTTACCTTGGAAGGAAAGTCTATGTCGACGACGCTTGCAACCGGTCACCGCATTAACCTCGAAAAAACCGCCCCGGGCTTGAAGCGCGTGCGTATCGGCCTCGGATGGAAGGTCAACGCGGCCGACGGCCAGCCCTTCGACCTCGACTCGTCGGTATTCCTGTGCAAGCATAATGCGGACGGCCACCCGGTCATGCTCAGCAACGCCCACTTCGTCTATTACAACCACACCACCTCGCCGGACGGCGCCGTGGTGCACTCGGGTGACAACCGCACGGGCGACAAGGATGGGGACGACGAAGTCATTACTGTCGACCTCGGCAAGGTCGAGGCGGATATCGTGGAAATGCCGATCGTGGTCACCATTCACGAAGCCGAGGCGCGCAAGCAGACCTTCGGCCGTGTCAATGACGCCTACGTCAAGGTGTACAACGACGAGACCGGCGAAACGCTGGCCGAATACGACCTCGACGAAGACTATTCGGACAAGACCGCGCTGCAGTTCGGCTCGCTGTACCGCAAGGATGGCGAGTGGCGCTTCCAGGCCGTCGGCGCCGGCTTCAAGCTGAACCTGGCGACCTTCATCCGTAAGCTCGGCGGCACCGTCTGAGAGGCGCCGCGCGATGGCTCCCGGCACCGAGTAGCCAATGACACACCAGACGCCCAAGGCATTCGACTTCGGCGGGGAGCCCGATCCCGATCCGGTGCAGCGCCCGGCTGTGCCGCAGGCGCTCGACTTCAGCGACCTTCCTCCGGCCCCGGCAGCGTCCAGCATGACCGCCAAAACCGTGACGAAAGCCTTGTTCGAGAGCGATGACCATCCCGCGGTACGCGATGCCCTCGAGAGCACCAGGGCCGACTACCCGGAACTGTTCGCGCAGGCCGAGCAGCGCCTGGCCGCGCTGTTTCGCCGCCTCTTGCCGGTCAGGCTGTCGCTGGTCACGGAGTGGGCGGAAGGGCCCTTGATGGAGCAGGCCGCGCTGCTCCAGCCGATTACTGAGCTGGTGCTGAAGTTCGCGCAAATGGCAGTGCCCGCACTGCTGGACGCTGCGCTCGCGAGCACCAGGCCCCCAAGCGGTGTGCTCGGAAAGCTGTTCCGCCGTCCGGCATCGCCTGCCGAGTACAAGCCGGCGCTGACCTCGAGCCGTGCGCAGCTCCTGCAACTGATGGCGGACAGCGAGGCCGCCGTGCGCAATATGGAAGCGTCGGCGCAGAACCTGAGCTTGCACGGGGCAGCGCTCGCCGTGGCGTCGAAGCTTGTCGGCGGCGCGGCGGACGCGGCCTTGCTGGACGCGCTCGTGCAGCGCCGCACGCTGATCCAGCAGGCGGTTCGCCAGGCAGAGCTGTCGATACTGCAGATGGGGCAGGTGCGCCAGCAAGCTGCCGACCTGATCGGCCAGGTGTCGTCCTTCCTGACGGTTACCTTGCCTGCGCTCGAGATGGCGCAGGCGCAGGGCGGTAATTAAGGAAGGCTTGCCACGCGTGCGGGCTGGGGATTCCGTCGGGATGCCACCAGTCCCGCGCCACCAGCGACCAGCAGCAGCAAGGTAGCCGGCACCGGTACGCCGGCCGGCGGGTTCACCTCGTCTGCCGTGCCCTGCACGCCGACGGTGAAGCCGTTCCAGTACTCGCCTGTCATGCTGCGCCACGTCAGTGCGTCGAATTCGCCGGTAAAGCGGATGGCGCCGTGTGGCTCGCCACTGCCGATCAGCCGGTATTCGACGTTGCCGCCGCCAAGATCGACCACCTGCTTGGACACGCTGCCGCAGCCCCAGTAGCCGCAGCTGTTGTTGCCGGGCTCGGCGGCGCCGAGCCCGGCGCCGTAACTGAGGATCTCGAAATCCTGGTTCAGGAAGGCATAGCCGTTGCCGTTCAGGCTGACGAAAGCGAAGACCGGATTGGCGACCGTCTGCGAGAAGCTCAGCGTCTGGTTACCTGCGTACGTCAGCCCGATGATATCGGTGCCGGTAGGCGGATTGTCGACCTGGCCGCTGGTGAAAGGCGAGTTCCCTGCCGGCGTGCGTGGACCCCAGTAGTCGTTGCCGCCACTGGGCTGGTAGAAGCCGACGCCCGCGGCATTGGTGTAGGTAACGCCGAGGGTCGTGGTCGGGGTGGTGATGCTGCCGTTGCCGGTGAATCCGGTGCCGGGGTCGGTGTCGTTACCGGTCCAGTCGGTCCAGTAAACCGGAGCGGCATTGGCTGCGCCGGCAGCCACCAGCAGGATCAGCGGGGCGATTGCGCGAAACAGTAAAGCAGGACGTTTTTTTGTGGTCATGTTAGCTCCTCGAAGTTTTAGACTGCCGAAGTAATATTCGGTATCGAACGCCGAGCAACCTTTATGCCATCATCTCAAGTGATTGATTTTTATAGAAAAGCTGAGGGAGTGCCTGACGAAGCGTCAATTTTTTCGACAGGCGAATGCACTTGGTTGCGCCCTGCGTTCTTGGCGGCATACACGGATGCGTCGGCAACGGCGAGCAGGTCAACCACGGTCTGGTCAGGTGCTAATGTAGCGACGCCAATGGATACCGTCACGGCGACCTTCGGGGTCTGCAGAAGGGGAGACTGCGCCACACCCAGGCGTAAACGCTCAGCCACTTCGCGCGCTTTTTCCAGCGTTGTCCTGGGCAGGACTACGACAAACTCCTCACCGCCGAAACGCGCACACACATCGCCGGGACGCAGGTACTCGCGCACCCGCTGGGCGAAAGCACGCAAGACATCGTCGCCGATCATGTGGCCGAATCGGTCGTTGATGGTCTTGAAGAAGTCGATGTCGAGCATCAGGATGGAAAAGGATTTGCCGCTGGACGCGTAGAGCTCCGCTTGCTGTTTGAGGAGTTCGTCCAGTGCCCGGCGGTTGCCTTGCCCTGTCAGCGCATCGGTGGCGGCGTCCAGTGCCACCTTTTGCAGCGCCACATGCAGCCGCTCGGCGAGCAGGGCATTGGCACGCTGCAGTCGGATGCCTTCAAGCAGGCGCTTGGCAATCTCGCGGGTGTAATAGGTGATGATGACGATGAAAACGCTGATGCCGGCTGCATAATCCATTGCACCCTCATCGCCGGCCACACGCCACAACAAGCCTGTGACCGAGAACGCCCAGATCGTGCCGATTTGTCGATAATACGCCGATACATAGGTTCCATATACCTGCGCATTGACCGCAATAACACCACACAACAGTGCCATGAGCGTCGCGTCCAGGATAGGGTCGTGGCCTATGAGAAACCAGGCCGTGAGACCCCAGGCAAAGCCGTCCAGACCGGCGATCCAGTGAATGCGCGTGCGATGACGCTCAAAGCGTGAGCCTTCGCCAATGATGATCTGCAAGGCCCACAGGCTGCCCGCCCACACGACAGCCGCCGTACCCAGCCAGAGCGCAATCGAGGTTCGAGGGACGATGTCCCAGCAAAACCAGACGGTAAGCACCCAGCCGGCAGGCGTGGTCGTCAGTGCGCGACGCAGCGCAAGCACGCACTCCGAAAAACCTGTCGCACGTGCAAGAGTTTGGTCAGTAACACTGACAGGCAGAGGCAGACTCATGCCAGCAAAGCGCGATGGTCTGGGCAGCTTCGAAATTGTGCGCGAAGCATTAAATGTGGCCCTGGGGAAATTAAATCGAAGTGGAGAGCTTATCGTAAAAACTGGTCATCATCAACGCAGTACTGCTGGAAACCGCATGGAAAGCGGGGTGCTGTTAAAATTTGCGACAGTCTTCCGAACCTCATTGCAGGAGTACAGATATCCTAGGTTTTCTCGTCAGGGCCGCGATCCGCAGGCCCAAGCTCACGTTCGTTGTTGCCTTATGCTTGCTGGCAACCTTGGCCAGCACGATGACCTACACGGGTTTCCTTGTCATTGGCGTGTTGGCCGATCATCTCGGCACGAGCCGGGTAGTGGCGGGCTTGCTGCTTGCTGCTTTGTTGGCAAGGTTTCCCTGGATACGCAACGGCAGGCCGCGCATTGTCGGTCTGTTACCGGGGCCTGTGCGCCGCCCATTCATCGTGAGCTTGCTCGCACTCTGCTTGTTGAGCCTGCTTTCGCGCGGCGACTACGTGCCCGCACTGTTCGCAGGTTTCACCACGGCGTTTGTTCTTTTCTTCCCCTGGTTGAGGCGGACCGTATTCGATCGGCTGTTTTCGTCGGTCTTCAAATTCAGCCCTGGCCGGAGCGCGCGTAACAGCGCTGACGACGGGGTGATCGAAGGTGAGTTCAGAGAGAGGAAAGAGTAGGGGCGCGATCGCCGGGACAACAACGCCAACCTGCAGGGGTTGGCGTTTTAAAGCGAAGCGCCAGGGCGCAATAATTCCGGCAATTCGTTGACGCGTGGTGTAATCTGGTTATTGCAACACAGTCGTCAACTGTCAGAATTGGGAGGTCATATGCCCTGCGTTGATCATGACTACAGGAACTGCCCCGCCTATATCGAACTGCGCAATGGCGAGCAATGCAAACAGACTGGATGCCAGCGCAGGAAGGCAGCTTTTCAGACTTCCCCAGCCTTGTTCGAACACGAGAACAATGATTTGGACAGCCTTGTGATTCCAGGTAAAACCGGCGGCAGGGAGGGAACGATCTGACATTCCTGGCGGCCCGGGCGGAATCGAAGCACCGATGCAGGATGTTCAATCCGCTGCGCGATGACCTGCCGTGAGCGCCTTGGCGGCATACATCGCCTGATCCGCGTGCGACATGAGGTTCTGCCGATTGTCGCCATGTTCAGGATATTGCGCGATGCCGACGCTGACGGATACCTGCAGTTGGCGGCCTTCGCCAAGGTCGACTGGCAGCGCCATTGCCAGATGGATCTTTTCCATGACCAGCACCGCGTCCGAGGGTAGGGCGATACTTTCCAGCAGGACGACGAACTCGTCACCGCCCAGGCGCGCCAGCGTGTCGGTGTCGCGCAGGCAGGAAGTGATGCGGGACGCAACTTGCTGCAGCAAGCGGTCACCGGATGCGTGACCGTATTGATCGTTGACTTGCTTGAACCGGTCCAGGTCGATGAACAGCAGGGACAGCCCCGTTTGCTGGCGTCGGGCGCGGGCGAGGGCGGCGTCGAGCCGGTCATGGAACAGGCGCCGATTGGGCAGGCGGGTCAGTTCGTCGTGCATGGCCATAAAATGTATTTGTGCATGCATCCGCTTGCGCTGGATGGCGGCGGCGAGCTGGTCCGCCACGAACGACAGCAAGTCGCGGTCGCTCACCGTGCAGCAGGCGCCGTCGGTCCTGCCGCGCAGCGCAATGACGCCTACCATGCCCCGGGAAGTCGTCATCGGGACCGCCAGCGCACCTCCCTCCAGGCTGTGCGCCATCGCCTGCAATGGCGCAGGCAGGACTTCGGTAGTGCCGCGCTCCAGCAGCAGCGGCGCAGCGCGCTGCACCACTTCCTCGCACAGCAGCCGCAGCAAGGACGCATGGGGCGGCGCGCTGTCGTCCTCGTAATACGCGAAATGCAAGTGCCGATCAGGCGTGTCGAACAGGGCGACGCCGAAACCCGAGGCGGGCAGCAGCTCGCCGATGATCGTGCGGCTGCGCTTGAACAGGTCTGGCAGGTCATCGCTTGCATGGGCTGCCTCGGAGATGGCGTAGAGCACCGCCTGCATGGCCTGGGCTTGCTTCAGGGCCGTGACATCGCGGGCGACCGCCACACGCAGCCGATCGGCCGCGGACCAACGGGCCGACCACATGATATGGACGATGCTGCCGTCCTTGCGCAGGTACCGGTTCTCGAAATTGATATGGGATCGGCCGTTCATGACGTCCTGCGCCGCGGCCAGCGTACGCGCGCGGTCGGCGGGGGCGACCAGATCGATCATGCGCTTGCCAATCATTTCTTGGGGGGTATAGCCGAAGATGCGCTCGCTGGCGGCACTGACGAATACAAAGTATCCGTCAGCGTCAACCATGCAGATCGCGTCAAGCAGCAGGTCAGTCAAGCTGGCAATCGGGGCACCGATCTTATGTTCCATGGGCACATCTTGCCATATCCCATTGAACTTTTCTTGGGTGAATACTGCCGATCCCGGTGCGAATAACACATGGAGAGCGGACACGTGCACTTCACGTTATGGAAACAAAAAGCCAACCAGCATGGGCTGGCGTCCTGGAAACGATATGCTTGGTGACCCGGGGCGAAATCGACGTATGCCAATGCGCTCGGATTGTTCGGCGGCGCTGATGTCTTGCGTCCTGGATCGTTGTCGATACGTTCGGAAATTTCCCCGACCGCAACCTGACGTTGAATAGCACTAACGCAACAGTGGACATCGAAGGTGCAGTGGTGCCGGAACCAGGAACAATCGCGTTGCTGGGCTTGGGCTTGGCCGGATTGATCTCGCGCCGTCGTAGGAAAGAGTAGGGCATTACCGAGCACATTGGGGGCGAACGAGGCGGCAGGGCTCTCGCCTGTCTCAGGTTTCGGGCCCCATCTAGACCGTAAATAATGCGCTACCCGCACTCAATGCCGTTCAGCTGAGGCTGACCGGCACTTTTTTTGCGCAAAGGGAGGACGAGGTGGCAACCGTGTGCCGTAGGAAAAGAGACCGACACGAGGATCCAGACCCCAAAAACAAAAACACCAACCTGCATGGGTTGGCGTTCGATTCGACACTGTTCTTGGTGGCCCAGGGCGACATCGGGCCACCGACACAAGGATTTTCTATCCTTTGCGCCAACAAATGAGCCGCCGCTTTCCAGCCGCTGCTCACCTATCCGTTGCGCTCAATGCGGCAGTGGCGAGGTGACCGGGCTCAGCGCTGCGGGAATGGCATCGCACTGGAAGGCGTTGCCTGCGGCGCGCGTGTCCAACAAATCCCGGAAAGCTACGATGCGGCCGTCCTTGATCGTGAATATGTCTACCCAGTCGCTCTCGAAATTCAGACCGGTGGCTTTCACCGTCCACGCCCCATGGCCGAGCACCACGACCTTGTCTCCTTGGGCGATAAATTCGTTCACGGAAAATTCCCGCACTTCTAACAATTGTTGCTGCATCCGGAAGACTTCGGCGACCGATCCGCAGCCCCGGCGCTTGCCAGTGAAAGGAACGCCGGGAGTTTCTGGCAGTTCCCACTCGACTTGGTCATCCAGAAATGCGAGGAGCTGCTGTGTGTCGCCGCGCTTGTAGGCCTCGTAGGCCTGCCTGGTCAGTTCGATATTGCTCTGCTCATTCATGGCCGTCTCCTGTATTTGCAATTCTGAATTTCCAGTATGTCCTACGACGTCAGCTCGTCAAGGTGAATGTGCTAGTCCAGAAGAAGGGCTTGTGCGGACGTGTATCCATGGCAGACTAGGAAGCCGGGATGCCTGAATGCCATGGAAGGATCTCGCATGCGACCATTGCCCATACGCACAAGGGTTCCCGATCTACCTTGAGGAGTCCTGTTTCTGTTCTGCAGAAGGGGAATCGATATGCGTATGAGAGGGCCCGATCCCGGTCCCGCCGTCGTGGGCATTGTCTTTTCGATCGTGGCGAACGCTGCCTTGGCGCAGGCGCAAGCACTCAGTCCCGACCAGACGCCCGCCAGCGACAACGAGGTCGTGCAGCAGATTTTCGTGACGGCGCAGCGCCAGTCCCAGTTGCTGCGGGATGTGCCGATGGCGGTGAGCGCGCTGACCGCGAGCGACCTGGCTGCGCGCCAGATCAATAATGCGCTCGACCTGCAATTCAGCGTTCCGAACCTAAACTTTACAAAGGCACAGTTCGACGGCGCCAGCTTCACGATCCGGGGCGTGGGCGACCTGTGCGTCGGCATTTCCTGCGACCCGGCGACCGCCATCCATGTCAACGACATGCCGGTGCTTCAGCCGCGAATTTTTGAGACTGAATTTTTCGACCTGCAGCGTGTCGAAGTCCTGCGCGGACCCCAGGGGACGCTGTACGGTCGCAATGCCACCGCGGGGGTGATCAACTTCATCACCGCGCGCCCGAGCTTCGACAAGAAGCACGGCAGCATCCAGGTCGAGGCTGGCAGCTACGATACGCGCCGGGTCACCGGTATGCTCAATCTCCCGTTCAACGAAGCCCTCGGCCTGCGGCTAGCCGGGACTGCCCTGAAGCGCGAGGGGTACACCAGGAATCTGTTCGACAACAGCCGCATTGATGGACGAGATCTTTATGCGCTGCGAGCCACGCTGCGCATCAGGTCCGGCGCATCGACCACCCTCGACCTGATCGGCTCCTACTTCCGCGAAGACGACAATCGTAGCCGCTTCACCAGACACTTGTGCGCCCGAGACGAGGTGGGCATCATGGGCTGCCGGCCGGATCGCCTGGGATTCGACAGCCCGAATTTCCATGGCAATGTCGGCGGCTTGCTCGCCTCGCGCGAATTTCTTGCGATTGCAAGCGGCGGTAATCCGATAATCGCCGGCCTGGGCCTGTCGAGCGTATATGGTCCGGACCCGTACTATGGTGGCCAGGCGCCAGTCACGAACCCGCGCGAGGTACGTTCCGACATGGCGCCATCCTACCAGGTCGAGAACGCCCAACTGGTGTTGCGGCTCGAGCACAAATTCGGAGAGAACTACGCGCTGACCGTTACGGGAGGCTATGTTCGCGACCGCAGCGACCAGCGATCCGACCTCAACCTGTCGGCAGCGAATGCATTGACCAATAATGCCGGGCTGCAGAACTTCGCGGCGCTTGCCAGTGCGCCGGGAGCGGCGTTCCCCGCCGGCCTTAATCCATTCACGCCGGCGGCCCAGGCCTTGTTCCCCAATGGTCTTGCAGGAGGGCTGTGTACTTCGACAGCGAACCGGCAGCACACCGGGATCTTCGGCGGATATGTCAACAGCTGCTCGCAGCGCGGCTCCGAATTCGAAATCTTTCGGGACAAGTTTACCCAGCGCACGGTCGAAGCGCATCTGGACAGCAAGCTCGATGGCCGATGGAATTTCCTGGTAGGTGCCACCTACCTCGACTACGTTCGCGACAATAATTATTTCGTGAACCTGTTTTCCCTGGACTATGTCGGAGGAATACTGGGAGGACTCACCAGCCTTGGCCAGCGCGCGGCCGGCAATCTGGCCTACCCCAATGTGTTCATCGCCCCCTCGTACTACGATGCCGAACTCGCCGAGCTGACGCTCGATAGCTACGGGGTGTTCGGCGAGGCCTACTACGACATCAGCAAGACCCTGAAGCTGACGGCCGGTCTGCGCTATTCGCATGACGAAAAACGCCAGCTGCAGCGCGCCATGCTGCTCTCGGTACCGGTGCCGTTCGGCATCAGGGATGCATTCGACTCTCCCTACGCCGGGGGCTTCGATGCGGATGCTGCCCAGTCGGGCGCCCAGCCATTCGCGGACCAGCGCACCAGGTCCAATGCCTTGACTGGCCGCCTGGTGGCCGATTATCGGCCGCGCTCGGAAAGCCTGTACTACGCCTCGTACGCGCGCGGCTACAAGGCGGGAGGCATGAACCCGGCTGCCCAGGTGGAGTTTGAGGCGGCAACGGAATTCAGGAAGGAGGTGCTGGATGCTTTCGAGCTGGGCGCCAAGAACTCGCTCCTGGGAGGAAAGCTCAGTCTCGGCGCGAATGTCTTCGCGGTTCGCTACAAGGATTTGCAGATCAGCCGCCTGCTGGCCCGGACAGTCGTGAACGACAACGCAGATGCGAATATTCACGGGGTGGAGCTCGAGTCTGTCCTGGTTCCCGGGAGCCGCTTCCGGCTGAATATGTCGGCCAGCTTCCTCAAGACCCGGCTGAAGGACATGCCGCTGATCGATCCGCGCGACCCGTCCGGCGGGCGGTCGGACATCGTGGTCATCAAGGACATTGGCACTGGATCAAACTGCGCCGTCATTCCTGCGACCGCGGGAGACGGCGCTGGCGCCAACGCGCTGGTGACCGCAGTGAATGCAGCGCTGGGCCTGAGGGGGCCGGTTGCCCTGCCCGGAACCGCTGCCACAGGTGCCTTCAGTATCTGCGATGCGCTCAGGGCGGCCGGAGGAAGCCGATATGCGGTGAACAACGGGGCAGAGGTAAATATTGGGGGGAATGAACTGCCGCTGTCGCCACGTTTCAAACTGTCGGTTGGCGCCGAGTACAGCTTCCATCTGACCAAGGGCATGACGCTGGTGCCGCGGATCGATGCGCATTACATGGGAAAGACATTTTCCACCGTATTCAACAAGCCACTCGACCGCATTAAAGGCTACGCCAACGTCAATGCCCAGCTAGAGCTGTCCGGGCCCGGAAAACGCTGGTTCATCCGCGCTTATGTGCAGAACCTGAACGGCAACGATGCCACCACTGGACGCTGGGCCTCTACCCAGGCGGCCGGTTCGTATACCAATGTTTTCTTGCTGGAGCCGCGCCGCTTTGGCCTGAAAGTCGGCTTGCCTCTGGAATAGAGGAAAGAGAAAGAGGAAAGTCTTCTCTTGAACGAAGAACGCCAACCGGTGCGGGTTGGCGTTTTTGCTTGGAATTCTTGGTGGCCCGGAGCGGAATCGAACCACCGACACGAGGATTTTCAATCCTCCGAGCGATTAGTGGTGCATCGGTGCCGCGCTCGATACGCGGCCTGATTCCTCAGGAAGGAATGCCCGTGCAGTCGCCAATGTGTCCCAATAGCTCTCGAACCTGGCCACCTTCCCATCGCGTACGGTGAATACATGGACCCATGGACTGTCATAGCTGCGGCCAGTCGGCTTCGCGAGCCAGCTTGCGAAACCCGTCACCACGACCTTGTCGTTTTCCGCGATGAACTGCGTGGGCTCGAAGCGGTTGGCATGTACCGAAGCATCGAGATTGGCAAAAAACTGGGCGATCTCCGACTTGCCATGGAAAGCGCCGGAAAATGGCACGAACTCCAGTTCAGGACTGATCCATTCAGCATCATCGTGGTAGCGACTGAGCAATTCGCTGATTTTCCCAGTCTGGAATAGTCGATATCCCTCCATCACTAGTTGCTTGTTCTCTTGTGCGTTCATGATCTCTCCCAATAAGGTTCCTCATCCGATGGCAGTCGCGGAAGTGTGTGCCGGATTCGGCCCGAGAGTACCTCCAGAAACCGTCATGGGCGGAAACCCCAAGCGGGAAGCGCCGCTGTATTGGTTCATGGACGGAGCGCCGCTGTGGATTGGCGGCATCGAAAAAAGGCGCAGCAGCATTCCGAGGTGCTCTCATGTAGCCTAGCGCCCCAAGATGGGAAGTCAAGCAGCTCTTTTTGCGGCTGTCTCTGAAAGCTCGAGCATGGATTTCTTGCCGCGCATTGCCAACGACGGCGGGATATGGCCGGAAAATCAGGAGCCCGGAAACGACAACGCCCACTTGCATGAGTGGGCGTTGCATGAGGCATGTTCTTGGTGGCCCGGGGCGGAATCGAACCACCGACACAAGGATTTTCAATCCTCTGCTCTACCAACTGAGCTACCAGGCCAAGGGCTCGCATTCTAGCACAAGGCTCGGCTCAGCGGTAGTGCTTCCGCGAAACCTGCTTCCACGAAACCGCGCGGCAGCCTCATTCGGCCTGCTTCGTCGGCACCAGCCGGTTCATGTCCAGGCCCTGGGCGCGCAGACGCCCCAGCAGGGCATCGTAGGCGGCCGGCTCGACTTTCGGCGTGCGCGACAGGATCCACAGGTATTCACGCTTCGGCTCGCTGACCGCGGCCAGTTGATAGTCCGGATCGAGGTCGATCACCCAGTAGTCGCCCCAGACCATCGGTAGCCAGGACACGATGGCGGGCGCAAAGCGCACTTCGAGCTTCGGCGAGGCAGGGCCGCCCAGCTGGCGCGCTACGCCCTCGGCGGTGTCGGTGCTGCCGTCGGCGTGCCGGCAGCGGTTGACGACGTCCACGCGGCCGTCGTCGCGCAATCCGTAGGTGGCGGTGGTGAAGCCTGCGCACTTTTTCTGAAATTGATTGGGGAACTTCGCGATTTCGTACCAGGTTCCCACGTAGCGCTTGACGTCGAGCGAGGGGATGGTGACGAGCGGTTTGGCGCCGTCCGCCGCCTGGCCGGCGGCCTGCGACGGGGCCGTGGATAGCAGCAAGGGCAGCAGGGCTGCAAGCAGGGCGGTCTTCATGCGTGCTCCGTGAATGGACGAGCTTCGATGGTAGCCGCGCTCGCCACAGCCCGACGCACGGCAGGAATCAGGCGCGCAAGCTGGCGCGTTCGGCGTGCCGGCGCTCGAGTTCCAGGCGGGCGGCCTTGCGGCCCTTGGCTTCCTCGAAGCGGCGTTCCTCTTCCGGCGACGCGGGCTGCAGCGGCGGCACCGCGACCGGCTTGCGGTCGTCGTCCACCGCCACCATGGTGAAGAAGCAGCTGTTCACGTGGCGCACCACCTGCGAGCGGATGTCTTCGGCGATCACCTTGATCCCGATTTCCATCGAGCTGCGGCCCGCATAGTTCACCGAGGCCAGGAAGGTCACCAGTTCGCCGACGTGGATCGGCTGGCGGAAGGTGACCTGGTCGACGCTCATGGTCACTACATAGCGGCCGGCATAACGGCTGGCGCAGGCATAGGCCACCTGGTCGAGCAGTTTGAGGATGGTGCCGCCGTGGACGTTACCGGAAAAGTTCGCCGTGTCCGGGGTCATCAGGACGGTCATCGACAGTTGATGGGAAGGCAGGTTCATGCAAGGCTCGACTTGGTTAAGATAGTGTATGGTGCTTCAGAATTGCCGGGCCGGCAATGCCAGCCGGCGCGACGGTCAGAATTCCTCCCACTCCTCCTCGGCGGCCTTCCGTCTGGCAGGCGCAGGCGGCGGCGCCTTGGCAATGCGTGGTGCCTCTGCAGGCGCATTCTCCTTGCGCGCTGCGGTCTTGTGCGGTGTGAGCTCCCGTGTTCCGGCCTTGCCTGGCGCCATACGCGCCGTACGCGCCGGGCGGCCAGCCAGCTTGAAGACCGCCACCAGCTGGGCCAGGCGCGCCGCCTGTTCCTTCATCGATTCGGTCGCGGCGGCCGATTCCTCCACCAGGGTGGCGTTCTGCTGGGTCACGCTGTCCATGTCCGCCACGGCGCGGTGCACCTGCTGGATGCCGCAGGCCTGGTCCTTGCTCGAGTCGACGATCTCGCCCATGATCGCGGTCACCCGGCCGATGCTCTCGACGATGCCGTTCATGGTGGTGCCGGCGCGGCCGGCCAGGTCGGCGCCCTGCGAGACGCGGCGGGTCGAATCGTCGATCAGCTCCTTGATTTCTTTGGCCGCCGCCGCCGAACGCTGGGCCAGGCTGCGCACCTCGCCGGCCACCACCGCGAAGCCGCGCCCCTGTTCGCCGGCGCGCGCCGCCTCCACCGCCGCGTTCAAGGCCAGGATATTGGTCTGGAAGGCGATGCCGTCGATGACCCCGGTGATGTCGACGATGCGCGCCGAGGAGGCATTGATCGAGCCCATGGTATCCACTAGTTGCCCGACCATGGCGCCACCCTGCTGCGCCACCGTCGACGCGGTCAGCGCCAGCCCATTCGCTTCCTCGGCGCTGGCGGCGCTGTGCTGGACCGCGTGCGCCAGCTGGTTCATCGAGGACGCGGTCTGTTCCAGTGCGGCAGCCTGGCTCTCGGTACGGCGCGACAGCTCCTGCGCTTCGCTCGCCATTGCTTCCACCGAGGCGCCGATGGTGGCGGTGCCGTCGCGGACCTGGCCGACGATCTGCGCCAGGCTGTCGCGCATGCGCTGCAATGCGTGCAGCAGGCTGCCCTGGTCGCCCGGCCGCAGCGCGACCTGCACATCGAGGTTGCCGGCGGCGATCTCGCCGGCCACGCGGGCCGCCTCGGCCGGCTCGCCGCCCAGGCGCCGGAACAGCGCGCGCGCAAACAGCATCGAGGCGCCGATGCTGCCGGCAAGGCTCAACAGGCATAGCGTCACCAGCATGCCGGTGCTGTCGCGGGCGCCCTCGAGTACCGCTTTCGCGCCGGCGTCGATCGACTGGTGCTGTAGCACTTGCAGTGCGGACACCTTGTCCAGGTAGAGCTGGGTGGCCGGCACGAATTCGCGCTCGTACAGGGCCGCCGCCTCGGCCGACTGGCCCCCGGCCTTCATGCCCATCACCCGGTCGCGGGTGTCGATGTAGCGCCCGCGCGCCTCGCCGATGGCGGCGAACAGCGCCTGTTCTTCGGGCGTGTCGAGCAGTTCGCCGACCTTGTTCTGCAATACGCTGGTGCGCTGGCTCGATTCCGTGCTTTCGGCCGCGAAGGCCTTGGCCAGTTCGGGATCCAGCGAGCGCGCGACCGCGGCGGTGCGCTTGGCCGACACCGAGGTATTGAGCAGCCACTGCGAGGCCAGCCGCTCCTTGGCGAGCGGACGCTGGGTGAGCGCCTTGGTTTCCCAGGAAATGACCTGCAGTCGCCAGATGGCGACCGCGGTCGCCAGGAAGGAAATCACGATAACGAACGCGAAAGCGACGCGTAGTTGGGCACGGACACTGGACATGGCGTTGAACACTTCGGCTCCCGGTGTGGATGATGGGCTTCATGCTGGTGCGGCCTGCCCTGGGGTGGGGCAGCCGCATGCATGTCGATGCTGCGATTCCTGGTGTCAGGGCGCAGTCCATTACCATAAAGCAAAATGTAGACCAGAAGTAATGAAGCCGATCAAGGTATGCGCGGCCAATGGTTCAAAACGGTTTGCAACTACCGATTTGTGATGTAAATCGTTCTCCGGCGCGGCCAAAACGGTTAGGCTCGGCACATGAACAGCGACTTCCCGACCTCTTCCGGCTCCGTGCACTGGCACCTGGGCCCCATCATCGACGCGCTGCGCACTTCGCGCGAATCGACCCACAACATCCGTCACCAGGGGCGCGTGCGCGAACTGCCTTCGCGCGAGGTCCTCGGTCAGGTTGTCCACGGTGTTTCGGCGGCGCTGTTCCCGACCCACTACGGACGCCCCGACCTGAACGACGAAAGCATCGACTACTTCGTCGGCGACACCCTCAACGTCACGCTCGACCGGCTGGTGGGACAGGTGCGGCGTGCGCTGCGCTTTACTCCCCAGTTCGAGGAGGCGAACGAGGCGCTTCTGTCGGAGCGCGCGCAGGCGCTCACGCGCGAGTTCGCCGCCGGCCTACCGGCCATCCGCGCGCTGCTGGTGTCGGACGTGCAGGCCGCGCTCGCGGGCGACCCGGCGGCCAGTTCGGTAGCCGAGATCATGCTGTGCTATCCCGGCACCATCGCCATCCTGTACCACCGGCTGGCGCACTGCCTGCACCGCCTCGGCGTGCCCTTCCTGGCGCGCATCGTCGCCGACATCGGCCATTCGCTGACCGGCATCGACATCCATCCGGCGGCGCACATCGGCGGCAGCTTTTTCATCGACCACGGCACCGGCGTCGTCATCGGCGAGACCGCCATCATCGGCGAGCGCGTGCGCCTGTACCAGGCGGTGACCCTGGGCGCCAAGCGCTTCCCGGTGGATGCCGGCGGCGCGCTGGTGAAAGGTGCGCCGCGCCACCCGATCGTCGAGGACGACGTGGTCATCTACGCCGGGGCCACGGTGCTCGGACGCATCACGGTGGGCGCCGGATCCACCATCGGCGGCAACGTCTGGCTGACGCAGAGCGTCCCGCCGGGCAGCAACGTGTCGCAGGCACAGTCTCGGAACACCTGACAGGCTCAGCAGCGCCCGGGGCGCCTTTGTTATCATGGCGCGATGTCCATCCTGCTCATACCCGGCTACATGGCCGACGAAACACTCTGGGACGACGTGCTCCCTTCGCTCGCCAGGTTCGGCCCGGCGACGCACGCGGACCTGCGCCACGATGCCTCCATCGAAGCGATGGCCGGCCGCGCGCTCGCCAACGCACCCTGCAGCTTCATCCTGGTCGGCTTCTCGATGGGAGGCTACGTCGCCCGCGAGATCGCGCGCCTGGCGCCCGAGCGGGTGCGCGCGCTGGTACTGATCGCCACGTCCACCCGTCCCGATACGCCCTCGCTGCGGCAGAGCCGCGGCACGGTCGGCAAGGCTGCGGCCTCGGTCTCGTTCTCGGGCTTGAGCAGGACCGCCATCGCCACCTCGCTGCACCCGAAACAGGCCGGCAACGAGGCGCTGATCGAACGCGTGCGCGCGATGGGTGTGCGCCTGGGCGGCGAGGTGTTCCGGCGGCAGTCGTCGATCGTGCGCGCCGGCGACCTTGAGCGCTTGCACGGAATCCGCTGCCCGACCCTGATCGTCGCGGCGGAACAGGACCGGCTGCGTTCGCGCGAGGAATCCGAGGAGATGCAGGCCGGGATCGCCGGCGCCGAGCTGGCCGTCGTCGAGGACAGCGGCCACATGCTGCCGATCGAGGCGCCGCAGGCGCTGCTCGCGGTGGTCGAACCCTGGCTCGACAAGGTTCTTTAGCTAGGCGCCGAGGCCGACCAGGCACGCAGGCCGCGGATCGCTTCTTCCTTGAGCTTTGCCTCGATCTCGATGTAGGGCGCGGCCAGGTAGCACGAGGGCATGGTCTCGATCAGGTCGGAATGCTGGCGGTCGTTGAAGCCTGCGCGGCCGTTCGAGATGTGCACCAGCTGATGTGCCGGATTGGCCCAGGTTTCACGTGCCTTCAAGAGCATGGCGCCCACGCTGGGATCCTCGTAGCTCGACAGCTTGTCGTGCACCACGTGGTGGTGGGCGTCGAACACCATCGGCACGCCGGCGCGCATGCAGATCGCGTGGATCTCGTCGGCGCCATAGGCATATTCGTCGTTCTCCAGTCCCAGGCGGCAGCGGATCGCCTCCGGCAAGCTGGCGATGCGCTCGACCAGTGCATCGGCGCGATTGCCCTTGCCGCCGTGGATCTCGAGCAGGGCCCAGGGCGAGCGCGGCTGCTCGAGCAGGTCCATGATGTCGGCGTGCATTTGCAGGATCTTGACGCTGTTCGCCACCACCCCTTCGGAATCCGAATTCAACACCACGAACTGGTCCGGGTGCATCACCAGCCGCAACCCCCGTTCGATTGCGCGCCGGCCCGAGCGGGCCAGGGTGGCGGCGAAGGGTGCCAGCACCTCGCGCCCGATGTCTTCGTCGGCGAAGGGAAAAATCGAGGACGGCAGGCGGTACAGGCGAATGCCCTCGGTTTCGCAATAGCGCAGCGCATTGTCGAGGGTCTGGATGTTGTCGCGGTACAGGGCTTCGAGCAGCCTGCGCTGGGCGTCGAGGCTGTGCTCGAGCAGGCGCTTGCGCGTGACGGTGCGATAGCGGACGTCTTTCGAGACGGTGATGCAGACGAGGCCGAGGTTCGGTTGCATGGTTTCCTAGGTTCTGGTGCACTGGCAACCAGTCTAACCAAACCAGGTCCTGTGGAGCGTTCGCTTAGCTTCAGCGCGGTTTGCCGAACACCTGGGTCCAGTAGACGATGCCGCTGCGCTTTTCCGCCGTCACGCCGTAGGCCGCTCCCATCTCGGTAAAACCGGGGTTCATGATGTTGGCGCAGTGTCCCGGGCTGTCGAGCCAGCCGGTCATGGCTTCGTCCGGCGAGCTCTGGCCGAAGGCGATGTTCTCGCCGACCCGCTGCCAGAAATAGCCGGCGCGGGTCGCGCGGTCGGCCGGCATGCTGCCATCCTTGGCCTTGTGGCCGAAATAGCGCCGTGCCGCCATGTCGCGGCTGTGGGACAGCGCGGCGTCGCCCAGTTGTGGGTTCCAGCTGAGCGGTGGCGCCGCTGCGAACTGCCGGTTGCCGCAGCTGCGCGCGCTGGCGCGCGCTGCATTCACGCTGGCCAGGATGGCCTTGCCGGCCTCGCGCCAGTCCGGAAAGGACTCGGACGGCAACGGCGGCGCGGCGCGGGCCAGGATCACGGTCCATTCATTGCCGTCGCGGTAGCTGCCGACGGCCGAGAAGCGGGTGTCGAGCAGTGTGCTGCAATATTTTCCCTGCAGCACCGTCATCGCTTCCGCCGGGGTGTGCGGGCCATTGACGCTGACCATGACGGCACGCTCGGCGGTATAGCCGGCGTGTTCCAGCGCCAGCTCGATGAAGGTGCCGGGCCCGATGCGCACGCGCGCCAGCGCCGGGTGCTGCACCAGCGCGGCGACCGGCGCGGCGGCACGGCCTGCGCAACTGCCCGGAGCCAGGCGATAGGCATTGACGAGCGTGGTGAGCTGCTCGGCGCCGTAGGCCGGCACCGGAACCGCCGCCGCCAGGCCGGGCCAGGCGACGGCCAGCGCAAGCAGGGCGGACGAGGCGTTGCGCCTCGCAGCAAGTAAGCGGAATGGCAAGGTCGAGATTGTCGGTAGCAAGATCATCAATTGACAGGAAACCAAGCCGGTCCCAAAGCAAAAACGCCGACCGGGAGGTCAGCGTTTTACGAGGCCGGACAGCGAGAATGACGCGTGTAGCGCGAACTTCCACTATAGCAGTGTGCTGGAGGCCTGCAAAGCAGCTTGCTGTAACAAGCCGCTACAGGCGCATCAGCGGCGGCCCCTCCGGCGCGCCCAGCCAGGTCGTCTCGAAGCGCTTGCGCGCCGCCGCCAGTGCGGGCTTGTCGCCGCGCTTCTGGTAGACCTCGACCAGGCCGCGCAAGGCCCAGCCGTTGCTGGGCGTACGCGCCAGCGAGTCGCGGAACACCTGCTCGGCGGCGTCGAGCTGGCCGGTGCGCAACAGCGCCGCGCCCAGCGACTGGCGGACCGGGTAGTACCAGTAGGGCGGCTCCATATAGGGCAGGGCGTCCTGCACGGCGATCGCTTCGCGGTAGGCGCCGATCGCTTCGGGCACATTGCCGCGCGCTTCAAGCAGCCGGCCGCGGGCGACCGCGCGCGCCGTCTGCACGATCTCGCGGGCCGGGATGTTCCATTCGGCGATCGGCTTGAAGTCGGCGGTGCGCTCGATCCGTTCGAGCGCCGCGATTTCGCGCGCGCCTTCGGCTTGCATGCCTTTGCGCGCGAAGCCGACTGCCCGGGCATAGTGCCACATCGCCTTGACCAGCACGGCATCGGGTCCGGGGTTGGGTAGGGCCAGCAGCGTGTCCGGCGAGCTGAACTGGACATGCGAGAAATAGGGCGCCGCCTTGACGGGCTGCAGGCTGGGGAAACCCTTCAGCAGCTCGGGGCTGATCGACTTGTCGAGCTTGCCGGCGGCCTCGAGCGCCGTGCGCCCGTCGCCGCCCATCAGGGCCGACACCATGACGAAATGGATGTTGTGCGGATAATAGGCGCCGCGGTAGACCGGGTCGCTCGGTGAGCGCGCGAAGTACTGTTCGTCGACGGCGATCGCCTCGCGGTTCGACTGCAGCGCCTCGCGGTACATGCCGAGCCGGTAGTAGATGTGCGAAGGCATGTGGACGACATGTCCCGCGCCCGGGATTTGTTGCGCCAGCAGCTTGGCCGCCGGCAGCGCCCGTTCCGGATGGCTCGACGCTTCGACCGCATGGATATAGTAGTGGGCGGCGCCCGGATGGCTGGGATTGCGCTCCAGCACCCGCTCGAGCGCGGCTACCAGGTCTGCGGTGCGGTTCTTGGGTTCGGTACCGCCGGCCTGCCAGTAATCCCAGGGCGACAGGTCCATCAGCGATTCCGCGTACAGCACCTGGATGGTGTCGTTGTTGGGAAAGGCGCGCGCCGCTTCGCCCATCGCTTCGGCATAGGCTTGGTCGAGGCGCGTCCGGTCCGCCGGAGGCGCGGGCAGGTAGCGCCGCGCGACCGCGCGGATCAGGGCCTGCTCGGGCGGTGTGCTCTTGCCGGCCAGTGACTGCGCTTTCGCAGCCGCAGCCGCGGCCGGGACACCGGCTTCCGGAAACATCGGCGCATTGATGTTGGGCCCCAGCACCAGCGCTTCGCCCCAGTAGCACATGGCGCAGTTCGGATCGTGCTGCTGCGCGGCGCGGAAGGCGCGCGCCGCCTCGGCATGGTTGAAGGAGAAGGTCAGGCGCATGCCCTGGTCGAAATAGGCCTGGGCGCGCCGGCTGGCGGTCGTGACGGGGACGTGCAGGCTGCCGAGGTTGGCGTACAGGGGAGGGGCGGCGCCGTCGGCCGCGCCCTTGCCTTGCTGTGGCGCGACCTGTCCCGGCTTGAAGGGCGCGGTTTCGGCCTGCGCCAGCACCAGGCGATCGAGCAGCGGCGGCCGGCCGGCGCGCGCCGGGGTGCAGACGGCGCCCTGGGCGAACAGGGGATCGAAGGACACGGCGTCCGTGCCGCGTGCGCCGGCAGCGGGATCGCCCGAAGCCAGGGCGGCGAGTGCTGCGGCGCCCGCAGTTGCCGTCACTACTGTGAGGATGCGCTTGGTTTTCATCCTTCCCTCCCGGATGCTGTCCGGTTGCTGGCGCTACCGGCGTTTTGATTAGAGCCGGACCGGCGCTGCAAGTTCGATGTGTGCCAGTAGTTCTTTGATTTTTTCCAAAGGGTTTGCCTTTTGCGGCGGACAGCGACACAATGAGATTCCTGCAATAAACACCATGACGCAAGCCATGCCCCTGTACAGGAATCATGTCCTCCTGTTGTCGCAGAGTTTCTTCATCAAGGACAACCGGGCCGAACTGCTCCTGCACGCCCACAAGTATGACTTCGACATCCTGTTCTTCGACGACGTGTCGCGCTTCGTCGAGGCCGTGGCCGGCGACGGCGGCGACAACCTGTACGTGATCGACCTCGACGCCCTGCACAACATGCAGGCCGACATGCCGGACGGGCGCCGCACCCTCATGCTGGGCGAACTGCTGCAGCGGCTCCCGGGCGACCACAGCTACGTCTACCTGCAGAGCGCGCGCCAGGGCAGCCGTTTCCTGCTGCAGCAGCGCCTGGTCGACAGCAACTGCCTGGCCTATGCCGAAAAGCCGATCGCCAACGACGTGTTCGTCGACAAGCTGTTCAACCTGTTCATGCAGAAGAAGCGCGGCGACCCGGTACGCATGGTGGTGCTGGGCGAGGCGGCCGGGCTGGACGACGCCGGGCTCCTGCAGCGCAGTGTGGAGGTGATCCGCCATGCCGAGGCGCAGACCCTGCACCTGCGGGTCAATGAACTGCAGCCCGACCTGGTGCTGGTGACCGATGCCGAATACGCGCGCACCGAGGCCATCGTGCGCGTGCTGAAAAAGAACATCGAGGCCGATCCGGTGCGTGAGATTGCCCTGCTGCAATGTCGCCCGGATGCGGCCCTGGCCCGGCGCGCGCTGGCGGACGGCTTCGACGCCGTGCTGGCCACCGGCGAGCCGGGGCTGCTGGAAGCCCAGCTGGTGAACCGCGCCGACAAGATCCGCATCAACAAGGACCTGATCGGGAAAGACCGC
Organism: Telluria sp. PB2R4; assembly: GCF_059685695.1. Classification (NCBI taxonomy): domain Bacteria; kingdom Pseudomonadati; phylum Pseudomonadota; class Betaproteobacteria; order Burkholderiales; family Oxalobacteraceae; genus Telluria; species Telluria sp. PB2R4. The sequence continues at coordinate 35,296 of NZ_JCASIC010000010.1, read as the reverse complement.
GCCACCGGCCTGCTCAACAAGATCGGCCTGCAGCGCAAGACGCAGGGCCTGATCCGCCGCGCGGCCCAGGAAGGCTGTGGGCTGGCCTTCGGCATCATCGACATCGACAAGTTCAAGACCATCAATGACACCTGGGGGCACCACTTCGGCGACATCGTGATCAAGCGCCTGTCGCTGAGCCTGGCGATGCAGCTGCGTGAATGCGATCTGCTCAGCCGTTTCGGCGGCGAGGAATTCGTTGTGGTGTTCTGGGATTGCACCCAGGAACAGGGCCGGCGCCGGCTGGATGCCATGCGCCAGGCGTTCTGCGCGATTCCTTTCGAGGTGGGACCTGGCGACGTGCGCCATTTTTCGTTCAGTGGCGGGGTCGCGGCCTATCCCGCGTGCCGCAGCGAGAACGACTTGTTCCTGCACGCCGACGCGATGCTGTACGCGGCGAAGCAGGGCGGGCGGAATAGGGTTTGTGCAGAGGAAACCGGCGCGCAGTGCGCGTGAGAAAAAAAACGCCAGCGGAAGCTGGCGTTCGGGCCGATCCGGCGCCGGCTTACTCGGCGGCTTTGGCCTGGTGGGCCTGCAACTGTTCGCGCAGCTGCTGCGCGCTGGAGTGCGTGTAGTCCTTGTTGAATTCGGACGTCACCAGCTTCTGGACCTGCGGATCGAGCTTGGTGCGCAGGACGCCCAGGAAATCCGGCGATGCGGAAATGACCAGCTGCTGGAAGCGGCCCTCGTTGTGCGCCTTCAGCAGGTAGGTCGCGACATCCTTTGCGAACAGGTCGGCTGCGTGCTGGTCGGGCGTCTGCGCGGGCTGGTACAGTTTGTTGGGCGCCCCGGCCTTGGCGTTGTGGGCCATGCCGGCGCCCTCGTTCCCGCCGATGCTGTGGCGGCTGCCCGCTGCGGCTGTTGGGCTGAGCCTGTCGGTCTCGGTGTCGGTGGTGCGCAGTTGCGCGGCTGGACTGACCATGTCTTCCACTTCCTGCAACGGCTTGGCCGGATCAGCCTCGGAAAATACCCGCGCGCGGCCTGCGTTGGCCGAAAGAATCCAGGTTGTTGGCATGCTACCCCCTGTCAAAATAGTTCGTTGGTATGGGTCGGTCGCGCAGCGTGGCGGACCGACGATCGCATTGTCGATCTGGCTATGACCGAGTATAGCCTCGGTTCCAGATACCCGGCGCACCGACGCCTTCCTACCGTGCGCACCGTTCTCAACCTGGACACATGATCTTTTTGGCGCCGGATTGGTCAAAGCTGATCCCGTCCGGGATTCCCTTGGAGACTGTCATGAGCCAACCCAGCACTTCCACACCCGCGTCACGCCCGCCGCCCGAGGCCGCCGCACCGGGCGCCACGCCCGACTACGCGGCGATCAAACAGCGCCAGCAGGCCACCTGGGCCAGCGGCGACTTCGCCATCATCGGCGTCACGCTGCAGATCGTCGGCGAAGCGCTTGCCGAAGCCGCCGACATCCGCGCCGGCGAGCGCGTCATCGACATCGCCGCCGGCAACGGCAATGCCACGCTGGCCGCGGCGCGCCGTTTCGCGCGCGTGACCTCGACCGACTATGTGCCGGCCCTGCTCGACAAGGGCCGCGCGCGCGCCGCCGCGGAAGGCTTGCCCATCGATTTCCGCGAAGCGGACGCCGAGGCCCTGCCGTTCCATGACGGCAGCTTCGACGTCGCCCTGTCGACCTATGGGGTGATGTTCGCCCCCGACCATGCGCGCTGCGCCGGCGAAATGTTGCGCGTGGTGCGCGGCGGCGGCCGCATCGGCATTGCCAGCTGGACCCCGGAAGGCTTCGTCGGGCAGATGTTCAAGACGGTCGGCCGCCATGTGCCGCCCCCGGCCGGCCTGGTGTCGCCGGCCATGTGGGGCAAGGCGGACTATCTGCGCCAGCTGTTTGGCGCCGAGGCGGCCAGCATCCGCGCCCAGTCCAGGATCTTCAACTTCCGCTACGCGTCGCCGGCGCACATGATCCAGGTGTTCCGCGACTTCTACGGGCCGGTGCACAAGGCCTTCGCCGCGCTCGACCCGGCCGGCCAGCAGGCCCTGGAGCAGGACCTGACGGCCCTGATCGCAGGCGCTAATATCGCCGGCGACGATTCGCTGGTGGTGCCGGCGGAATACCTCGAAGCCGTCATCATCAAGCGCACGCCGGACGTCCTGCATTGACGTCCATGCCACCAACCGCCGCGCACGCGCGGCGGTTGGTGGCAGGCCGGCCCGGCAGTACAATCGGATGCATTCATCCGAGAAAGCTTGCCATGCGATTTGCCGCCGCCGTCGTTTCCACCCTCCTGCTGGCCAGCGCGTTGGCCACCGTATCGGCCAGCGCCCAGACCGAAGTAAAAATCGGCACCGCCTCGCCGCTGTCCGGTCCCGGCGCCCACCAGGGCAAGGACATCGAAAACGGCGCCCGCATGGCGATCGACGACCTGAACGCGAAGGGCATCGCGATCGGCGGCAAGAAGATCAAGTGGGTGCTGCAGGCGGAAGACGATGCCAGCGACCCCAAGACCGGAACGGCGGTGGCCCAGAAGCTGGTCGACGCGCGCGTGGCGGCCGTGGTCGGCCACCTGAATTCCGGGCCGACCGTGCCGGCCTCGAAGATCTACGCCAGCGCCGGCATTCCGCAGATCTCGCCGGCCGCCACCACGCCGGTGTACACCAGCCAGGGCTACAAGACCGCCTTCCGCGTGGTGGCCAACGACGAGCTGATCGGGCGTACGCTGGCGCGCTATGCACTCGGCACGCTCAAGGCCAGGCGGATCGCCGTGATCGACGACCGCACCGCTTTCGGCCAAGGCCTAGCGGACCAGTTCGCGCGCGAAGTGCGCAGCAGCGGCGGCGCCACCATCGTCAGCCGCCAGTTCACGCACGATAAGGCAACCGACTTCAGCGCCATCCTCACCCAGATCCGTGGACAGCGGCCGGACGTGGTCTTTTATGGCGGCATGGATGCGGTGGCCGGCCCCATGCTCAAGCAGATGAAAACCCTGGGGCTGCCGGCCAGGTTCGTGGCCGGCGACGGCGTGTGTTCCGAAAAGCTGCCGCTGCTGGCCGGCGATGCGCTTGGCGACGACAAGCTGTTCTGCGCCGTCGCGGGCGGCGTCAGCGGCGCCCAGGAAGCGAACTTCCATGCCTTCACCGAGCGCTTCCGCCAGCGTTATGGCACACCGGTCGAAACCTACGCCCCCTATGCCTACGACGCGGTGATGGTGTTCGCGGCCGCGATGCAGAAAGCGAACTCCACCGAACCCGCACGCTTCCTGCCGGCGCTGGCGGCCATCCGGCATGAAGGCGTGACCGGCAGCATCGCCTTCGATCCCAAGGGAGACTTGCGCGACGCCGCGATGACCCTGTACACCTACCGCCAGGGCAAGAAGGTGAAGCTGCAGGTGGTGCGCGGCAAGTGATCCCGGCAGGGCAGGGCGCCTGTATTGACGGGCGCTATTGAAACAACATGCATACAAAAATGCCCTTGGCATTGCTCCTCCAGTTCGTTTAGGATCGTTTGGTTCCCAACACCAACAACCTGGACATCTGGAGAGAGACATGAAACGTCAACTGTGCAGCACCCTGATCGCGGGGCTGTTCGTCGTCGCGGCCGGAGCCGGCGCCCATGAGGCGGCCCCGGCCCCATCGGCGGCGGTCGCCGGCGCCGCATCCGGCATCGACGTCGGCGCGATGGACCGCAGCGTGCGCGCGCAGGACGATTTCTTCCGCTACACCCAGGGCAAATGGCTGAAGGACGTCGACATCCCGTCGGACCGTTCCAGCTGGAGCGCCTTCAGCATCGCGCAGGAGCGCGTCGAACAGCAGGTCAGCGCCATCATCGGCGCCGCCGCGGCCCAGAAGGATGCCAGGGCCGGCTCGGAAGCCCAGAAGATGGGCGACTTCTACACCAGCTACGTGGACGAGAAACGCCGCAACGAACTCGGGCTGGCTCCCTTGAAGGCGGAACTGGAACGCATCCAGGCGCTGAAGGACAAGCGCGCCATGGCCGGGCTGATGGCGCACTTCGAGCGCATCGATGTCGGCGGCCCGCTGGGCATGGGCGTTGGCCAGGACAACAGGGATTCGACCCGCTACATCCTCGGCATCTCGCAGTCGGGCCTGGGCATGCCCAACCGCGACTATTACCTGCAGGACGAAGCGCGCCTGAAGGACATCCGCGGCAAGTACCAGCAGCACATCGCCCGGATGCTGACGCTGGCCGGCCACCAGGACGCCGCCGCCAAGGCCGAGCGCATCGTGGCGCTGGAGACCGACATCGCGCGCGCCCAGTGGAGCGCGGTCGAGAACCGCGATCCGGTCAAGCGCTACAACAAGCACACGCCGGCCCAGCTGCGCAGCCTGGCCCCCGGCATCGACTGGGACGCCTATCTCAAAGGCGTGGGCGCGGCCGGCAAGGCCGACGCCGTCATCGTCAGCCAGCCGAGCTACGTGGCTGCCCTGGACAAGCTGATCGCCGCCACCCCACTCGAGACCTGGAAGTCCTACTTCGAATTCCGCCTGCTGAGCTCCTACGCCCCCTACCTGTCGCAGGCTTTCGTGGATGAAGGCTTCGCCTTCCGCGGCGGCGTGCTGGGCGGCGCCACCGCCAACCGCCCGGTCGAGAAACGTGCGATCGCCGAGATCAACCGCAACCTGAGCGAAGTGGTGGGCAAGGCCTACGTGGCGCAGCACTTCCCGCCCGAGCGCAAGCAGCAGGTGCTGGACATGGCGAAGAACTTCATCACCGCCTTCGGCGAAGGCATCGAGCAGCTGGAATGGATGTCGCCGGAGACCAAGAAGCAGGCGCAGGTCAAGCTCTCCAAGATCAACGTCAAGATCGGCTACCCGGACAAGTGGCGCGATTACTCGGGACTGAAGGTCGTGCGCGGCGACCTGGTCGGCAACGTGATGCGCTCGCGCGAGTTCGGCCATGCCTACATGATCAACCGTCTCGGCAAGCCGGTCGACCGCAGTGTCTGGAGCATGTCGCCGCAGACCGTCAACGCCTATTACAGCCCGACGCTGAACGAGGTCGTGTTCCCGGCGGCGCGCCTGCAATACCCGCTGTACGACGCGAACGCCGAACCGGCCGTCAACTACGGCTCGGTCGGCATCTCGATCGGCCACGAAATCAGCCACGCTTTCGACGACAAGGGCTCGCAGTACGACGGTGACGGCAACCTGCGCAACTGGTGGACCGAAGAAGACGCGAAGCAGTTCGCGGCGCGCGGCAAGGTGCTGGTGGCGCAATACGCCGGCTACAGCCCGCTGCCGGGCTACAACCTGAACGGCGAGCTGACCCTGGGTGAGAACATCGCCGACAATGCCGGCGCCATCATGGCCAGCCGCGCCTACCAGATCTACCTGAAGGGCAAGCCGGGCCCGGTGATCGACGGCTTCACCGCCGAACAGCGCCTGTTCATGGGCTTGTCGCAGGCACGCAAGGGCAAGGCGCGCGACGCGGCGCTGATCTCGCAGGTCAAGTCCGACCCGCACTCGCCGTCGGAATACCGCGTGAACGGCAGCCTGCGCAACCACCCGGGCTTCTACGAGGCCTTCGGCGTCAAGCAGGGCGACAAGATGTACCTGGAGCCGAAGGATCGAGTGATCTTCTGGTAAGACGAGCGCCGTCCGACATGCAAACGCCACCTTCCAGGTGGCGTTTTCTTTGGGTGCGCCGTTTCTTTTCAGGCGCCTGCGGCTTCGATGAGTTCGACACGGTTGCCGAACGGATCTTCGATGCCCGCGCGGCGCCGCCCATAGACCTGGGCTTCCTCCCGCACCTCGACCCCGCGTTCGCGCAGGAGAACGCAATACGCATCGAAATCCGCGATGACAAAGGCCGGATGCGCCTTCTTGGCCGGTACGAAGCCGGCCTGGCCGCCGATGTGCAGCTGGCTCGCGCCGGTCTGGAACCACAGGCCGCCGGACGCGTTCAGCGGGGCCGGCTTGGAAATCTCGGTCAGGCCGAGCACGCCGCCATAGAAGGCGCGCGCCGCCTCGTCGGCGCCGGGGGGAATGGCAACCTGCACGTGGTCGATACCGGCGATATGGGGCATGGCGTTCTCCGTGGTTGTGGACGCGGCAATTATCGCATCCGCTCGCGGCGGCTGCACGCCATGAAAAATGCCAGTCGCGGGCGACTGGCATCGGCCTGGGGGAGGCGCGCTTACTTCGGCATGATCACCGAATCGATGACATGGATGACGCCATTGTCGGCTTCCACGTCGGTCTTGACGACCTTGGCCTTGTCCACCGACACCGTGCCGCCTTCGGCGCTGACCATCAGGCTGCTGCCTTCGACCGTCTTGACCGCGCCTGGCTTGACGCTGGCGGCCATCACCTTGCCCGGCACCACGTGGTAGGTCAGGACCTTGGTCAGCGCGGCCTTGTCTTTCAGCAAGGCATCGAGCTTGGCCTTCGGGATCTTGGCAAAGGCTTCGTCCGTCGGGGCGAACACGGTGAACGGGCCGGGGCCCTTGAGCGTATCGACCAGGCCGGCAGCCTGCACGGCAGCGATCAGGGTATTGAAACTGCCGGCCGACTTGGCCGTATCCACGATGTCCGCCGCCTGTGCTGCCGACAGGGAAAGTGCCATCGCTACGCCGAGTACCATCTTCTTCATGTCGAGCTCCTTTGTTGGGTGTGAACCGATGTTCGATACTCAATCTAGGTAATTGTTTTGGCCTTGTCCATGGATTTACGCTATTTGTCCCGCTATTATCGGTTCATCTGCGTGTCATGCAAGGATCTGAGCAGATCTCTGCACTTACTTTGAACCGGGGTGGGATAAGAAGAAGTTGGGGTTTTGCTGCTGAGCTGCTGTGCTACCCTTGACGTTTGTCCAATCAACCTGGGAGCACCATGAGATTTCTGCTTTCCGCGCTCGCCGCCACCTGCCTGCTTGCCGGCTGCACCACGACGCCGGCTCCTGCCGACACCCGCGACGGGTTCATGGCCACGCTGCAAAGCATGTGCGGCCAGCGCTTCGAAGGCGGGCTGTCATATGCGATCGACCCGAACAGCGAGTTCGCCGGCAAGAAGATTTCGACCCAGGTCGTCTGCTCGGCGGAAGGGGTGCGCATGCCGGTGCAGGTCGGCGAGAACCGCTCGCGCACCTGGATATTCACCCGTACGCCGGCGGGGCTGGAACTGCGCCATGACCACCGCCACACGGACGGCACGCCGGATGCGGTGACCATGTACGGTGGCATGGCGAAAGAGGGCGGATCGGCCCGTTCCCAGGCCTTCCTCGCCGATGCCTACACGGCCAGGATCGTGCCGGGTGCCGAGACCAATGTCTGGACGGTCAGCTTCAGCCCGGATGGAAGCGTGCTGACCTATCGCCTGGAAAGGCATGACAAGCCGCGCGCCGAATTCGTGCTGAAGCGCGTGGCCGGCTGAACGTCACGAATCTTTATCTATCGTCTGAACACAAGGGTATTCCATGGCTGAACACACGCAAGCACCTGCCGGAAAAACTGGCGCACTGAACCGAATCCTGAATGCGATCGAAGTGGTCGGCAACAAGCTGCCCGATCCGGCGGTCCTGTTCGCCTTACTGCTGGCCGTGGTCTGGCTCACCTCGTGGGCCATGTCCGGCATGGTGTTTACCGAAATCGATCCGCGTTCGGGCCAGGCCATCCAGGTCAAGAACCTGCTGGCGCCAACCGCGCTCACCGACTTCACGTCGCGCATGGTCAATACCTTCGTCACCTTCCCGCCCCTGGGCGTGGTGCTGGTGGCGATGCTGGGACTGGGCGTGGCCGAATACACCGGCTTCATCAATGCCGGCCTGCGCAAGATCCTGTCCATCACGCCCAGGATGTTGCTGACGCCGGTGCTGGTCGCTGTCGGCGTGCTGAGCCACATCGCCGTCGATGCCGGCTACGTGCTGGTCATCCCGCTGGGCGCCGTCATCTTCTATGCCGCCGGACGCCACCCGCTGGCCGGTATCGCCGCGGCTTTCTTCGGCGTGTCCGGCGGCTTCTCGGCAACCTTCTTCCTGCCCTCCAGCCTGGATCCCTTGCTGTCCGGCCTGACCCAGGTCGCGGCGCGGCTGTCGTCCGATCCGGCTGCCGCCTCGATCGTCATCAATCCCCTGAATAATTTCTACTTCACGACGGCATCGCTGTTCCTGGTGGTGTCCGTCGGCTGGTTCCTGACCGACAAAGTCATCGAGCCGCGCCTGCAAAAGACGGCGGCCATCGACGCCGATCCGGCAGACTTGCCCAAGATGGATGCCCTGCAGCCCAACGAACACAAGGGACTGCGCTGGGCCGGCATCGCGATGGTCGCCAGCCTGGCGCTGCTGGTGTGGTCGATCGTGCCGGAAGGCTCGGCCTGGCGGGCGCCGGACACGCGCCAGATCACGCATGCGTCGGCGCCCCTGATGCAATCGATCGTCCCGCTCATCTTCATCTTCTTCCTGATTCCGGGCGTGGTGTACGGCTACGTCGCCGGCACGGTAAAGAACCACCGCGACATCGTCAAGGGCATGAGCCATGCCATGAGCGGCATGGGCTACTACATCGTCATGGCTTTCTTCTGTGCGCTGTTCATCTTTGCATTCGGCCAGTCCAACCTGGGCGCCCTGATCGCGATCAAGGGCGCCCTGTGGCTGAAGGAGATGGCCTTCCCGATGGCCGTCACGCTGGCGGGCATCGTGTTGCTGACGGCGACGGTCAACCTGTTCGTCGGCTCGGCTTCCGCGAAGTGGGCGTTGATCGGCTCGGTGATGGTGCCGATGCTGATGGAGCTGGGCGTGTCGCCGGACTTCACCCAGGCGGCCTACCGTGTGGGCGATTCCTCGACCAATATCATCACCCCGCTGCTGCCTTACTTCCCCCTGATTATCGTGTTTTGCCGAAAATACGTGCAGACAACCGGCATCGGCACCCTGATTGCCTTGATGCTGCCCTATTCGGTCGCGATGCTGGTGCTGTGGACCTCCTTCCTGCTCGGCTTCTGGGCGCTCGACATCCCGCTGGGTATCGGTTCCACTTATACCTATCCGGCAGCGCAGCCTGTGCTACCGTAACCATGTTGCATTCATTACGACGATGGAGACTGCCTTGAAACACGCTACGCTGGTCCTGATGGGCCTTGCCGCGCTCAACGCGCATGCGGCCGACGCGCCTAAATTCGATCCCAAGCGCCTGGCGCAGGACGTGAAAGTATTGTCCTCGGACGAATTCGAGGGCCGCGGCCCGAACACCGCGGGTGAGACCAAAACGGTCGACTACCTGATCCAGCAATTCAAGGCTGCCGGCCTGCAGCCGGGCGGCGATCTGGCCGGGGGCAAACGCGCCTGGACCCAGGACGTGCCGCTCGGCCGTTTCGAAATCAAGGGGCCGGTCAAGCTGACCCTGACCGAGGGCGGCAGCAGCCGTGAACTGAAGCAGGGGCCGGACATGGCCGTGCGCGCCTCGATGAGCGGCCTGGAGCGCGTCTCGTTCAAGAATGCGCCGCTGGTCTTCGTCGGCTACGGCGTTACCGCGCCCGAGCGCAAATGGGATGACTTCAAGGGCATGGACCTGAAGGGCAAGCTGGCGGTGGTCCTGATCAACGATCCGGATTTCGAGACCGGGCAGGGCGAGTTCGGCGGCAAGGCCATGACTTATTATGGCCGCTGGACCTATAAGTACGAAGAAATGGCGCGGCGCGGCGCGCTCGGCACCATCATCGTGCACGAGACCGCGCCCGCCTCCTACGGCTGGCCGACGGTGCAGAACTCGAATACCAACGTCATGTACGACGTGGTGCGCAAGGAGCCGCGCAAGTCGCACGCGCCGATGGAAGCCTGGATCCAGCGCGATCTCGCGGTCGCCATGTTCACCGCGGCCGGCCTGGATTTCGAGGCGCTCAAGAAGCAGTCCCAGACGCGCGCCTTTAAGCCGGTCGAGTTGAAAGGCGTCAAGCTGTCGGCCGATTACGCGATGGATTCCCAGGTCATCAAGTCGAAGAACGTGGTCGCGATCCGCGAAGGCAGCAAGCAGCCGAAGCAGGTCGTGATCTATAGCGGCCACTGGGACCACCTCGGCGTCGGCCAGCCTGACGCCACCGGCGACAAGATCTATAACGGCGCGGTCGACAACGCGACCGGCATTGCCGCGATGCTGGAACTGGCGCGCGCGTACGCCAAGCAGCCGGCGCCGCAACGGAGCGTGGTGTTCCTGGCGGTGACCGCGGAAGAGAAGGGCCTGCTCGGCTCCGAATACTATGCGTCCAACCCGCTGTATCCGCTGGCCTCGACGGTGGGCGTGATCAATATGGATGCGCTCAACCCGCGCGGTCCCTCCCGCGACTTCAACATCTCGGGCAGCGCCAAATTCGAGCTGCTGGACCGCCTGGTGGCCAAGGCCAAGACCTGGGACATGCGCTACTCGCCGGATCCGAAGCCGGAAGCGGGCTACTTCTTCCGTTCCGATCACTTCCCCTTCGCCAAGCGCGGCGTGCCGGCGCTGTCCTTCGGTTCGGGCAAGGACTGGGTCGAGGGCGGCACCCAGGCCGGTCTGGCGGATGAAGCGGCCTACACCGAAAAGAATTACCACCAGCCGTCGGACGAATTCGACCCGGCCTGGACCTTCACGGGCATGGCGCGCGACCTGGAACTGCTGTACGCGCTCGGTTCCGAGCTGGCCAATTCGACCGCCTGGCCGAACTGGGCGCGCGATTCGGAATTCCGCGTGACGCGCGACAAGTCCGCCGCCGAGCGCAAGTAAGAGAGGGCGCTAGCTGCGGCAGGCCGGAACCAATGGCCCTGCCGCAGGTCCTAATTTCTATTGCGTTCGATGTAGACATGCTCAGGCCGGCATGTCTGGAAGGGCTAGGGAACATGGGTCCCGGTGTGCGCGACGACACCATTCCGGTGGAGCTGGAGCAATCCTGTGCACAGGAGCCGATCCATCTGCTGGGCACCGTGCAGTCCTACGGCTTCCTGATGGTGGTGGACCTGGCGAGCCGCTGCATCGTGCAAGTCTCCGCAGGAATCGTGCATCATTGGCCGGGCTTGCCGGATGCGCATGCGCTGATCTCCAGGCCCTTGTCCGACTGGATCCTTGCCGTGGACGGGCCGGATGCGCTCGATGTCGCAGCGCTGCCTCCATTGCCCCCGGTAGCCTTGCCCTGGCGCCCCCGCTTCGAGCGAACCGGTCTCACCCGGGAACAGGTCTCTCCCCTGCACTGGGAATGCCTCGGTCACCGCACCGGAGACGTGGCCGTGCTCGAGTGGCTGCCCGTGAACGGCAACGGCGACGAATTGCGGCGCCAGACCCAGATCGTTGCCGGTTTCGCTGAAGTGATTGCCCGCTTGCGCCGCGCCGAAGGACTCGACGATTTCTTTCGCGAATGCGTGAAGGTCGTCCAGGAAGTCAGCGCCTTCGACCGGGTGATGATCTACCGCTTTCTCCCCGATGGCTGCGGAGAGGTCGTCGCCGAGCATACCGCCAGGGGCTACCAGCAGAAATACCTGGGCTTGCGCTTCCCGGCATCCGACATTCCCAGCCAGGCGCGCGAGCTGTATCTCACCAACAAGCTGCGCGTGCTCGCCGATGTCGAAGCCGCGATGGATGCGCTGGTGCCGCCTGTCCTGCCGGATGGAACCGTGCTCGACCAGAGCCACTGCATGTTGCGCGGCCTGTCCGAGGTGCACCTAGTCTACCTGCGCAATATGGGCGTGCGCGCCACGATGACCCTGTCCATCGTGTGCGACGGCAAGCTTTGGGGACTGATCGCCTGCCATCACCACCAGCCCAGGACGCCGCCGTACCAGATCAGGGAAGGCATGCGGCAGTTGTCCGAACTGCTGGCGGAAATCGCCAACATGCGCATCGAGGCGCTGTCCAACCTCGAAGCGGTGCGCCATCGCCTGGCGCTGGACCGGTTGCTGAGCGAGTTTCACCAGGCGCTGATCCAGGAGGGCGATATCCCCAACCTGCTGGAATCTTGGATGCCCAGGTTGCTCCCGGCATTCAATGCGAGCGCCTTGGGCGTGCAGATCGGCACGCTCGCCTGCATCGGAGGACCGGGAAAGCGGCAGGGCTCCACGCACCAGATACTCGACGAAGTCGGGGCTCGGCTGGATCCTGGGAACCTCAGCCCGCAGGTCGCCATGTGGGACGACCTGTTGACCTCGAAAAAACGCGCGCTGGCCTTCCAGCCCGAAGCGGCGGGACTGTTGCTGGCGCAACGGCATGACGAGGACATCATTTTTTGCTTCGTGACCCGGCAGGAAGTGGTGCAGCAAGTGTGCTGGGGCGGCGAACCCGTCAAGGACATCGTCCCCCTGCCGAACGGGCGTGTACGCCTGGAGCCGCGGCGGTCCTTTGCTAAGTGGCAGCAGTCGGTGCGGGGCCATTCGGATCCCTGGCTGCCGACGGATGCGGAAGCGCTGCAGAACCTGCTGCGAATCCTGAGCGAAGTGAACAAGCTGCAGGTCAACCGGAAAATGCAGGAAACCTTGCACTACCGGGCCCACCATGACCATCTCACCGGTCTGTATAACCGGCGCGCCATGGAGGACGAGGTGTCGCGGCGCCTGGAAGACGGCGAATACAACACCGCACTGATGTTGCTGGACCTGGATCATTTCAAGAAGATCAATGATACCTATGGTCACGAGACCGGTGACCTGGTGCTGCAGCAATTGGGTTCCAGGCTGAAGGCGGTGATGCGGGACTTCGACCTGCTGGCACGCCTGGGCGGCGACGAATTCATGCTGCTGTTGCAGATCCCGCATCCGAATGCCGCCACGGCACTGACCTTTGCCGAGCGCCTGCACCAGGCGATCGCGACGCCGTTTGACATTCTAGGGCAACAATTTCGCTTGGGTATTTCGGTGGGAATTGCCATCCCGCCCGGTCATGGCCGTACGGTCAGCGAGCTGCTGCGGCATGCGGACCTGGCCCTGTACCAGGCCAAATCCGAGGGCCGCAGCCGCAGCGTGGTGTTCGAACTGGCGATGGCGGCGAACCAGCGCGACCACTACCTGCTGGAACGCGACCTCGACGAAGCGGTGGAGGGCGACCAGCTGTCGCTGGTGTTCCAGCCCAAGGTGGATCTCATCAGCCGCAAGGTGGTCGGCCTGGAAGCACTGGTGCGATGGAACCATCCGACCCGGGGACAAAACAGCCCCGGCGCCTTCATTCCGATCGCCGAGCACAGTGACCAGATCATTCGCATCGACCGCTGGGTCATGCGCAGCGCTATCGCGGAACAGGCGCGCTGGCGCGCCGGCGGCCAGGCCCGGCTGCCGATCGCGGTCAACCTGTCGATTGCCGACATCCTGTCGCCGAACCTGGTCGGCTACCTGTCCGACCTGCTGGACGAATACGGGGTACCGCCGGACGCCCTGGAAATCGAGGTGACCGAATCCTGTTTCATGCGCCAGCTCGATGACACCCGGAACGTGTTACGGGAACTGAACGAAGCAGGCATCTCCACCTCGCTGGACGATTTCGGCACCGGCTTTTCTTCGCTGAGTTACCTGCGCCATCTGCCTCTGCAGTGCCTGAAGATCGACCAGTCCTTCACCCGGAGCATGTTGCAGGACGCGAACGCCGAAAAGCTTACCCAGGCCATTGTCGCCATGGGGATCGCCTTGAAGATGACCATCGTGGCCGAAGGCGTGGAAACCAGGGAGCAGATGAACTGGCTGCTCGCCCATGACTGCCACATCGGTCAGGGATATTTTTTCAGCCCGCCAGTGCCGCCCGAAGACGTGCACCGGGTGATCGAGCGCATCGAGGTGCGCCTCGGCGCCTGACCCTCAAGCCTTGCGCACGAACTCGGATTTGAGGCTCATGGCGCCGAAACCGTCGATCTTGCAGTCGATGTCGTGGTCGGCGTCGACCAGGCGGATGTTCTTGACCTTGGTGCCCTGCTTGATCACGCCGCCCGAGCCTTTCGGTTTCAGGTCCTTGATGACGGTGACCGTATCGCCATCCTGCAGAACATTGCCGGAAGCATCGCGCCAGACCCGGGCCGCGTCAAGCGCCGCGGCCTGCACCGGCCACTCGTGCGCGCATTCGGGGCAGACGTACTGGCCGGCTCCGTCCTCATAGGTGTAGGTGGACTGGCATTGGGGGCAGGGTGGCAGGGTATGCATGAAAAGACCTTTGAAAGCAAAAACGCCACCCGAGGGTGGCGTTTTCTTTATTCTTGGTGGCCCGGGGCGGAATCGAACCACCGACACAAGGATTTTCAATCCTCTGCTCTACCAACTGAGCTACCAGGCCAAGAGAGGCATGATTATAGCCAGCGATTTTCATCCGCGCAAGCCCTCTTGCGCGCGGATGCACAGTTGACATCTCGCTATAATGTGTTTCATGACTACCACCACCGCCCAGCACCGCAGCGACGTCTGCATCGTCGGCAATGGCGCCATCGCCAAGACCGCCGCCCTCGGTTTCGCCCAGTCGGGGTATAGCGTCACCCTGCTGGTGCCGCCATCGCGCCCGGCACCGGACGGGTCGGGCAACCCGACCTCGTCCGCCGCCGACAGGCCTTGGGACGTGCGCGTCTACGCCCTGAACCACACGGCGCATGACCTGCTGGCTTCGCTCAAGGTCTGGGGCGCCCTCGACCTGGCCCGGGTGCAGGCGGTCGACGCGATGGATATCAATGGCGACGGCCAGCAGGGCGGCAAGCTCGGTTTCGACGCCTTCGGCGCCCATGTCGGCACGCTGGCCTGGATCGTCGAGGACAGCAACCTGAACGGTGCGCTGGATGCGGCGCTCAAGTTCGCCGCCAACGTCCAGCTGGTATCCGGCTGCGCCTGCGACCTCACCTGCAGCGAATCGGGTGCGGCGGTGCTGCTCGAAGACGGCACGAAAATCGCCTGCGAACTGGTGGTCGGCGCCGACGGCCGCGAATCCTGGGTGCGCGGCCAATGCGACATCGGCGTCGATTACCGCATGTACCACCAGCGCGCCATCGTCACCAACTTTGCCTGTGACAAGCCGCACCACGGCGTGGCCTACCAATGGTTCACCTGCGCCGACGGCATCATCGCGCTGCTGCCGCTGCCGGGCAACCGCGTCTCGCTGGTGTGGTCGGCCCCGGAAACCCTGGCCGATACCCTGATGGACGAGTCGCTCGGCGAAATGGCGATCCGCCTGGCCGAATACGCCGATGAAAAACTCGGCCCCCTGCGCCCGCTGCAGCCGGAAGCAGTCAAGGCGGTGCCGCTGGCGCTGGTGCGCCCGCATTCGCTGGTGGCGCCGCGGGTGGCGCTGGTGGGCGACGCCGCCCACGCCGTGCATCCGCTGGCCGGCCATGGCATGAACCTGGGCTTCGGCGACATCGTCGACCTGCTCGAGGTGTTGCGCGACCGTGAAGACCGGCGCGGCATCGCCGACGAGCGCGTGCTGGCGCGCTATGCGCGCAAGCGCAAGGAAGACGTGCTGCTCATGCAATGGGCAACCGACGGACTGGAGCGTTTGTTCGGCGCCAACCTCGAACCGGTACGCGTGGTGCGCAATTTCGGATTAAACTTGCTCAATAAATTGCCTTCGGTAAAGCGTCGCCTGATGGCGCATGCGATGGGCAAGTAAATTTTTAGGGATTTGTCATGTTGAAAACCAAGGTCGCCGTCCTGCTGGCGACGGGCCTGCTTGCATCCTGCGTGGAAGCGCAGAACACCACCGAAGCCACCATCAAGAAGGCGCTAGAGCCGCGCCTGGGCGGCGCCAAGATCGAATCGATCCGCGAGACGCCTTACAGCGGCCTGTACGAAGTGCGGGTCGCCGGCGATATCCTGTACACGGACAAGAAGGGCGACTACCTGTTCATCGGTCACGTCTACGATACCAAGACCTCGACCAACCTGACCCGCGCCCGCGTCGACGAGGTCAACAAGATCAAGTTCAGCGACCTGCCGCTCGAGATGGCGCTGAAACAGGTCAAGGGCAACGGCAAGCGCGTCATCGCCGTGTTCGAAGACCCGAACTGCGGCTACTGCAAGCGCCTGCGCCAGACCACGCTCAAGGAAATCGACAACGTCACCATCTACACGTTCATGTACAACATCCTGTCCGAGGATTCGTTCGTGAAGTCGAAGAACATCTGGTGCGCGCCGGACCGCATCAAGGCCTGGGACGACTGGATGATCAATAACAAGCTGCCGCCTGCCGCACCCGCCGCTTGCGAATCGCCGAACGAGCAGGTGGTGGCCCTCGGCCAGAAGTTGCGTATCCAGGGCACGCCGGCCATCTTCTTCAGCGACGGTTCCCGCATTCCGGGCGCGATCGACCTGAAGGGACTGGAAACCAAGCTGCAGTCGTTGAAGTAAAAACAACAATTACGTAGTCCAGACAGGGAGCAGTACATGGTCACCTTGAACATCAACGGGCGCGACCTCCAGGTCGACGCCGACCCCGGCACGCCCATCCTGTGGGCCTTGCGCGACAAGCTCGACATGACCGGCACCAAGTTCGGTTGCGGCGCGGCGCTGTGCGGCGCCTGCACCGTGCACCTGGACGGCAACCCGATCCGCTCCTGCGTCACGCCGATATCGAGCGCGCAGGGCATGAAGATCACCACCATCGAAGCGATGGAGAACGACAAGGTCGGCAAGGCGGTGCAGGATGCGTGGGTCAAGCACGACGTGCCGCAGTGCGGCTACTGCCAGAGCGGACAGGTGATGAGCGCCGTGGCCCTGCTGCGCACCAACAAGCGCCCCCTCGATGCCGACATCGACAATGCGATGAGCGGCAACATCTGCCGCTGCGGTACCTACCAACGGATCCGCGCGGCCATCAAGGATGCCGCCGAGACCCTCGCCTGAGGAGGCCGCATGCGTACTGAATGGTTGAATGGCGCAGCAGCGGCTGTGCTCAAGGACGGCCTTGCCTCCCGCCGCGGATTCCTGAAGGCCGGCGCCGGCGCGACCGGCGGGCTGGTGCTGGGATTCCTGCTGCCGGCGGGCGGACGCCTGGCGATGGCCAGTGTCCCTCCCAGGGTGGTCGAAGCGCCGAACGCCTTCCTGCGCGTGGCGCCGGACAATACCGTCACCGTCATGGTCAACCGCCTCGAATTCGGCCAGGGCGTGCACACCGCCTTGCCGATGCTGATCGCCGAGGAGCTCGATGCCGACTGGACGCAAATGCGGGCCGAACTGGCGCCGGCGGCCGACGTCTACAAGGATGCGGGTTTCGGCATGCAAATGACTGGCGGCTCGAGCTCCGTCCCGAACTCGTTCGCGCGCTACCGCGAAGTCGGCGCCGCCGCCCGCGCGATGCTGGTCGCGGCTGCCGCGGCGCAGTGGAATGTCGGTCCCGAGCAATGCCGCACCGCGCGCGGCGTGGTGACCGGGCCGGCCGGGCAGAAGGCGACCTACGGTGCGCTGGCCGAGGCCGCGATGAAGCTGCCCGTACCCAAGGCTGTCGTGCTGAAAGAGCCGAAGCAGTTCCGCTATATCGGCAAGCCGGTGCGGCGTCTCGACGCGCGCGCCAAGTCCAGCGGCCGCCAGCAGTTCGGCATCGACTTCAAGCCCGAAGGCGCCAAGCCTGCCGTCGCCGTGGTGGCACATCCGCCGGTGTTCGGCGCCAGGGTGGCAAGGTTCGACGCGTCCAAGGCGAAAGCCGTGCGCGGCGTGATCGACGTGCTGGAAGTGCCGCTCGACCGGGGCGGCCGCGGCATCGCCGTGATCGCCGACGGCTACTGGCCGGCGAAACAGGGCCGCGACCTGTTGCAGGTCGAGTGGAACACCGATGGCCTGGACAAGACCAGCAGCGCGGCGCAGCTGGCCGAATTCGTCGCGCTGTCCAAGACCCGCGGCGCAGTCGCGCGCAAGGCCGAGGTGCTCACGCCGGGCAGCGCGACGAAAACGATCTCGGCGGTCTATGAATTCCCCTACCTCGCGCACGCGCCTATGGAGCCGATCAACTGCACCGTCGACTTGAAGAGTGATTCCTGCACCTTGTGGGTCGGCTCCCAGTTCCAGACCGCCGACCAGGCCGCGGCAGCGGCCGCGGCGGGCCTGAAGCCCGCACAGGTGACCCTGCACACGATGATGGCGGGCGGCGGCTTCGGGCGGCGCGCCGTACCGACGTCGGACTACGTGGTCGAGGCGGTCAATATCGCCAAGGCCTGGAGGGCGGCAGGGCATGTCGGTCCGGTGAAGCTGGTCTGGAGCCGCGAGGACGACATCAAAGGCGGCTACTACCGCCCCTCGCACGTGCACCGCGCCGAGATCGGCCTGGAACCGATGGGGAATATCCTCAGCTGGGACCATGTCATCGTCGGCCAGTCGATCGCCGCCGGCACCCCGTTCGAGGCCTTCATGATCAAGGGGGGCGTGGACGGCACCATGGTCGAAGGAATGGGCGCGCCCTACGACGTGCCGATGAACCTGAGTGCGCACATCGCCAAGGCCAATGTCCCGGTGCTGTGGTGGCGCTCGGTGGGCTCGACCCACACCGCCTTCGTGATGGAAACCCTGATCGACGAAGCCGCCCACCTCAGCGGCGAAGACCCGGTAGCCTACCGCAAGCGCCTGATCGATCCGAAGCACAAGCGCCATCACGCGGCACTGGACCTGGCGGTCGCCAAATCCGCCTACGGCAAGAAGACCCTGCCGAAAGACCGCGCCTGGGGCGTGGCCGTGCACGAATCCTTCGGCACCGTGGTTGCCTACGTGGTCGAGGCCTCGGTGGTCGACGGGGTGCCCAAGCTGCACCGTGCGGTGGCCGGCGTGCATTGCAATATGGCCGTCAACCCGCTCACCATCGAGGCGCAGATCCAGGGCGCGGCGCTGATGGGCCTGGGCATGACGCTGCCCGGGGCCGCCATCACCCTCAAGGATGGCGTCGTCGAGCAGCAGAACTTCGGCGACTATACGGTGGCACGCATGACTGACATGCCCCGGGTCGAAGTGCACATCGTTCCATCGAACGACCGGCCGACCGGCATCGGCGAGCCGGGCCTGCCGCCGCTGGCGCCGGCCTTTGCCAATGCCTTGTTCAGGCTGACCGGCAAGCGCCTGCGCAAGCTGCCCTTCGACCTGGCCACGGCCTGAACGGAATGTCGCAGACGCGCATGTCGCCGACGCGCATGTCGCCGACGCGCACCTCCCTGACCGGCGTCCTGCTTGCCGCCGGCCGGGGCCGCCGCTTCGACCCCAGCGGCGTGCGCAACAAGCTGCTCCAGCGGCTGCCAGGCGGCGACCTCGTGGTGGCCGCCAGCGCGCGCCTTCTCCTGTCCTGTGTGCCGCGCGTGGTCGCGGTGGTGCCGCCCGATGATGGGGGCGTGGCCGCCGCCTTGCGCGCGCTCGGCTGCGAAGTCACCGTATGCCTTGATGCCGACAGCGGCATGGGCGCCTCGCTGGTCCACGCGATCCGGCATTCGCTGCCCGCCGAAGGCTGGCTGGTGGCGCTGGGCGACATGCCCTTTGTCGCGGCGTCCACCATGGTGGCGCTGCGTGCCGCGGTGGATGACGGCGCAGGCATTGCCGTGCCGGTGCATGCGGGGCGGCGCGGCAACCCGGTTGCCTTTGGCGCCGCGCATCGCGACGCCTTGCTGGCGATGTCGGGCGACCAGGGCGCGCGCCGGCTGCTGCTGGCCCATGCGGTGCGGGAAGTCGCGGTGGACGATCCCGGCATCCTGCGCGACATCGATACGCCCCCGGACCTGCCGGCATGACCCATGCATGCCATTCTTTCCAGCCGTGATCGAATCCGATTACACTAGGGAGCATATTCCGGCCGCATGAACACGAACCCACCATGAAAAAACCTTCCCAGAAAAAGAAGCCAGAGCAGCCCGCCATTCTGTACACCATCGTGCCGAAAGACCTCGCCGGCCACTTGTTCAACGTCACCGTCACGGTCGCAGCCCCCGATCCGGACGGGCAGGTGTTCGTACTGCCGGCCTGGATCCCGGGCAGCTACATGATCCGCGAATTCGCGCGCAACATCGTGCGCATCCGCGCCGAGAGCGGCGGCCAGGACGTCGTCCTCACGAAACTGGACAAGCACGCATGGCGCGCCGCCAGAGTGTCTGGCTCGCTGACCCTGCACTATGAGGTGTATGCCTGGGACCTGTCGGTACGCGCCGCCCACCTCGACCAGACCCACGGCTTCTTCAACGGCACCAGCGTATTCCTGCGCGTGGCCGGCCAGGAAGCTTTACCTCACCAGGTGGATATCCAGCGCCCCGGCGATCCGCTTGCCAAGGGCTGGCGCGTCGCCACGGCGATGAAGGAGCTGGGCGCCAAGCGCTACGGCTTCGGCACCTACGTGGCAGGCGACTACGATGAACTGATCGACCATCCGGTCGAGATGGGCGACTTCGAACTGGCAAGCTTCAAGGCGCACGGCATCCCGCACGACATCGTCGTCACCGGCCGCGTGCCGAACCTCGACATGGCGCGCCTCCAGGCCGACCTGAAAGCCATCTGCGAAACCCAGATCGCCTTCTTCGAGCCGAACACGACGCGTGCGCCGATGGACCGCTACGTGTTCATGACGATGGCGGTCGGCGACGGCTACGGCGGCCTCGAGCACCGCGCCTCGACCGCCCTGATCTGCGCCCGCGCCGACCTGCCCAGCCTGGCCACCGCGAGGAGTGCCGAGCCGGGCGAAGGCTACCTGCGCTTCCTCGGCCTGTGCAGCCACGAGTACTTCCACACCTGGAACGTCAAGCGCATCAAGCCGGCGGTGTTCGCGCCCTACGACCTGCAGACCGAGAACTACACGCCGCTGCTCTGGCTGTTCGAAGGCTTTACCAGCTACTACGACGACCTGATGCTGGTGCGTGCCGGGATCATCGGCGAGGCGACCTATTTCAAGCTGCTGTCCAAGACCATCGGCGGGGTCCTGCGCGGCAGCGGCCGCACCAAGCAAAGCGTGGCCGATTCCAGCTTCGACGCCTGGAGCAAGTACTATCGCCAGGACGAGAACTCGCCGAACGCGATCATCAGCTACTACAGCAAGGGTTCGCTGATCGCGCTGGCCTTCGACCTGACCATCCGCGCCAGGACCAATGGCGCCAGGTCGCTCGACGACGTGATGCTGGCGCTGTGGGAGCGCTTCGGGCGCGACTTCTACGACGGCGCGGGCCGCGGCGTGACGGACGCGGAAGTCGAGGCGATCTTCGACGAAGTGGCCGGCACGCGCCTGCGCACCCAGTTCGAACGCTGGGTGCGCGGAACCGAAGACCTGCCGCTGGCCAAGCTCTACGCGCCCTTCGGCGTCAAGCTGGTGGACGAGCGCAAGGGCGGCAAGCCGTCGCTCGACGCCGCCATCGGCCGCGACCCGCTGGGCGCCAAGCTGACCCAGGTGCACGAGGGCGGCGCCGCGCACCGCGCCGGCCTGTCGGCGCACGACGTGCTGATCGCGATCGACGGCCTGCGCGTCACCGGCAATCCGTCGAATGTCGACACGCTGTTGCAGCGCTACCGCGTCGGCGACAGGTTCAGCGTGCACGCCTTCCGCCGCGACGAGCTGATGGCCTTCGACGTGACGCTGCAGGGCGAGCGCGTGCCGTGCATCACGCTGTCGCAAGCGGTCGCCGGCAAGAAGTCGTCGGCCCTCAAGCGCCCCAGCGGCGTCTAAGGCTTTCGTAGCGTGGGCGGCTTTGCCGCCCACGCGTTCAAACAGTGTCAGCAATGAGGTCTACTTGAAAACTGCCCTGAACTGCATCGCCACCTCCATCTTCTCCCTCGCCATGGCGCCCGCCCTGGCCCAGCTCCCCACCCCACTCAAATCCGACATCACCACCCGCGTCAACGCCATGTACCCCTGGCTCGACACGGTCTACAAGGACCTCCATGCCCATCCCGAAATCGCCTTCCAGGAAGTGCGCACCGCCGGCAAGCTGGCTGAGGAGATGCGCAAGCTCGGCTTCGAGGTAACGGAGAAGGTGGGCAAGACCGGCATCGTGGCGGTGCTGAAGAACGGCGCCGGCCCGACGGTGCTGGTGCGCACCGAAATGGACGGCCTGCCGATGGAAGAAAAGACCGGCCTGCCGTACGCCAGCCGCGCCAGGGCGGTGAGCAACGGCAGCGAGAGCTTCGTCACCCACAGTTGCGGCCACGACGTCCACATGGCCGGATGGCTCGGCACCGCGCGCACGCTGGCCGAGATGAAGCAGAAATGGAAGGGCACCCTGGTGTTCATCGCCCAGCCGGCGGAAGAGATCGTGTCCGGCGCCAGGGCGATGCTGGACGACGGCCTGTTCAAGCGTTTCCCCAAGCCCGACTACGCGTTCGCGCTGCATTCCTGGCCGCTGGCGCACGGGACGGTCGGTTTCAACCACGGCCCGGTCTCGTCCAATTCGGACGCGATCGAGATCGTGTTCAAGGGCCGCGGCGGCCACGGCTCGGCGCCGGACAAGTCGCTCGATCCGATTACCATTGCGGCGCGCTTCGTGGTCGACGTACAGACCGTCGTCAGCCGCGAGAAGGACCCGAAGGAATTCGGCGTGGTCACCATTGGCGCGATCCAGGGCGGCACGGTCGGCAACATCATTCCGGACAGCGTGCAGGTGCGCGGCACCATCCGTTCGTACAGCCCGGCCGTGCGCGCCAAGCTGCTCGAGGGCGTGCGCCGCGTCGCCAACGCCTCCGCCGCCATGGCCGGTGCGCCGGCGCCCGACGTGCAATTGATCAGCGGCGGGGCGGCCATCGTCAACAGCGAAGCGCTGGTCGCCAGGACCGAAGCGGTGTTCAAGGACGCTTTCGGGGCTGCCAACGCCCAGCGCATGCCGGCCATGACCGCCAGCGAGGACTTCTCGCTGTTCGTCAACGAAGGCGTGCCCTCGATGTTTTTCTTCACCGGCGTGTACGACCCCAAGGCCGTGCGCGATGCCGAGCGCGAAGGCGGCAAGCCGATCGCCTTCAACCATTCGCCGTTCTACGCGCCGGTGCCGGAACCGTCGATCAAGACCGCCGCGCAGGCGATGAGCCTGGCGGTGCTGAACGTTCTTGGCAAGTAAGCGGCAAGTAAATGGCTGGGGTGCCGGCGTCCTGGCTTTCATAGATCGGCGCCACCCCAGGGGCCCCAATCCTGCGGGCCGGCAATGGTGCGCAGCTGGAAGCGATAGTCCTCGACGAACAGGAAAGTCTCCGAGAAGGTCATCGCGTTGCTGTTGGCGGCGAGCAGGCCTTCGGGGCGAGGCAGCAGCGGGCCGCTGCGCAGGATCGACTCCAGCGCCACCCGCGACGCATTCGGATCGCGCGAGCGCTGCACCTGCACGTCGGTCATGTGGCCGTCGCGGTCCACCGTGATATTGACCACCACGATCGCCGGCAGCATCGGCGGCAGCGGTCCGCTGAAGCTGCGCTCGGCATTGCGTGTATAAACGTGCCGCGCCACATTGGCCTTGTAGTCTTCCAGGCTGAGCGAGGGCTGCGGCACCGGGGCGAGGGTCAGCGCCGGTTTGGGCGGGACGGCGACCGTGCTGCGTTCTTCGACGGCGGTAGGTGGAGGAGGGCTGGCGCAGCCGGACAGGATCGCCAGCAGGATCGGGTAAAGCGCTTTACTGCGAAGAGAAATGTTCATGGTGGATGTGTGAGCGTCGCAGGTTGGCGCCTCGGGGGCGCTTAACTTCGACGCTGCTCATCAACCAGAGTTCCGTTGGCCTTTAGCCGAACAAGCGCTGCAACTCCACCCCCGGCTCCGGCGCCCGCATGAAGGCCTCGCCCACCAGGAAGGCATGCACGTTCGCTTCCCGCATCCGCGCCACATCCGCCGGCCCCATGATGCCCGATTCGGTCACCACCAGGCGCTCCGCCGGAATCCTTGGCAGCAGGCCGAGGGTCGTGTCGAGCGATACGTCAAACGTGCGCAGGTTGCGGTTGTTGATCCCCACCAGCGGCGTCTTGAGCTTCAGCGCCGCAGTCAGTTCCTCGCCATCGTGCACTTCGACCAGAACGTCCATGCCCAGGTCGAACGCGCAGGCTTCCAGTTCGGCCATCAGGCCGTGGTCCAGGGCCGACACGATCAAGAGGATCGCATCCGCGCCCATGTCGCGCGCCTCGTACACCTGGTAGTGGTCGACGATGAAGTCCTTGCGGATCACCGGCAGTGCGCAGGCCGTGCGCGCCTGGCGCAGGTAGTCGACGGAGCCCTGGAAGAACTGTACGTCGGTCAGCACCGACAGGCAGGCCGCACCATGCTCCGCGTAGCTTTGCGCAATCGCCGCCGGCTGGAAGTTCGGCCGCAGCACACCTTTTGACGGAGAGGCCTTCTTCACTTCCGCGATGATGCCGGCATGACCTGCGGCGATCTTGTTGCGCAGGCTGTTCTCGAAACCGCGGATGGCGCGGCGCGCTTCCAGGTCGCTCTCCACGTCCCGGCGCAGGCTGGCCAGGCCGCGTGCTTTCCTGGCGGCGGAGACTTCGTCGGCCTTGACGGCCAGGATCTTGTTCAGGATGTCGGACATAAGAATCTCAATGCGTTCGCTGGCTGGTTTGTTCAGGCATGGCCGCCGAGCTGGCGCGTGACAGTGACGAATTGCTCGAGCTTGGCCACCGCCGCGCCGGACGCGATCGTGGCGCGCGCTTTCGCCAGGCCTTCCTCGATCGACGCCACCACACCGGCCGCATACAGCGCGGTGCCGGCGTTCAACGCCACGATGTCGGTGGCCGGGCCGGCTTCGCCGCGCAGCGCTTCCATCACGCGTTCCTTCGACTCGAGGGTGTTGGCAACCTTCAGGTTGCGGCTCGAGATCATCGACATGCCGTAGTCTTCCGGATGGATCTCGTACTCACGGATCTCGCCGTTCACCAGCTCGCCCACCAGGGTGCCGGCGCCCAGCGAGACTTCGTCCATGTTGTCGCGGCCCCACACCACCATCGCATGTTGGGCGCCGAGGCGCTGCAGCACGCGCACCTGGATGCCGACCAGGTCGGGGTGGAATACGCCCATCAGGATGTTCGGTGCGCCGGCCGGATTGGTGAGCGGCCCCAGGATATTGAAGATGCTGCGCACGCCCAGTTCGCGGCGTACTGGCGCCACGTGCTTCATGGCTGCATGGTGGTTGGGCGCGAACATGAAGCCGATGCCGGTCTGGGCGATCGATTGGGCGATCTGTTCGGGTGTCAGGTCGATGTTGGCGCCCAGCGATTCGATCAGGTCGGCGCTGCCGGAAGACGAAGACACGCTGCGCCCGCCATGCTTGGCGACGCGCGCGCCGGCGGCTGCGGCCACGAACATCGCGGCGCTCGAGATGTTGAAGGTATGGGCGCCGTCGCCACCCGTGCCGACGATGTCGAGCAGGTTGGTGGTGTCGGCCATCGGCACCTTGGTCGAGAATTCACGCATCACCTGGGCGGCGGCGGTGATCTCGCCGATGGTTTCCTTTTTCACGCGCAGGCCCATGGTGAGCGCCGCGACCATGGTCGGCGACATCTCGCCCGACATGATCTGGCGGAACAGTGACAGCATCTCGTCGTGGAAGATCTCGCGGTGTTCGATACAGCGCAGCAGGGCTTCTTGTGGGGTGATCGGCATGGCGGTTCCAGTATTGGTAAGAGGTACTCTGCAGCGTATTTCTAGGATTTTCCCTCCGCACCGTCATTCCCGCGAAGGCGGGAATCCAAGTTCGTTGCGTACCACATCATTCAAACGTAGTCGTGACGCTGGCAAAATTGGGTTCCCGCCTTCGCGGGAACGACGACTCATCGGGCGGGGGTGATGCTCAGCGCGCCAAAAAATTCTTGAACAGCGCGTGACCGTGTTCCGACAGGATCGACTCGGGATGGAACTGCACCCCCTCGATGTCGTATTCCCGGTGGCGCACGCCCATGATCTCGCCGTCGTCGGTCCAGGCCGTCACTTCCAGGCAGTCCGGCAGCGATGAACGTTCGATCGCCAGCGAGTGGTAGCGGATCACGGTGAAGGGGCTGGGCAAATCCTTGAACACGCCTTCGCCGGTATGGGCGATGAGCGAGGTCTTGCCGTGCATGACCTGCTTGGCGCGGATGACGTTGCCGCCAAAGGCTTCGCCGATCGCCTGGTGACCCAGGCACACGCCCAGGATCGGCAGCTTGCCCTTGAATTCGCGCAGGATGTCGAGCGAGATGCCGGCATCCTTCGGCGCCTTCGGGCCCGGCGAGATGCAGATGCGCTCGGGCGCCATGGCTTCGATTTGCGCCAGCGTTATCTCGTCGTTGCGCACGGTGCGCACATCCTCGCCCAGTTCGCCCAGGTACTGGACGATGTTGTAGGTGAACGAGTCGTAGTTGTCGATCATCAGCAGCATGTCAGAACTCCCCATCCAGGCCGTCTTGCACCTGTTCGGCCGCGCGCAGCACCGCGCGCGCCTTGTTTTCCGTTTCCTGCCATTCCATCTCGGGAATCGAGTCGGCCACGATGCCGGCCGCGGCCTGCACGTACAGGTTGCCGTCCTTGATCACGCCGGTGCGGATCGCGATCGCCACGTCCATCTCGCCGCCGAATGACAGGTAGCCGCAGGCGCCGCCGTAGATGCCGCGCTTGACCGGCTCGAGCTCGTCGATCACTTCCATCGCCCGCACCTTCGGCGCACCGGTGAGCGTCCCGGCCGGGAAGGTGGCGCGCAGCACGTCGAGGTTCGACATGCCGTCTTTCAGTTTGCCTTCGACGTTGGAGACGATGTGCTGCACGTGCGAGTACTTCTCGATCACCATGCGGTCGGTCACCTTGACGCTGCCGGTTTCCGCGATGCGGCCGATGTCGTTGCGCGCCAGGTCGATCAGCATCACGTGCTCGGCGATTTCCTTCGGGTCGGCCAGCAGTTCGGCCGACAGTTCGGCGTCGCGCTCCGGCGTGGCGCCGCGCGGACGGGTGCCGGCGATCGGGCGCAGGGTGACCTTCTTGCCACCGTCGGGGAGGGACTCGTTGCGCACCAAAATCTCCGGCGAAGCGCCGACGATCTGCATGTCGCCGAAGTTGTAGTAGTACATATAGGGCGAGGGGTTCAGCGAGCGCAGCGAACGGTACAGCGACAGAGGCGAATCCACGTAGGGCTTGCGGATGCGCTGGCCGATCTGCACCTGCATCAGGTCGCCCGCCATCACGTATTCGTGGGCCTTGGCCACCGCCTTCAAATAATCTTCCTTGCTAAAGTCGCGCACCGCTTCGGTACGTACCGAGCTGGACGTCACCGGCGCATCGACGCTCCGGCGCAGCATCACGCGCAGGTCTTTCAGGCGCTGCCGTCCTTTGGCATAGGCTTCCGGCTGGGCCGGGTCGGCGTAGACGATCAGGTACAGCTTGCCCGACAGGTTGTCGATCACCGCCAGCTCTTCGGTCAGCATCAGCTGGATGTCCGGCAGGCCCAGCTCGTCCGGCGGGCAGGTGGCTGCCAGCTTGCGCTCGATGTGGCGCACGGTGTCGTAGCCGAAGTAGCCGGCCAGGCCGCCGCAGAAGCGCGGCAGGCCCGGGCGCAGCGCTACCTTGAAGCGCGACTGGTAGGCCTCGATGAATTCGAGCGGATTGCCCTCGTGCGTCTCGACCACTTCGCCGTGCTTGACGACCTCGAGGCGATTGCCGCTGCTGCGGATGAGGGTCGAGGCGGGCAGGCCGATGAAGGAATAGCGGCCGAAGCGCTCGCCTCCGACCACCGATTCGAGCAGGAAGGTGTTCTTGCCTGACCCCTGCGACTGGGCCAGCTTGAGGTAGAGCGTGAGCGGGGTCTCTAAGTCGGCGAAGGCTTCCGCGATCAAGGGAATGCGGTTGTAGCCCTGGTTGGCCAGCGATTTGAATTCGAGTTCGGTCATGCTTGTCTCCAGACCGCCCGGGAGAGGGAAGGGCGGTGGTTCACTTCAAAAAACCTGCCGCTGGACGAACGCAAGCGGCAGCAATCGGGACGGGTCAGTTAGCCCAGGATTGCCAGCGTCGCCACAGCCAGGCCTCAAGGGCGCCGGTTTGCTTGACAGTGTGTTTTTTGGTGAAAAACATGTATAGATGACTTATTTTGCGGTGAGGTTGTGC
Organism: Telluria sp. PB2R4; assembly: GCF_059685695.1. Taxonomy (NCBI): domain Bacteria; kingdom Pseudomonadati; phylum Pseudomonadota; class Betaproteobacteria; order Burkholderiales; family Oxalobacteraceae; genus Telluria; species Telluria sp. PB2R4. Next base: position 7,388 of record NZ_JCASIC010000010.1, on the reverse strand, counting down.
GCAGTTATCAGCTTGGCTGCTTCTAGCAGCGAGGCCACTATACCATCAGAATTAATTTCTTGTATAGGCCGTCCGTGGTTATAACCATATGGGACTGTGAGCACAAAACACCCCGCGGCACGCGCCGCTTCCGCATCGTTGGATGAGTCGCCGATCGCCACGATCTGCGATGGCGGCAGGTCGAATGCGGTGCAGACGCCCAGCAGCGGCATCGGGTCCGGCTTCTTCTTCGGGAAGGAGTCGCCGCCGTAGACCAGCTCGAACCAGGGCGCGAGTCCCTTCTGCGCCAGCAGCGGCGTGGTGAAGGCGACCGGCTTGTTGGTGACGCAGGCCAGGCGCAGGCCCTGTTCCTTCATGGCCGCAAGGCCTTCGAGCACGCCGTCGAACAGCGTGCTGCGGTCGCCATTGATGGCCAGGTAGTGGCGCTGGTAGCCGGCCAGCGCGTCATCGAATGCGGCATCGACGCGCGCCGCATCCCAGTCGAGCAACAGCGCGTCGCGCACCAGCTTTTCGGAGCCCTTGCCGACCAGCGGCTTGATTGAATCCTGCGTGATGGGCGCGAGACCCAGGTCGGCGCGCATGCCGTTCAGGGCCGCCTCGAAGTCGGGCACCGTATCGAGCATGGTGCCGTCCAGGTCGATGATGGCGGCCCGAATGCTTGCTGCGCCGGCCCGCATTACTTACCTACTTTCGCCAGCTCGCCGCGCATGGCGTCGATCACGGCCTTGTAGTCCGGCTTGCCGAAGATGGCCGAGCCGGCAACGAAGGTGTCGGCGCCGGCGGCGGCGGCTTCGGCGATGTTGTCGGCCTTGATGCCGCCATCGACTTCCAGCATGATGTCGCGGCCCGATTCGTCGATCATGCGGCGCGCCATGGCGATCTTCTTCAGCGCCTGCGGGATGAAGGACTGGCCGCCGAAGCCGGGGTTCACCGACATGATCAGGATCATGTCGATCTTGTCCATCACGTGCTCGAGGTAGTGCAGCGGGGTGTGCGGGTTGAACACCAGGCCTGCCTTGCAGCCGTTATCGCGGATCAGCTGCAGGGTGCGGTCGATGTGCTCCGAGGCTTCCGGGTGAAAGGTAATGATGTTGGCGCCGGCCTTGGCGAAGTCCGGGATGATGCGGTCGACCGGCTTGACCATCAGGTGCACGTCGATCGGCACCTGCACGTGCGGGCGGATCGCCTGGCACACCAGCGGGCCGATGGTCAGGTTCGGGACGTAGTGATTGTCCATCACGTCGAAGTGGATGATGTCGGCGCCGGCGGCGACGACATTGCGCACTTCCTCGCCCAGGCGGGCGAAATCGGCGGACAGGATGCTGGGGGCGATGCGGTAGGTGGTCATGGGCGGGCGTGCAAACGAAGTGAATATGATTTCGGAATCCGCTATTTTACGCTGAGGAAGCGCATGCCCGCTGCGCCTGAGGCGACCTTGGGCCGCGCCGCGCGGTATGATTGTCGTTTGCGCCACAGGTGGCGCTTCCACCAATATTGACGATCACGCAAGGAATCCCCATGCCCGCCTATGAATTCGCTGTCAAGGTCAGGACCCAGTACCTGCCCGAGCAGTCCAACCCGGAACGGGACCAGTACGTGTTCAGCTACACCATCACGATCACCAACACGGGCAGCATCACGGCCCAGCTGATCTCGCGCCACTGGGTCATCACCGACGCCAACAACGCGGTACAGGAAGTGAAGGGCCTGGGCGTGGTCGGCCACCAGCCGCTGCTGCAACCGGGCCAGCAGTTCGAGTACACCAGCGGCACCCAGTCGTCGACGCCACAGGGCTCGATGAAGGGCGAATACTTCTGCGTGGCCGAGGATGGCCACCGCTTCGAAGTGCCGATCCCCGAATTCGTGCTGGCGCAGCCTGGCGCGCTGCACTGATTACTGCTCGCCCGCGTCTTTCTCTTTGTGCGCGGGTTCGTCGCCCGGCACGTCCTTGCGGCCCGCAAACATCGTCCACCAGACGATAAAGACGAGCAGGAACAGCGCCACGCCGGCTTCCACCATCAAGATCCACATATTGGCCCTCACGTCCTTATGCTTTCAACACGCCGCAGTGTAACCGCTTCGCTTGCCCTCGTCGCCTTTTTGGCGGCTTGCTCGACCACGCCGCCGCAGCCGCAGCAGCAGGCGCCCAAGCCCGCCGGGCCGGTGACAATGCCGCCGCCGGTGGGCCCGGTGTATGTGCCACCCCAGCCGGTCCAGCCTCCCGCGCCGACACCCTTGATGACGCCGACCACCTTCAGCGCCTTGCCGGGTTGGGAGCAGGACGACCTGCGCCAGGCCTGGCCGGCCATGCTGCAATCCTGTCGCGGCCTGAACGGCAAGGCCGACTGGAAGGCGGTCTGCACCGCCGCCCGCGCCCTTGACGCGAGCGACGGCATGGCGGTGCGCCGCTTCTTCGAGACCCGGTTCGTGCCCAACCTGGTGCGCGCCGCCGACGGCGCCGACACCGGCCTGATCACCGGCTACTACGAAGCGATGCTGCATGGCTCGCGCAAGCGCGGCGGCGCCAACCAGACGCCGCTCTACCGCGTCCCCGACGACCTGTTCACGGTCGACCTGGCCAGCGTGTATCCGCAACTGAAGGGCATGCGCCTGCGCGGCCGCATCGAAGGCAAGACTGTGGTTCCGTACAGCAGCCGCGCCGAGATCGCGCGCGCACCGCTCAACGGCAAGGAACTGCTGTGGGTAAGCGATCCGGTGGAGGCTTTCTTCCTCGAGGTGCAGGGCTCCGGCCGGGTAGAACTCGACAGCGGCGAGACCGTGCGTGTTGCCTATGCCGACCAGAACGGCCATCCGTACAAGGCGATCGGCCGCTGGCTGGTGGAGCAGGGCGAGCTCACCGCGGAGCAGGTCACGGCCCAAGGCATCCGCGCCTGGATCGCCGCCAACCCGGGGCGGCGCCAGGAGCTGTTCAACGTGAACCCCAGCACCATCTTCTTCCGCGAAGAGAAGCTGCCGGATCCGTCGCTCGGCCCGAAGGGTGCGCTGGGCGTGCCACTGACGCCGGGGCGTTCGGTGGCGATCGACCCGGCCTTCGTGCCGCTGGGCGCGCCGCTGTTCCTGGCGACGACCGAAGCCGGCAGCGAGGTACCGATGCAGCGCCTGATGATGGCGCAGGACACCGGTGGCGCCATCCGCGGTGCGGTGCGGGCCGACTTCTTCTACGGCTTCGGAGCCGACGCCATGGACCGGGCCGGCAAGATGAAGCAGCGCGGCCAGGTCTGGGTGCTGCTCCCGCGCAAGACGCCATAAGAAGCGCTTTACGCTTTCGCGTCCTTCAGGCGGGTGCCGAATACGCTGCCGGCGGCCAGCAGCACGGCGCCGGCGGCGATGCAGCCCAGGCCCGCGCGCACGCCGAATCCTTCACCCAGCGCGCCCGCCAGCAGGGCGCCCAGCGGCGCGGCAGCCACGGTGAGGGCGCGCATCGTCGCCACCATGCGGCCCAGTACCGCATCCGGCGTCACGCGCTGGCGCAGCGCGATGTAGGGGACGAAGAACAGCGTCGCACCGCAGTCGATCCAGAACACCACGAGGGCATAGGCGGCGACGGTCCATACTGCGCTGCCGAACAGCGCCGCCGGGATCGCCGGCACCAGGGCGAAGCCGAACGCCGACACGCAAAGCCCGATCAGGATGCCGCCGCCGGTGCCGAAGCGCTTCGAGAGCGGCTTGACCAGCAGCGAGGCTGCCAGCACGCCCAGGCCGCCGAGCATGTTGGCCATGCCCATGGTCCCCGCCGTCATGCCGAGCACGCGCGTGGCGAAAATCACGTGCAGGGCGGTGTAGCCGTAGAACAGCAGGTGCCAGCAGGCCGAGACCCAGGCCAGAGTGCGCAGCAACGGCTGGTTCCAGACGAAAGCCAGGCCTTCCTGGATGTCGCGCAGCGGATGGGAATTCGACGGCGGCGGCTGCGGTTCGCGCGCGCGGATACGGCGCAGGTTGAGCAGCGAGACGATGAAACCGGCGACGTTGCACAGGATGGCGACCGGGGCGCCCAGCAGTTGCACCAGTCCGCCCGCCATGCCGGGTCCGATGACGCGCGCCGCCGATTCCGTGGCGGCGAACTTCGACTGGGCATCGACCAGGCCGTCGCGCCCGACCAGGAAGGTCAGGAATACCTGTTCGGCGCTGCCACCCACCACGTGGCCGGCCCCGATCACGAAGCCGACCGCGTACAGCCAGGGGATGGTGAGCATGCCGAACCACCAGGCCAGCGGCACGCTGGCGAGCGCGATCGCGACCACGGCATCGCTGGCCATGATCACCGGCAGGCGGCGGCTGCGGTCCAGCAGCACGCCCGAGGGCAGGCCGAACAGCAGGAAGGGCAGGGATTCGAAGGCGGCCAGGGTGCCCATCTGGGCGGGCGTCGCATGCAGCATCAGGACCGCGCAGATCGGCAGGGCCAGCAGCGTGATCTGGGCGCCGAATTGGGCCAGGATGCTGCTGAACCAGAAGCGGCGAAAGTCCGGGGCGTGCATCACCGAGTCGGCGGGGATGCGTTGGCGGAGCCAATTGTTGAACCAATGTGTGCCGAACTTACGAATGGTGATCTCGCACAGAATATTGCTGAACAAATAATCATACCGTGATTGCTGGGGCGTGAGACGTTACAATCCGGGCAATCCTTCCAACCTACGATCCGTCTCACTTGAAAAAGGGAAGCCACATGGAATATGCAGATCTGCTGATCGAAAACCACGGCAAGGTCGTCGTGATCCGCCTGAACCGTCCGAAGGCGATGAATGCGCTGAACGACAACATGATGAACGAGCTGGGGGCCGCGCTGCACGCGTTCGATGCCGACCCTGCGGTGAACGTGATCGTCCTGACCGGCAGCGACAAGGTCTTCGCCGCGGGCGCGGACATCGCCGCCATGGCCAACTACACCTATGCGGCAGACACGTATCCGGGCAATTACATCGGCCGCAACTGGGAGCACATCCTGAATATCCGCAAGCCGGTGGTCGGCGTGGTGTCGGGCTACTGCCTGGGCGGCGGCTGCGAACTGGCCATGATGTGCGACTTCCTTATCGCCTCAGAGACCGCCAAGTTCGGCCAGCCGGAAATCAAGGTCGGCGTCACCCCGGGCGCCGGCGGCACCCAGCGCCTGCCGCGCGCGATCTCGAAGTCGAAGGCGATGGACATGCTGCTGACTACCCGCATGATCGATGCGGCCGAGGCCGAGCGCACCGGTCTGGTGTCGCGCGTGTACTCGCTCGATACCGTGATGGAAGAGGCGCTCAAGGTCGCCCAGGGCATCGCCGAGATGCCGGTGTCGGTAGCCATGCAGATCAAGGATTGCGTCAACCAGGCCTACCAGATGCCGCTCACCGAAGGCGTGCGCTACGAGCGCCGTTACTTCCACGCGGGCTTCGGCACACCTGCGCAAAAAGAAGGCATGTCGGCCTTCCTCGAGAAGCGCAAGCCGAATTTCGAAGGCATGTAAGCGATGAGGGCGGCGTCGTTCCCGGCATGTCGTCGAGGAGCGGCGGCGCTCGCCATGGTCTCCCTGGTCGCCGTGGCGGCCTACGGCTGCACCTCGCTGCCGCCGCTCGGTCCCCGCATCGACTCGGTGGCGCTGGCCGGCACCGAGGGCACCCTGCTGGGGCAGGCGATCGCGCCGCTCGCGGCCGCCCATCCGGGACATTCCGGGGTCTATCCGCTGATCGACGGGCGCGACGCCTTTGCGGCGCGCGTACTGCTTGCCCACAGCGCCGAGCGCAGTCTCGACGTGCAGTACTATATTTGGCGCGGCGACCAGACCGGCACGCTCATGCTGGATGCCCTGCGCCGCGCCGCCGCACGCGGCGTCCGGGTGCGGCTGCTCCTCGACGATAACAACACCGCCGAACTCGATCCCGTCCTCGCCGCCCTCGACCGCGAAGCGAACGTCGAGGTACGCCTGTTCAATCCCTTCGGCATGCGCCGCTGGCGCGCGCTCGGCTACCTGACCGACTTCCGGCGCCTGAACCGGCGCATGCACAACAAGTCCTTCACGGCCGACAACCAGGCCACCATCGTCGGCGGCCGCAATATCGGTGACGAATACTTCGGGGCGGCGGGCGCCATGCTGTTCGTCGACCTCGACGTCCTGGCGGTCGGCCCGGCGGTGCCCGCAGTGTCGCAGGACTTCGACCGTTATTGGAACAGTGCCTCGGCTTATCCCGTGACGTTGCTGGTCGACCCGGCCCAGGCCGAAGCTCCGGGCGCATTGGCCGGACGTGCCGAGGCCCTGCGCGGCCCGCCTGAAGCACAGCGTTACCTGGAAGCGGTGCGCACCTCGCCTTTCGTCGAGCATCTGATCGGGGGCACGCTGCCGCTGGAGTGGAGCCTGGCCCGTCTCGTCAGCGACGACCCCGCGAAGGTGTTGGGCCAGGCCCATCCGGACGGACGCATGGCCGTCGGCCTGCGCAAACTGCTGGGGGAGCCGCGGCGCCAGCTCGACCTGGTTTCTCCCTATTTTGTCCCCAGCCCGGATGCTGCGCATGCGCTGGGCGACTTCGCCCGAAGCGGCGTCAAGGTGCGCGTGCTGACCAACTCGCTTGAAGCGACCGACGTGGCGGCCGTGCACGCGGGTTACGCGAAATGGCGGCGCGAGCTGGTCGAGGCGGGCGTATCCCTGTTCGAGCTGCGCCGCAGATGGGGCCCGGAATTGCCGCATACCGGGAAGGGTCGTTTCGGCAGCTCCGCCTCCAGCCTGCATGCGAAGACCTTCGGCGTGGACGGCCGCAGCGTGTATATCGGCTCCTTCAATATGGACAGGCGCTCGGTCGACCTGAATACCGAAATGGGGCTGGTCATCGACAGCCCGCAGCTGGCCGGGCGGCTCAGCCAGACGCTCGACCGGGACATGCCGGACCGCGCTTATGAAGTACGTCTCGACGAAAACGGCAAACTGTTTTGGCTGGAACGTTCGAATGGCACGACACGCCGCCACGACCAGGAACCGGGCACCACCATTTGGAAGCGCACTGGCATACGGCTACTGTCTTTGCTGCCGATCGACTGGCTGTTGTGAAAATTCACGGCAGGGTCTTGCGCGGTAGGGCAGGGGTTTGCTATAGTTCGCCTCCGCTTCGGTGTGAGCAAAAAACGTTAACGTAATCAAGTGCTTACGGTAACAAGCTCAACAGGAAAATCTGAAAAACGAAGCGGACGAGGGGTTGACGAGTTAAGCGAAACACTGCATAATCTCACTTCTCTGCTGCTGACGAACACAACGCTTCGTACGGTACAGCAAGGTAGTACAGAACAAGTTCTTTAACAATCAACAGTCGATAAGTGTGGGCGTTTGATGAAGGTGCCAGTGACTTCGGTTACTGATTACTTAAATTATCAAATGTTCACAAAAGTATTAACGTTGCCCAGCA